>NZ_JARWKZ010000213.1:0-501 GCF_050577975.1 Rhizobium sp. BR 315 | reverse complement strand
AGGCGCATGGACCTACAGATTGCCTGCGCGTGTCGGCCAGGAAATCTTGAAGCGAACCGAGGGGCTGCCTGAAGCGATCAGGGCGACCGCCTGGAAGGCGCAAGTGCGACTATGCCAGCGATACCGGCGCATGCAGGCCAGCGGCCGCCCCACCAACATCGTCACTGTCGCCATCGCGCGCGAGCTCGCTGCTTTCGTCTGGGCGATTGCGACAACAGTTCCCATTCCCCCCACAAAGGCAGCCTGACGAAGGGGCGCCAAATACAAAGGAGAAAGGTTTAATTCCATCACGCTGCTTATTGTTGGGCGTGGCGGCCGGTCAGGGCAACCCTCGTTGTGATTCTGCGAGCCTGAAACGGCAACACGCGCCATGTGAGACAGAGGAAGGCCCGAGACGAACCACGGTCCTGCGGTATTCAACCCGCGCATCAGAGTCTGATCAACCGTCGTCTCAATGCCGCCGCGTCCTGCAATAGGCAGCATATTTGTCCCTCGTCGACG
>NZ_JARWKZ010000212.1:0-505 GCF_050577975.1 Rhizobium sp. BR 315 | reverse complement strand
ATCGGTGACAATTGCTCTTCGAAAAACGGCAACGGATAATTCCGCAGGTCGAGCAATTCGAATTCGAGATCCGTGCGTTTGTCGGCAATGTCGCTGATCCAGCGCGCGGGCTTGTCGCCGAAGCGCCCCTCACGGGTAGAGCCGAGGATGATGCCGATGCGGGGAATGATCTGGGTGTTCATTGGGTTTCCAATCGTAACAGGAGGGAGAAGGAAGATGGTTGACGGCCGGGAGGATCACCCCGACGGGCGTGCGTCAGTTGTCGAGCATGGCGTTTGACGAGACCATCGCAGCAGGGCTGGTGCGCTTTGGTCGGACGGAGCCTAGGGCGATCGAACCCGGTGACGCGGCGGCAAGGATGACGAGGCCGCCCGCGATCGCGAGGTTTTTCATCAAGTCCACCGGTGCGCCGAGATGAGCGACAACGCCGGTCAGGACGCACCAGACTGCAAGTAAGATGCCGACGGCGCGGGTTTGGAAGCCGAGAATGAGGGCGATGGCGCCG
>NZ_JARWKZ010000211.1:0-508 GCF_050577975.1 Rhizobium sp. BR 315 | reverse complement strand
GATATGATATTAAGCTTAATAGCTTTTTGCTGGAGCAAAAGCTTCTGTACCGTGTTGAACCCATGATGGCTATTGCTAGGGCAAAGGGAATTCATATTGGAGAAAAATTACTTTCAGTAGCTTGGAAAAAGTTACTTGAGGGCCATGCGCATGACAGTATGGGAGGATGCATATCAGATGATGTAGCAACTGATGTACTTCATCGCATGAAAGAAGCAAACGAAATTGCTGACGGCATCGAAAATATGATTAAGAAGCGATTATCTGAACAGATGCAGTTAACCGAACAAGAGTTATTGATTGTTAATACAACACCTTTTCCATTTAGTGGTTTAAGAATCATAGAATTTATGAGTCCTTCAAAAAATATTAAACTAGTGGACTGTGAGGATGCTGTTATACTAGAGGCAATCTATTATGAAGGTAGGAGTAACATCCTCTTAGAAACACCGAAAGGACCAAGGTATATACAGGAAGAACCTTACTACATGCTGAGGGTGCTAGCTTC
>NZ_JARWKZ010000210.1:0-508 GCF_050577975.1 Rhizobium sp. BR 315 | reverse complement strand
CTGAAACACTTATTAATGCACGCTTTTTCATTTCCTTTATTTCCCCCTGTTTCATATAGTAGTCTATTGCTGCAATTACTCAATTGGAAAGGACTAATGATTGAACTACCTTCGGATACAGTCCATGCTCGATGCTTTGGATTTTCGCTTGAAGGCTTTCATTCGTTTCTCCTTCTATGATACCGACGGCCTCTTGAGCAATTATCGGTCCTGTATCCATTCCTTCAACCACATAGTGAACCGTTACCCCTGTTTCCTTTGCACCTGCTGCAAGCGCTTGGCCGACAGCATCTTTGCCAGGAAAATTAGGAAGCAAGGACGGGTGGATATTTATTATCTTACCAGGGAATTCCTGAAGCAGTGTATCTCCAATCAAACGCATATAACCTGCAAGGATAATCCACTCTATCTCGTAATCTTTTAGTTTCCGAAGTATATCTTGTTCATATTCCGCCTTTGAAGGATAATCTTTGGCTGTGAATGTAAACACATCAACATTGTGGTTCGC
>NZ_JARWKZ010000209.1:0-508 GCF_050577975.1 Rhizobium sp. BR 315 | reverse complement strand
AGTTTATATTATGCAAGCAGTCAAACAGATGCAGATAAGTTGAAAACAGAGTATGCGATGTTGAAAAAACACGGTTTTCCTGTTGAATATTTAGATGATAATCAAATGAAGGAGCGCTTCGGCTTCTCAAAGCCTGCTGCTATTCTTACAGAAGGAGATGCGGAGGTTAATCCTCAGAGGCTTGTTATTCAGCTTATTAAAGAGGCAGCTTTAAAGCAAAATGTCCGTGTATATGAACAAACTAATGTACAGGAGCAAGGCTTTATAGATGGATATTGGCAAATTAAAGCTGACAGCGGAGCAATCATTCACGCGAAAAAAATTATTTATTCAACAGGGTATGAAGCCGCACTTCATACGGACCGGCTTGGAGCTGAATTAAATCGTTCCTTCGCAATCGCAACAAGCAGACTTGAAAACTTTGCTGGCTGGGAAGGACAGTGCATGATATGGGAGACGAAACGACCGTATTTTTATATGCGGACTACATATGATGGCAGGATTGTAG
>NZ_JARWKZ010000208.1:0-511 GCF_050577975.1 Rhizobium sp. BR 315 | reverse complement strand
AGCCTTATATGATTAATACACATCGCATGCTTGTCAGAGGGCATAGAATACCATTCGTATCAGCAGATGAGGCAATGGATATCGAGTCATTTTTCATGCGCTATTTAGAGTATATTATCTCGCTGGCACTCATTTTATTGATCATTATCATTCTGATTATCAGGGACAGAAGAAAGGCAAAAAGGGATACGGAATGATGCTGAAAAAAATAATAGGAATGACAATATTTCTTGTTGGTTTATGTATTCTTTTATATCCGCAATGGATTATTTTCTATAACGACTTTAAACGTGATCGAGCAATAGCTTCCTATTATGAGCAAGCAGTAGCCAGCAAGTTTGCGGTGGAGAAGGAGTCTGCCAGTATATTAAATGCAGAGATGGAGAATTGGGGAGATGGGCAAATTGATCCGTTTGGTGAAGATAAAGCAGATCAACAAGGAGAAGCAGGAGATGAAATCATCGGTTATTTAGAACTGCCGAAAATCGGTGAGAATCTGCCGATTTATATG
>NZ_JARWKZ010000207.1:0-511 GCF_050577975.1 Rhizobium sp. BR 315 | reverse complement strand
GTCCTCGATCTGGATGGCTTCGCCCCCACCTCGTCAAATCTGCACTGAATCGCCCTTGGCAGGTTTCGACACCAGAGCGTGATGTCGTCCGAGAACTGCCTACACTTTCGGCATCACGCTTTATCCGACCGAACGCTTCCTTAACCCGCTTTCGAGTAAGCTTTCGGGCGAGATACGCAAAGAACAGAAGCACAATGTCGAAGCCTGCCTTCCGCTACAGCCACTACGATCTCAAGGAACAGCGCGCTGGAACGGTGATCGAAATCACGCTCTCGGCAATCGCCAATGTCAGGCTGATGAACGGCTCGAACTTCGAGCGTTTCACCGAAACCCTCAAGCACCAATTCCTCGGCGGCGTCGCCAAGAAGTCACCGATCCGGCTGTCCATTCCGGAATCGGGCCATTGGCATCTGGTCGTCGATATGGAGGGGCACAAGAGCCTGGCGGAATCGAGCGTGAAGATGGTCAATCAGACATCTGCGCCGCGCATGCAGAAAGCACCACAGGACGT
>NZ_JARWKZ010000206.1:0-513 GCF_050577975.1 Rhizobium sp. BR 315 | reverse complement strand
CTTTACAGAAATAGCTGTGGTCTGAATAGCCGACAATTCCGCTGATTTCTGAAATTGGTGCAG
The DNA here is from genome assembly GCF_050577975.1 of Rhizobium sp. BR 315. Lineage (NCBI taxonomy): Bacteria > Pseudomonadati > Pseudomonadota > Alphaproteobacteria > Hyphomicrobiales > Rhizobiaceae > Rhizobium > Rhizobium sp. BR 315. The sequence goes on along the minus strand of NZ_JARWKZ010000206.1, from coordinate 450 downwards.
TGCCTGCAACAAGAAGCTTAGATGCCTCTTCTATTCTAACTCTGTTAAGGTACTCGCTGAAGCCTTCTTTCATATGTGTTGAAAAATAGCTGGATAAATAGGATGGATTAAAATGAAAATGCTGCGCTACATTAGTAAGTGTCAAAGGCTCACGATAATGCTCATTCATATATGCAATGATGTTTTTGATATTGACATTTTCCGGCTTCGTTTTTACTGTATTAATTACCGTTTTTGTATCACGCAAAAAACACTCCAGCTTTTTAACAACTTCTTCTGCACTATTTGCCTCTTCTATTCCTTTCAAGTAAACATATTTCGACTGTTCCAAGCTATGAATCTCATATTCCATATTGCTAAGCAGGATGGTGATATTAAAAATAATATTGCTAAAAAAAGACTTATACTCATACACATCCAATGTATACATAGAAGAAATAGCTGCAACAT
>NZ_JARWKZ010000205.1:0-513 GCF_050577975.1 Rhizobium sp. BR 315 | reverse complement strand
TATAGAAAATCCAGGAGTAAAAAAACAATTTAAGACTGTCACAAGTCTGATGAAACAATCTGATCTCATTTATATTGCTACAGACGCTGCAAGGGAAGGGGAACACATCTTCCGTAAGATTTATAAGTTAAGTGGGGTAAATAAGCCTTTAAAGCGTCTTTGGATTCAAGATATGACCAAGGAAGGATTAACTAAAGCATTTAATAATGCAAAAGATGGTTCTCTTTATGAGGGTTTAGCAGTAGCTGGAAAGCTAAGAGAAGAGTCAGATTTATTGGTCGGTATGAATAGTACAATGCTGGTAACTAAGTTAAGTAAAAGCAGTAAAGTATTATCTCTTGGTCGTGTACAAACACCTACGCTTGCAATGATTGTTAATCGTGATAAAGTCATTGAAAAATTTTCTAAAGTGGTACATTACTCTATTGTAGCCACTGATAAAAATGGGGCCAAATACGAGCTTTTATTAGATAAAGATACTCAGTTAACTAAGGCAGCTGCACAATCTATATT
>NZ_JARWKZ010000204.1:0-513 GCF_050577975.1 Rhizobium sp. BR 315 | reverse complement strand
GGTAAGAAGCTCTTCTGCTGTTGGGTTGTGTTTTACTGATGTCATTTTTTCTTCCCTGCCTTCTAGTATTATTTCCAAACAAAAAAGCTCATGTTTAAAGTAACTCGGAAAATGTCGTTAGACCTTCGGGAGTTCACAAAAACATAAGCTTAAAAACGAAAAAACACTTTGCCTAAACAAAGTGTCTATTATTATGTACACTCCCTGCGCTGGCATTATCCAACAGGTTCATACGGTCGATGACAGTTAGTCATCCTCTCAGCCTGATTCCACAAGCTCCCGATAAATATTTTATTACTATTATCTTATAAGAACAGTGAAAATTTTGCAAGATTATCAAACTAGAAGAGATATAAATACTCATCCTTTGGCGCCTCAGCAGCTTTGATGCTGTCCACTTTAATGGTCGGCATAGCACCGCCGTCGATTTCTTGTTTTACAACCGTTCCTTTTATTTCATACCAGCCATTTGTTTCTGCGGATTTAAGATTGCCATTAAGCATATAGCCATAC
>NZ_JARWKZ010000203.1:0-513 GCF_050577975.1 Rhizobium sp. BR 315 | reverse complement strand
ATCATAGACTACATCCGCTCCCTTAGTATCGGTCAATTCCTGCACGGAAGCTGTCCAATTATCAGCATATGTGAGCGTATGGTCCGCTCCTGCTTTTTTGGCCGCCTCTGCTTTAAGCGCTGATGACACAATAGCAATCACTTTTGCTCCTTTTATTTTAGCCAATTGAACAAGCAGCTGACCGACACCGCCTGCAGCTGAATGAATAACCACTGTATCTCCTTGTTGGACAGGGAAACTGTCCGCTACCAAATATTGAGCAGTCAAACCTTGAAGCAGAACAGCCGCTGCGTCTGTAAAGGCAATATTATCAGGGATTGGGATGGCTTTATGAAATGGGACTGCCACTAATTCGGCATTAGCATAAGGTACATCAGCGAAAGCAATGGAGTCACCAATCTTAATTCCCTGCACCTGTTTGCCAACAGCTTCTACAACTCCTGCCCCTTCGTAGCCGAGAATATACGGCGGTTCGCCTTCAAGATGATAATGGCCCTTTCTTCTGTAAATATC
>NZ_JARWKZ010000202.1:0-514 GCF_050577975.1 Rhizobium sp. BR 315 | reverse complement strand
GCATCCATCCTCTATTCATTACGGAATCGATGAAAACACAGGGGTGTATTTTCATAATGGCAGATTGGCGACAACCGAAGGCAGGGGAGTTTATCAAATGGTAGACGGCAAATGCAGGAAGCTGCCTGGATAAAAAAATAGAGAGTACGAATGTACTCTCTAACGATTCTTACTTTTCAGCTGCTTCATTGACCATTTCCAATAATTCATCATAGCTGTTGCCTTCAAATTTTACTCCATTAACATAAATGGATGGCGTGCCAGTAATGTTCAAGCTTTTCACATCATCCATATCATCTTGGAGAGAACTTTTGTATGTTTCATTTTGGAAGGCCTCTGTTACTTTCGTAGCGTCTTCATCAGATGCACCAGCATCCTTCAAACGGTCTGTTAAGAATTCTTCCGTATACGTTTCGACTGTTTCATTGTCAGGCTGATTAGCGTAGACAGAATCATGGAATTTCCAGAATATCTCATCACCAAGTTCATTAAAAACAGCTTCGCCGTACAAGGC
>NZ_JARWKZ010000201.1:0-515 GCF_050577975.1 Rhizobium sp. BR 315 | reverse complement strand
GAGCACGTGTCCGGATCGAGGTCATGCCCGCACCTCCAATCCAAAGAAGGGGGCTGCTGTACGAATGATCGTTTCAATGTCCGAATGAAGAGCGCGGAAGCCGAGTTTTTCGGCAGCAAGATCCGAAGCTGCGTAAAGGGCAGGCGGATCACCCGCACGGCGCATGCGCATGGCGACCGGAACCGGACGGCCGCAGATGCGTTCGATCGCACGGATGATTTCTTTGATCGAGGTGCCGCGTCCGGTTCCGAGATTGACGGCAAGATTGTTTCCGCCCGACAGGAGATATTCAACCGCCAGGACATGCGCCCTGGCAAGGTCGGTCACATGGATGTAGTCGCGGACGCATGTGCCATCGGGCGTATCATAGTCGCTACCAAAAACATCCAGTTTCTCAAGCGCTCCGCCTGTTGCCAGCAAGGCGCGGGGAATGAGATGCGTTTCCGGATTGTGCCACTCACCGAGTTCGCGCTCCGGATCGGCGCCTGAGGCGTTGAAGTAGCGCAGGGCCACAT
>NZ_JARWKZ010000200.1:0-517 GCF_050577975.1 Rhizobium sp. BR 315 | reverse complement strand
ATTCATGACTATATAGAAATGAACTATGTATATGCAGGGACCTGCACGGCAATCGTCCAGGATAAAGTTATCCCGTTACAGTGCGGAGATGTTTGTATCATGGATACAAACGTGCCTCATACAATCTGTGATGCAGAGGAAAAGGATATTATCATCAATATTCTCATGGATAAAAGCTACTTTACTGCTTCCATGCTCGGACAGCTGTCAAGCAATAGCATTATTTCCGACTTTATATTAGAGGCTATATCACATGATCGCCTGCATAACCGCTTTCTTTTATTTCACTGTCAGAACAGTGATAAGCTAGGCTCACACGTCGAGAATCTGTTATGTGAATTCTACGAACCAAGCTTTTGCTCAAAAGATATTATCAACGCTTATATGGTATTAATCTTTGCAGAAATGCTTCGGCATTTTCAAACAGACAATAACTGCAAATCGGCTAATGGGAAACAGAATCCGATATTGGATATCCTTCTATACATGGAGGAAAATTTTCAAAGCTGTACCTTAC
>NZ_JARWKZ010000199.1:0-519 GCF_050577975.1 Rhizobium sp. BR 315 | reverse complement strand
ATTAAAAGGGATACTTGCTAAAAAAAGCTGATAAGGAGATCGGTTAATATTTAATTGATTTAACGAACCTCCTACAACAGAAACCATATATCCAGTGTAAGTTGTGGCCACAGGCATTAGGACAATTACTGGAACKGTGGAAACGTCGATTGCATATGCAAGCTTTGCCCTCGTAATGGCAACGGATGTTTTTGCAGCCTTCATAACTGGTCCAGTAGTCATAATCCTAAACTCGCAATCCATAAAGGTGACGAGAATCGTAGACCATGCAACGATTAAGGCGCTTCGCTCGGTTTTAATTCGCTTCTGTACTGTTTTTGCAAATCCTTTAATGCCTCCAGCAACTTGCATCATACCAACAAGCCCTCCGAAAACAAATAGAAAAATGATGATTCTAAGGTTGTCTCTATCTGAAATGGCAATAAACACATAATCACTCATTTTAGACAAAGAGTTAAAGATTCCGGGTTTTAATGAGTATGAGCCAATTAGAAGTCCCAATCCTAGACCAACTAATAC
>NZ_JARWKZ010000198.1:0-520 GCF_050577975.1 Rhizobium sp. BR 315 | reverse complement strand
GTGATGAGAAGATTATGAGACGCATAAATTGCTTGAGCGATTTAGCGTGAGTTGCGATTTGCAGACCTGGCAGCGACCTACTCTCCCGCGTCTTAAGACGAAGTACCATGGGCGCAGGGGCGTTTCACGGCCGTGTTCGGAAAGGGAACGGGTGCGGCCACCCCGCCATAACCACCAGGTCGGCAAAGCGCAACTTCGGGCTAAACCGCGCTAGCGGTTTATGCCCTATGAGAAGCTGGTGAAGTCGCGATAAACCGCCTTGCGGTTTACGCTTGTCACTTCGTTTTGTCTATTTGAACACGTCGTTGGTTGTCCGGACACGGTCGCTARGACCGCAAGCGCAAAGCGCGTCGCCGGACGTCCGGCGCCCTCGCGGAGCATAGGGTCGAAGACCCGCTCATGCGTGAGCGCTGAACTTAAAGCCTCATCGAACTTGTTCGATGAGCACTGGCAATGGGAACGATCAAGCCAATCGAGCTATTAGTACCGGTAAGCTTCATGCGTTGCCGCACTTCCACAC
>NZ_JARWKZ010000197.1:0-521 GCF_050577975.1 Rhizobium sp. BR 315 | reverse complement strand
AGGGATGGGATATTGGTTGCGGGGGCAGGATTTGAACCTGCGGCCTTCAGGTTATGAGCCTGACGAGCTACCGGGCTGCTCCACCCCGCGTTACCAGCGCAAATCGCGAAGCGATTTGTCGCGAATAGCAAGCCGTGTTCGGCTTGCGTCATCCACGCAAACCGCTTTGCGGTTTGTCGTGTGTTCCCTTGGCACGTTATTTCGCGTGCGCCGAGGGAGAATTGGTTGCTTTCCAGAAGCGACAAAGGCCGCTTGTGTAGCGGCCTATTGTAACACGGCTAGAGCCGCTTTGTGATGAGAAGATTATGAGACGCATAAATTGCTTGAGCGATTTAGCGTGAGTTGCGATTTGCAGACCTGGCAGCGACCTACTCTCCCGCGTCTTAAGACGAAGTACCATGGGCGCAGGGGCGTTTCACGGCCGTGTTCGGAAAGGGAACGGGTGCGGCCACCCCGCCATAACCACCAGGTCGGCAAAGCGCAACTTCGGGCTAAACCGCGCTAGCGGTTTATGCCCTATG
>NZ_JARWKZ010000196.1:0-523 GCF_050577975.1 Rhizobium sp. BR 315 | reverse complement strand
TCACTGACCACCAAGTTGGTGGTTTTTTTATGGTGAAAACCTGGCAGCGTTCCTGTATAAATTAGATATAGATATTTGATCCTTCATTTAAGCTAAATAGGAGTTTACTAAATAAAAGGGTGCTCTTTTATTATGTCGCTAAAGTGGCAGCATTCCTGTAATAAAGGAAAATAACCACTCTTATGTCACAATCAGGGCGGGATAGTTTAAGTGTAATTGTTCACAAAATTTAATATGGCTTTATGTCTAACTTGTTGAAAAAATATCTATGTTTAATGGAAAATCAGAAGTATATCAAGGTAGCTTGCTCTTTACATTTATTGTAAGTGTATTTGATGGCTTAAAAGCTACAGGTATGCAGGTGGATTCACTAAGTAATATATTCACTCGGTTCTTACCTTTGTACGATATTGGGTTATGTTGGTTGTTTCCAGCTATCATAGGAGGAATATGTGATTATATTTTTGGACTAATTAGGGAAGCACGACTCGGAATGCTCAAAATGCAGAAAGCTATTTTAATC
>NZ_JARWKZ010000195.1:0-526 GCF_050577975.1 Rhizobium sp. BR 315 | reverse complement strand
AGTTACAACAAAATATAAAAAAAGGAAAGAAGTAAAAGCGGACATGTGCTTATCAGCTTTTACTTCTTTCCAATCATCATTTGCAATATGGAACTAAGGTCATTTTTTGTTTCTGTCTTTTCCAGTATAGCTGCCAGTGTGTTAGAAAAAGTCTCATTTGCTTTCACAAACTTGTCTTTACCATACTCAGTCAATGCAGTGTAAATTCCCCTCCGATCATCTGTGCACAGATGTCGCTGCAGGGCTCCGCATTCCTTCGCTTCAAGTCTTGTTACAAGCCTTGATAAGGCACTWTGGCTCAAGCCCACCATATCTTGAAGCTGTTGAAGTCTAAGCTTATGCTCTGGTGCTTTTGACAAATAAAGAAGCACATAAAACTCTCTAAGTGAAAGCTTATGCTGATGCTGCAGGACATGTTCAAGCTCCGTCGCTATTGCACCTTGTAAGCTTGATAATGCCAGCCAGCTTTCCGTATATGAATTTGCCGGTTTTTCCATCATTGTATCTCCACCTATATCCTTATAAC
>NZ_JARWKZ010000194.1:0-526 GCF_050577975.1 Rhizobium sp. BR 315 | reverse complement strand
ACCATACATTTGTGTTGCGCTACAATACGTACTTTCGTGAGTGGGTGAAAGATTTCAAACAGCTACCGGAGGTAAWTGAGCGCTCTCTCTATCCCAATCCATTACTTGATTTAGCGAAAGCGATATCTTTAGTAAGAAGAAATGCGAAAGAATGGCTTGTAAATCCAGATGCCATTGCTTTATGCGGCTTTTCTGCTGGTGGTCATTTGGCAGCAAGCATGGCTGTTCATTGGCAAGACAGCTTCCTCCAAGAGTCTATTCAAGCAAGCAGCGATTTATTTAAGCCAAATGCTGTTATATTAGGATATCCGCTCCTTGATTATGAATGGATGAAAGCAAAAGTAGAGCGTGATGCGGATGAGAATAAAAAAAGCTTTTGGGAAATATCAAGCAAGGCAGTTTTCGATACAACCACACCTACTGACCAACAGCTAAGAGAAGCAAGTCCTGCCCGTTATGTCACTATAAATACACCGCCTGTCTTCCTATGGCATACAGCCGATGATGATTTAGTTTACGCAGAAAA
>NZ_JARWKZ010000193.1:0-527 GCF_050577975.1 Rhizobium sp. BR 315 | reverse complement strand
GCTTTTTGAAGTAAGGCAAGCTGCTAATCACCAGCGGGAATACTTTATTGAGCAATTTATGGTGGCATTGCGCTGGCTATATAAGAAATGAACCGATGCTTTTTAAAAGCATCGTTCTTTTTTGTATAAAAATTTAAAAAAGCGCTTTCAAAAAGTGTTTGACGAACGAGTTAGAGGGTGTTAATCTAATAACGACCAATTAATTAGTTCATTAAACAAATTAATTATGGCATCATCAGTTAGTTTGGTCTAGTGTGTTTTATGAAATGTAAGGGGTTACAAATTGTGAAGCAGAGGGGAGGAATAATGTTTTTCTATGCTAACAACGGATTGAATGTTCATAGCTTACAGCACATCTAAAGATAATTGCATAAGCACCGACTGATTTATTTGAAATTTCCGTCTTATAATTACAATTCTGTTGGAGGGATAATGATGGCTCAAACAAACAGAGAGCTAGTAATACCAGATGTAGACAGGAAAGTACAAAAATTTGGAGTTAAAGATCAGTTAGGTTATTTATTTGG
>NZ_JARWKZ010000192.1:0-529 GCF_050577975.1 Rhizobium sp. BR 315 | reverse complement strand
TTTCTGCAGTTATATTTGCCAATTCCAGACGGCCGTTTGCTGTATGGAGCACAACTTCTCTTGAAGACAACTCTGTCATTTTTATCCTGCCGTTTTTAATATCTGCTATCATGCTGGCATATTGTTTCTCCGGCAAGTACAAATCTAAGCTAAGCTCACTGTCCCCAAATAAGCTCATTGGAATAAGCTGATGTCCTTTTTCCTTTAATATCACTTTAAGTTTATTGCTTTCAACTTCTGCTGAATAATTCAATTCTCTATTTCCTCTTTTTGTTCCCGATAGCTGAACATAAGCTGAAGACTCTTGTATTGGATGAATTTCAATTGCAGCGTTATCTGCTGAAATTTCCACATGCTCAAAGTTATTGCTTTCTATTACTTTTCTTTCATTCAAATCAAATTTTTCTGCACTTTGTTTATAGGTGGCTAGACTGCCAATCAGTCCAATCACAAGCAAAACTGCTCCAGCCCACAGTAACTTTCGTTTGTTCATTACTTGATGCCTCCTTTAACTAATGCTGTATTGAAT
>NZ_JARWKZ010000191.1:0-534 GCF_050577975.1 Rhizobium sp. BR 315 | reverse complement strand
GCCCAGCGCAAAACCGGGGTGAATGGCAACACCCTGTATGTGGACCTCGACACCATCGGCCGAAAAAGTCTCGTCTTCTATGTGGCCGGCGGTTTCGCCGTCGACCGTGTAGGCAAATTGCGCACCGAGCTTCTGGAGATCCACCTTGTCTACGCCGCGGCCGATTTCCTCGTCAGGCGTGAACAGTAGCTTTATGGTGCCGTGGCGGACTTGCGGATTGGCGACGWGATATTGCGCAGCGGCCACGATCTCGGCGAGTCCGGCCTTGTMATCGGCACCGAGCAAAGTCGTGCCGTCGGAGGTAATGATGTCGTTGCCGATCTGATCCTTGAGGGCAGGGTGCTCGTCGAAACGAATGATACGCTGCGGATCGCCGACAAGCCTGATGTCGCCGCCGGCGTAGTTTCGCACGATCTGTGGCTTGACATTCGTGCCGGTGAAGTCGGTTGCTGTATCCATGTGAGAGCAGAAGCAGATGACCGGAACCGGCCTTTCGACGTTGGAGGGTATCGTCGCATAGACATAGCCATATTC
>NZ_JARWKZ010000190.1:0-536 GCF_050577975.1 Rhizobium sp. BR 315 | reverse complement strand
TTTTTTTACTTTTATGGGTCGGGAGAAATTTTTTAAATTCCTCTAAGGTTGTAGCTGTTATGTTAAAGGAGTATTGTTTCAATTAAATTCAACCTTTTCTATTTAGTATATAAATTGCCTTCTCCAGGCTCATAAATATCTCTTTTTGAATATCTGATATCAGCAGCATTCAGGACTATTTCTCTTTCAGTTTGTTCTAGTTCTGTAAATACCTCAGAGAATTGAAGGATTACACCATTATCAAAGAAAGTTACTGAAGCTTTAACTAAAACTAATTCTTCCTTAGAAAAAGGGATTTCACGGATCATTTTCTCATAGTCGTAACCTTTATCCCACTGTATATAAGGTTGTAATTTTGTTTTTAGTTCATTGCTACTGGACATAATATAAGCTAAAGATAACAATTTGTCGTTTCMTTTAAGATTAAAAGGCATTTGCTCTTTGATTTCCAAAAACCGTTTCTGTTGTTCTACACTCACAAACTTCATTTTTATTCCCTCCAATTTAAATGCTTTTAAAATAATCAAATCAATATC
>NZ_JARWKZ010000189.1:0-537 GCF_050577975.1 Rhizobium sp. BR 315 | reverse complement strand
TAGATACACCTTCTTCTTCATCGAATAGGGTTATTATATTAGCGTTACTTTGGTCGCCGTCTACTTTTTCTAGTTGGCAATAGTTATAATCGACAACCACCTGCAGATCTTGAAATAAGTCTGTAATGGAATATAGGTTTTTCATATGTACCACTCCTTTAGCGCTTTTTCTAACGAACTACGAAGTAAATTAGGTAATAAATCCATTGCCACAAGTTTAGGTTGGCTCTTTCCATCGTCTATCCAAAGTTCTTTGTAATCGAGTAAATACAAGTAATTTTTATAATGGAGGGAATCACATTGTAAATCCCATTCTGGTATATCTAAATTGCCTTCAAAGATGAACAGCACTATAGAATCGTRATCAGGATTAACATGGACTGAATGTGAAATCTCCTGCATGTAAAGGTATTGTTTAGCTGAAGCGTATAGACTGTGTGGAACATGTGCTACTACCTGATTAGGTGCATAGGTAGCTACAATACAGCCTTTTGATTGGAAATATTGTATTGTCATGCTAGTTTCCCTCCTTTACAT
>NZ_JARWKZ010000188.1:0-538 GCF_050577975.1 Rhizobium sp. BR 315 | reverse complement strand
GTCTATGCGTTGGAAGACGAAATCGGATCGAACGCTCTGGATGCGCATATCTCGCGAATTCGAAAGAAGCTTGTTCAGGCTGGAGCCGAGGTTGAGATAAGGGCCGTACGAAATATCGGCTACCTTGTCCGGGCTAAGGCATGAAAATAGAGCGCAGTCGCTCCTTGCGATGGGGCCTCATAAAGCGCCTGATTCCGTTGCAGGCGTTTCTTCTCGTCCTCTTCGTCGTCCTTCTCGTCGGCTGGGTCTGGATCATCAACCCGGAGCTGGAAGACACCAACGAACAAGCCGTTCGCATCGTTGCAGAGCATGTGACAAGAGATGCCGATGGTCGGCTACAGATGATTGACTCGGCTGCGCTCAAGGAGTTGAAGCGTCGGTCTCCCGATCTATGGTTCATCATCCGCGATGCTGACGGAGCTATATATCAGTATGGAGAGGCACCCGCGTTCCAGCTGAAGGAAGTTTTTCCTCGAGGCGTCGATCATGCAAGGCTGGAGGTCGGCAACGGGACCCATGCCGCGCTGGAAAACCGGGA
>NZ_JARWKZ010000187.1:0-539 GCF_050577975.1 Rhizobium sp. BR 315 | reverse complement strand
ATCTATATTTATACGATGCATACACATGCCATGCTCAATATCGTCACAAAGGAAGAAGGAGACCCGCAGGCAGTCCTTATTCGTGCGTTGGAGCCTGCAGATGGAATGGCGAGAATGGAAAATAACAGAAAGGTTACTGGAGTTTCCATAAGCAACGGACCTGGAAAACTGACGAAGGCAATGGAAATTACTAAGGAGCTAAATGGAAAGATGCTTAATGAATCTGCTCTTTCGATTGATGCTCGCCTCGGAAAGACGCCGGCTAGCATTGCAGTATCAGCAAGGGTTGGCATCCCGAATAAAGGAGAATGGACGTCTAAACCATTGCGGTTTTATGTAAAAGGGCATCCTTATGTGTCAGGTATGAGAAAAAAGGATTATCAAGAATTAGTTGATTGCTGGCTTTAAAATGGGAGGGCTGCTTGCACATAAAATACAAAAGGAAATCAGATAGCGCTTTCACAACAGTCCTTCTTCGGCTATGATGTTATTAAGGAAACATATAGCTGATAAATAATTGGAAATGCAGTTGATGAAGG
>NZ_JARWKZ010000186.1:0-541 GCF_050577975.1 Rhizobium sp. BR 315 | reverse complement strand
GATGCACTTCTTTGCCGATTTGAACTGGCAGATCCGCTTTTTTCATAATTTTCGTCCATTCTTTTGTTGCTGTCATTTTTACTTCCCCCTCCATTTTTATCCTTAACGATTATCCTTTAATTACTTCATACATTTCTCGTTTCGTTTCATCACTCAATATGGAAGACCAAGCCTCTTTATATGTTAATCGCGCCTTTTCAAAACGGCTTACAAACTGTTTAACATTCTCTTCATTTAATAGTGTTTCTTTCACCTTATCAGCGCCTGTGCGCTCTACCCATGGAGCTGTTCTTTCTCCGTAATTCGCATTTTCCCGGTAATATTGTACATATGCTTTTGCAAATGTTATAACCTCTTCTTCTGTTTTAACAGTAGTTAAGCTGTCACACTCTCGAACTTCGGTGCCTCCATTTCCGCCGAAATACAGCTGATAGCCATTTTCTACACAAACAACCCCAAAGTCTTTTGTCAGCACTTCAGCACAGTTACGCGGACAGCCAGTAACTCCCATCTTCATTTTATGCGGCGTATCCACCATCTC
>NZ_JARWKZ010000185.1:0-543 GCF_050577975.1 Rhizobium sp. BR 315 | reverse complement strand
CCAATAACCAGCCCCTATAATTCCAACTTTCCACATCTTAAGACACCTCTAGCTTTCTATAATTCTAGTTGTTTCGTGTTCCTATTATCAGGACATCGTTTGTAAAATCGTGTAAAGGGATTATTGTGTTCGCCTCTTCTGATGCTACTACTTCTGTTTGACTAAATCTTCTATTGACTAAGTCGATAGTAGTGAATGCATAATCACTGCTGTCAAGCTCAAGCTTCAATTTCGTATTAACAGGCATATAGATTACAATCGTATCTTCATTCCCAGCAGCTCTAATTTCTTTTGATTTGTCTTTAATAATATCCAACGGTTTTAAACCATGCAGACCATACAATTCCATTAAGTATTTCAAGAAGGAATAATCCCATGCTCCTTCAAACTTTAAGGCATCTCGCCAATCATATGGTGTGTCAAACCCTTCCCCTTCAACGATTCCGAAGCTTTGTCCTTTTTTATGCCAGCTCCAAATACCATGTGCTCCATAAGTTATTCCCGAAGCTCCGCCTGCAAGCACGCTTTGCCAAGCAGCTTTTC
>NZ_JARWKZ010000184.1:0-545 GCF_050577975.1 Rhizobium sp. BR 315 | reverse complement strand
GCAACACGCGCCTTTCTGGGTCCCGCACGTCTGGCGACCGCCAGCGCCCAGCTTTTGAGATCCGAGCCTTTGACCGGCCGGGTCAAAATGACGTTAGCCGCCTCGTAGAGCGCGGTTCGCACGCCCACATCGCCGATCTTCGAGATGCGACCACTATAATCGGTCTCGCCCGATTGGTATTTCTTCGGTGTCAATCCGAAATGCGGCCCCACCGCTCGGGATGATCGAAAACGCTCAGGCGCGTCGACGGCCGCCACGAATGTCAGCGCCACCAGGACGCCGACGCCCGGTGTCGTCATGAGCCGACGTGCGTTATCGTCCTGACGGGCCATGGCCCGTAGCTTTCGTTCAAAACCTGCAAATTCGTCGGCAAGCGCATCGCGCACCTTCAACAGCGACGCGGCAATCGCCTCCAAGGTCGGATGACCTTCAATCAGCTCGCGGACCCGTGCCGCATAGCTGCGCCGCGTCGTCGGTCCTACCTTGAGGCCGAAGCCGCGTAGAATCCCCCGGATGCTCATCTCGATGTCGTGAAGCTTGCCCTG
>NZ_JARWKZ010000183.1:0-545 GCF_050577975.1 Rhizobium sp. BR 315 | reverse complement strand
ACATGATGGTGCTGCAGGGGGACGCGGAATATACGCTGCATTTCAACGAGAGCGATGTCTTGTCCGAAAGCCAGCGCGGCTATGTCGAGGCGCAATTCAAGCTGTTCAACAGCTGGTACGGTGAGTGGAGCAAGCTTCCCGGCGCCGTCGAGACGTACAAGGCCTGAGACCGGCTGCGAACCGTAGGCCTCCAAGGCCTGTCGATGAAACGAGATGCAAATGCAAAAGGCCCCCCTCGGGGGCCTTCAGACTGCTGACAAACCTCTGGCTTTGGCCGGAGGTTTTTGATTCAATGGGACATGTTGAAGAAACCTGGTGCCGAACAGACGGCTCTCGAGATGGTGACGCTCGACAGCCTGGTGCCGAGAGATCATCTGCTTCGCAAGATCGATGCGGTGATCGACTTTACTTTCATCGATGATCGCGTTGCGGGATTGTATTGCGCCGACAACGGCCGGCCGCCGCTCGATCCGACATTGATGTTCAAGGCGCTGTTCATCGGTTATCTTTTCGGCATCCGCTCGGAACGTCAGCTGGTGCGCGAG
>NZ_JARWKZ010000182.1:0-551 GCF_050577975.1 Rhizobium sp. BR 315 | reverse complement strand
AGTGGCAAGCACGCATCATTACACATCCTAAGACGATCAGCGGTGCTGTTGCGAAGCCAAATTCTTCTGCGCCAAGCAATGCTGCCAGCACAACATCTTTACCTGTCATCAGCTTTCCGTCTGTTTCTAGGACAACTCTGCTTCTCAAACCGTTAAGCATTAATGTTTGATGTGCTTCAGCTAATCCAAGCTCCCACGGAAGACCAGTATGTTTGATACTTGTTTTTGGTGATGCACCCGTACCGCCATCATAGCCGCTAACAACAATAACATCTGCCGCACCTTTTGCCACACCTGCAGCAATCGTGCCGATTCCGCCTTTTGAAACAAGCTTCACACTGATTCGCGCATCACGGTTCGCATTTTTCAAATCGTGAATAAGCTGTGCCAAATCTTCAATAGAATAAATATCATGATGCGGCGGAGGTGAAATTAAGCCAACTCCCGGAGTAGAGCCCCTTACGTCTGCAACCCAAGGATATACTTTGTTTCCTGGCAGCTGTCCGCCTTCCCCAGGCTTTGCACCCTGCGCCATCTTGATTTGCAATTCG
>NZ_JARWKZ010000181.1:0-552 GCF_050577975.1 Rhizobium sp. BR 315 | reverse complement strand
CGTCAGGCTGCCTTTGTGGGGGGAATGGGAACTGTTGTCGCAATCGCCCAGACGAAAGCAGCGAGCTCGCGCGCGATGGCGACAGTGACGATGTTGGTGGGGCGGCCGCTGGCCTGCATGCGCCGGTATCGCTGGCATAGTCGCACTTGCGCCTTCCAGGCGGTCGCCCTGATCGCTTCAGGCAGCCCCTCGGTTCGCTTCAAGATTTCCTGGCCGACACGCGCAGGCAATCTGTAGGTCCATGCGCCTCTCATGTCCGTTTTCAAGAGTTTGGGCATCGGTTTTTCGCGTCGCCTTTTTCATCGTCGACGAGGGACAAATATGCTGCCTATTGCAGGACGCGGCGGCATTGAGACGACGGTTGATCAGACTCTGATGCGCGGGTTGAATACCGCAGGACCGTGGTTCGTCTCGGGCCTTCCTCTGTCTCACATGGCGCGTGTTGCCGTTTCAGGCTCGCAGAATCACAACGAGGGTTGCCCTGACCGGCCGCCACGCCCAACAATAAGCAGCGTGATGGAATTAAACCTTTCTCCTTTGTATTTGGCGCCC
>NZ_JARWKZ010000180.1:0-552 GCF_050577975.1 Rhizobium sp. BR 315 | reverse complement strand
CTTTTATTTATGAGGTGAAATATAATGGCCAAAAGATCAAGCAAGAAAAACAATTTAGAATCTTTTTATGCGATAATAATCTTGTCCTTCAGTATGTGTACATATATGATTACTAACTCATTAACAGCCGTAATTATGGTAGCTGCTACTATATTAGTGTTTATAATTTTTATTTTGTTTCTATTGAATAGGAAAAAGATAAATCGTTTAAAAAATAGTGGAATCAGTGACATTGATCAAATGGATGGATTCCAATTTGAATATTATTTAAATGAATTGTTCAAGAGTAATGGATATACTTCTCAAGTCACTAAGTCCAGGGGCGATTACGGTGCTGATTTAATACTTAAAAGAGACGGAGAAGTTATAGCCGTTCAGGCTAAACGACACTCTAAACCAGTGGGTTTAAAGGCTATACAAGAGATAACAGCAGCTAAAGGATTTTATAGGGCAAATAAAGCATGGGTAGTAACTAATAATTCTTTTACGAAACAAGCCATAAATTTAGCTAGTTCCCTTGATGTAAAGTTAATTGGACGAGAAGAGTTAATA
>NZ_JARWKZ010000179.1:0-558 GCF_050577975.1 Rhizobium sp. BR 315 | reverse complement strand
GTGCAACACCATCCATTCTAGCTGCTGATGTAACTAAGAATGACCAACTTGCTCGTTRTATAGCAATTGTACCGGATGCTAATAATCATTTTCCTAGAGCTCGGAATGGGGAAGTAGGTCTGCTTGAGGGCTGGACTGCTGCGCAAATAGTACGCGATGTCATCCATCAAGATGCAGACAAGGAAACAAAACGCCCTATTATCGCTATTATTGATGTACCAAGTCAGGCGTATGGCTATAAGGAAGAGCTGATTGGTATCAGCCTAGCATTGGCAGCAAGCGCAGATGCTTATGCAACAGCACGGCAAAAGGGCCATCCTGTTATTGGATTAATTGTCGGCAATGCTATCTCTGGCGGGTTTTTAGCTCATGGCTTACAGTCTAACCGGTTAATTGCATTTGACAATGACAAAATCAACATTCAAGCAATGTCAAAAGCTTCAGCAGCAAGAATAACAAAACGCACAATTGAACAGCTGGAAGAAGCAACGAAATCCGTGCCCTCAATGGCATATGATGTTCGCAGTTATCAATCATTAGGACCGCTGTATAAATTAC
>NZ_JARWKZ010000178.1:0-558 GCF_050577975.1 Rhizobium sp. BR 315 | reverse complement strand
ATGTTATTAGAGCGAATTACCGTTGGAGATTTACAAACGGTTGAATATAAAAATAATCAAGATTACTATACAGAACTTAAACTAGATGGAATTAGGCTCCTACTTACAAAGTTTAGTGGGAAGATCCGTTTATATACTAGGCACGGGAATGAATGCACTTCAACTTTTCAGGAGCTGACTAATTTCCCTATTCCAGATGGTACTATTTTAGATGGAGAAGTAATTGTAACAAAGGACGGAGTTCCTTGTTTCGAGTCAATTATGGAACGCTTTATGTCTTCCAAAAACAAAAATCCCATTCAGTATGGTGTTTTTGATATACTCTATTGCAATAATGTTGATATCATGAACCTTCCTTTATCAGAGAGGAAACAAATGCTAAAAAACATTTTACCTAATGGAAATACAACCATATTTCCAGTTCCTTACTTAGAGGGAAGAGCGGAGGATTACTTCACTCAGGTAGTTGAGAATGATCTTGAGGGTATTGTTATTAAAAAGGCAGACAGCCGTTATAGTAAGAATAAGCGCTCTGATGCCTGGCTAAAAGTAATTAAC
>NZ_JARWKZ010000177.1:0-560 GCF_050577975.1 Rhizobium sp. BR 315 | reverse complement strand
GAACAAAAGTGTAGCTTAGAAAGAGGGAAGTACATGAAAATAGCAATAATCGGTGCAATGGAAGAAGAAGTTGCCATACTCAGAGAACAAATGGACAATAAGAAAGAGCAGACAATTGCCGGATTTCAATTTATTGAAGGTAATCTTGCTGGGAAGGATGTTGTTCTGCTTCGCTCAGGCATAGGCAAAGTTAATGCTGCGATGAGCACGACTATTCTGCTGCAAACGTTCAAACCGGACTATTTAATCAATACAGGCTCTGCTGGAGGATTAAACCCTGACTTGAATGTCGGCGATGTTGTCATCTCAGACGAAGTGAGACATCATGATGTGGATGCGACTATATTTGGTTATGAATACGGTCAAGTACCGCAAATGCCTGCGAGTTTTGCAGCAGATAATGGTCTAATCCAGATAGCTGAATCAAGCGCGAAGGAAATAGGGGAGTATGCTGTTGTCAGAGGCCTTATTACAACAGGTGATACCTTTATTAATGATCCGGAAAGGGCAGCCTTCATCAAGACGAAATTCACTGGATTACAGGCTGTAGAAATGGAAGC
>NZ_JARWKZ010000176.1:0-561 GCF_050577975.1 Rhizobium sp. BR 315 | reverse complement strand
ATACAAGACAATCAAATGCGACTAGTTAACAACAAACGACAACCTGACGAATACAGACAACGTCTTGAAATAACCTTTATTCATTTAACTACAACTTGACGATGATTGACGACGACAAAGAATGACTAAAAGAAAGGGGAAACAGTTATGCATATTGATAAAACATATTCACTTCAAGATATAGCAGACATGTTAAAACGGCCACGCACTACTTTAAACAATTGGTATCAGACATTCAAAATCTATTTACCGGTAGTAGGGTCTGGACGTACTAAGCGATTCAAAGAAGAAGCAATTGACATATTTCGTTTAATTATGGAGCTAAAAGACCGTAATGAACCAAATGAGATAATCGAACAGTACTTAACTAATTCGGTGAAGGAAATAACAATTGAAGAAGAAGACTCATCCAGTAACAATGTAGTTACATCTATTGTTAAAGGGTATGAGAATATTCTTACCGAAGTTTCAAACCAACGAGATTTTATGATTCAAATGTATCAAGAATCCCAAGCAAAGAATGAAGAATTAACTAACCTAATTCAAACTATGAGTAAAGAG
>NZ_JARWKZ010000175.1:0-568 GCF_050577975.1 Rhizobium sp. BR 315 | reverse complement strand
ATATAATTGTTTCCCTGTAAGAACAGAATAACTTTCTGCCACATCRCCAACRGCATATACATCCGGTAAGTTTGTCTGCATTTTTGAATTAACCGCGATTGCCCCTGAAGACCCAAGCT
Organism: Rhizobium sp. BR 315; assembly: GCF_050577975.1. Taxonomy (NCBI): domain Bacteria; kingdom Pseudomonadati; phylum Pseudomonadota; class Alphaproteobacteria; order Hyphomicrobiales; family Rhizobiaceae; genus Rhizobium; species Rhizobium sp. BR 315. The sequence continues at coordinate 449 of NZ_JARWKZ010000175.1, read as the reverse complement.
TCACACCTATGCTTTCAGCCAATAGAGTGTTTGGACGCACACCTGTTGCGAGTAAGACTAAGTCTGTTTCTATCTTTGTACCAGACCTTGTTATTACTTCCTGCTTGTTTATTGCTGTTACTTCCTCATTTAATAAAAGGCTAACTTCCTTATTTTTAAGATAGTCTTCGACTCTTGCAGCCATATCCTTATCCAAGTGGCTCATGATGTGATTGCCTCGTTGTACAATTGTTACATCTAAGCCTTTCAGTTTAAGCTGTTCTGCCATTTCTAATCCAATGTATCCTCCGCCAATAATTGTAGCTTTTTTCGGCTGGTTTGCTTGCATATATTGATGTATAGCAGCCGTATTTTGGATTGTCCTCACTTGAAAGACATGCTCCTCGTTTACACCTTGAATAGGCGGTGTTATTGGTGAAGCACCGGTTGCGAATACTAATATATCGTAG
>NZ_JARWKZ010000174.1:0-568 GCF_050577975.1 Rhizobium sp. BR 315 | reverse complement strand
GTATGGCGAAATCTGGTTATGAAGTAGACGATAAAATGTTTTTAGATGATATCTATAGTTATGTTCATTTTGGCATTCATCTAAAAAAGATAAATGGTCGACGTTTCTTATCGGAAATTGTAGAGTTTCATGGAGATCACACAGCTACCACAGTTTTTAAACAAAGAATGAAAAAAGATGGCTCATTAGATATATCATATGGAGAACTTAGTCAGGACTTCTTTGAAAGAATTCACGAATTGGGTTCAGACTTTGAAGGATTTAAAAGGGATGAGGAATAATGAAATTATTTGGTGAAAGCAAAGTATTGAGTATAGATGAGCTGAATGCTTATCGTACTGCATATGGAAATCCTTTAATGAAAAAGGAGATTTTTACGGCTTTAGTAGTTCCTTTTATGGTTAGTTTTTTCAGTGTTTATGTTCTTACCTACTATTGGTGGTTGGCACTAATTGCTGGAGTTGTAGGTGTATCTTACGGGTTCATAGTACTAATGAAAATTAGCGTGGAGCGTATCTATAACCAAGAATCCATGATACAGAGAAACAGATTTATAAATACAATGACT
>NZ_JARWKZ010000173.1:0-572 GCF_050577975.1 Rhizobium sp. BR 315 | reverse complement strand
ATATAGTAGGCTATACCTTCTTCWCCGAARTAATCTTCTTCCCAWTCTTCRTAATARYTCGCAAAAACATATYGYGCGTATTCGTCTCCRTATCCCCATYCYTTRGAATACTGTTCTAATATGGTCAAAAATCGGCCAGTCCCCATATGTGCATAAAAAAATCTGATGAGTTTCCTTTGTTCCTCTTTTGTTAATTCAGTCATAATCAATAACACCTCATTCTTTATTCAATAGATGGGAAAAAGTTCTTAATATTGCCTGTCTCTTTGTCTATGTAACCAACAAACTTGATAGCAAACTAGCTCCCATTCTTTTTTAAAGAATGTCTTTTCTTCCAGACACTTTGGACAATATTTTTTTCTACCTTGCTGTGTAAGCCCCTTTTTTTAAAATAATTTAATATTATCGAAACATCAGTTTGAGTAATACTACCTAAAATTTCTCGATGATATGTTAAATTAAGTAAAATCTCTTCACTGACCCCAGTTAGCCTTGAAAGTATACCAAAACTTAAGTCATTAATCTCTTATTTACATTTCCGATATTTTTATTTTTATTTAAACCAGCATATC
>NZ_JARWKZ010000172.1:0-576 GCF_050577975.1 Rhizobium sp. BR 315 | reverse complement strand
GTCATAAAATAGCTGTAAAACTGCCCGTACAGAAAACCTTTTCTTTCTCTCCACATCAGATTAGCACCTCTACACTTTCTTTACTGTTACATCGCCGATATTTAAATAAATATGCAAGCTGAGTTTTCTAACAGCCTCATCATAATCAGGAGACTTGTAGACTAGTTTATTTCCTAAGCCATCCTTGCTTTGCTCAAAGATTTGTAAGTCACCGATTTTCACTTCCCCTTCAATCCGCACTGGCAGATTATCAGGAATAATAATCTTAACATCGCCTATCCATCCGCTGATTTCTATATGTGTTTCTTTATCTGGTATATATGCCTTGCTGAAATCAATAAAGTAATTACCGATTGTATTATGCATTGTCATCGGCTCAGCAGGCCAATTTTCTGTATTGATTTTGACGTCTCCTACTAGAGAAAAAGCTCTTTTTTTCTTTCCTTCCGGCTTTTGCTTGATATGGATTGATGGTTTTCCGAAAACCTTATCCTCTTTCGCCCAATTTACATTAGTGACAACAAGAAATTTTGACTTCTTAAACATCATACTTAAAGCAGCAATGATCATTATAAG
>NZ_JARWKZ010000171.1:0-576 GCF_050577975.1 Rhizobium sp. BR 315 | reverse complement strand
ATATTCACTATCACTTTTTTTAGACTGGAAGGAGTCGTCCAAAAAGTGCTCGAAGCTTAATTGATAGAAAGGAGATTGTGAAATGAAGACAGGAATAACGACACATGTATTGGACCTGGTAAAGGGAGTGCCAGCAAGTAATATCCTTGTAGAACTGTGGAAATACAGCGGAGCGAATCAATCTGAGCTCATATCCAGCGGTTATACAAACGATGATGGCAGAGTCGAAACGCCGCTTTTGACGGAGCTTGTGCATGGAGAATATGAACTAGTTTTTTATGTAGAGGATTACTTTAAAAACGGAGAGATGCAAAACGTGTTTTTTCGAAGAATACCGATACGGTTTTTAGTGGCTGAAGGAGAGTCCCATTACCATGTGCCACTTCTTTTATCGGCATGGGGTTATCAGACATACCGAGGCAGTTAACGGTTTTTAATAAAGGAGGCAAGCGAATGGGTCAATATGATGTCGTCATAAAGGGTGGAATAATCGTATTAGAGACAGGTGAGATTCAAGCGGATATTGCCATTAAGGATGGTAAAATCGCAAATATCGCCACTGATATTGATATCGAC
>NZ_JARWKZ010000170.1:0-577 GCF_050577975.1 Rhizobium sp. BR 315 | reverse complement strand
AACTTAATCTTTGCCCTACATTCAATTTGTTATCTTTTAAATTATTTGCTATTTGTATAGATCCTATAGGAACTCCACTTTGCTGACTTATTTTCCACAGAGTATCTCCAGATTTTACTGTGTAAAGAGACGCTGCTTCTGTATTTACTCCAAAAAAGGATGACAATAATATTACTAGAAACACAGAATATAAAAATTTATTCGATTTCATATAAACCTCCTAGTATTAATGTCCACAGGAATCATATTATCAACGAAACTATCTATTTACTACCTCCAATATTTTCCCATTCACTTTAAGACGATATTATTAAGGTTTCTTAAATGTGGCACATGTTTCCACTTGAACTATTACACTGAATAAATCAAGAATCTATTATTCTTAATCTTACTTTAAGGAAAGAGCTTGACTCCCCATTTGTTTCCACGCATCTATAAAAGGGCTTAATGGTTCTTTTTTGTTTTTTTCACCACTAATGGGATCATTAAAATATACAAAAGATTCATCATATCCTGTAATTAACACCGAATGTTCTTTATACGTTATTTTAACTTTTCCATTTGGCGTCTCCCATAC
>NZ_JARWKZ010000169.1:0-586 GCF_050577975.1 Rhizobium sp. BR 315 | reverse complement strand
CTTGCTGCCACATTTTAGACACCCTTTTTCCGTCAACTTTATTCCCTCCAACTATTTCATGTAATTATCCATTAATACGGGAGAGACTAAGAAAAGGTTTCAGTTGCCAGCATCAAACATTATAAAAATAAAACCATCAGCTCTTCATCAAGATATGTATTGTCTATTTTTAGCGCTCTTCGGTCTATTCCATAGGTAGTAAACCCTAAAGAGTTATAGAGACTTTTAGCAGGCGTGTTATTTGCACTAACTGATAAGTAAATTTGTTCAATGTCTTCTAACTTTTCCGCTCTTTTTATAGCTTCTTGTATTAATTTTTTCGCTATTCCTTTGCCCCGTTTTTCAGTTGTGACATACATGGCAACTAAATTTGTTCGATGTTTTAATTTAACCTTTTGCTCTAATTGCAGTGTAACAACACCATTAAGTTCTCCTTCTTCAAATGCTCCAAAAGTATAGGCAGATGAATTCGTTAACCTGTTTTCAAAATTCTCAAGTGTGAAGTCTTTTTCCTCTTCATAACTAGATGCAAATGCTGCTGGATTTGTTTGTAAAGCTTCCAATCTCAACTTTTTATATGCCTTCG
>NZ_JARWKZ010000168.1:0-587 GCF_050577975.1 Rhizobium sp. BR 315 | reverse complement strand
CCTTGATCAATTCAGAGTCTATAAGTATGGCTCTGAGCACGGCTTATTCTGCGTATGAAGCTGCTCACTCATCGTCGATCCCGATGCAAATAATTGCTGAAAATGCATTTTGAAACTCTTGGATTTGTTCTTCGGTTGGAGGGTCCTCGGAGACGAGCTTCCATACTCGATTGTCTTCTTCAAAGATCGCATTTTTCTAGCTAGGGTAGGCTGCAATATCCGCAACCGTTGGAGGCCACGGGTACAACAGGATGTATTCGATTAATCGTATTAAAACACCTACAAGATCCATGTTTTGCACGACCGTACGAGTTTTTCATTTCCAGTTCCGTAATTTCGTAGGATGGGTAGTCTTCGTGAATGGTCAGTAGGATTTCAGGAGCTTGATTATTGGTCATGAAAGTTCACCTCATCTCACTCTCTCAAGTAATTCATCCGGGGTCGATTGGCTGTATCGTTTCTGGGTATGAATATAATCTGCTTTATCGGCTTGTATCGATATGAGGTTATGATTGGTCAATCTTTTAAGCATGATGCAATAGAATGGAGTAACCCTCGTTTACTTTGTATAGCAGGTGGTCTTACTA
>NZ_JARWKZ010000167.1:0-589 GCF_050577975.1 Rhizobium sp. BR 315 | reverse complement strand
ATGTACCTTATTTTTCAACCTTAAATATAAGTGAATTGGTTGTTACAGTTATTATCTTCCTCTTAATGGTTGCTATCTGGTGTTTCTTAGGTTATCGTTTAGCAGCTTTCAGACATGTATCTGAAATTCTAGAGAAATATGGAAGATGGATTATCCCCATTGTATTTGTTGGATTAGGTATATATATAATGGTAGAGAACGAAACTTTTAATTCCCTTTGGAATTTGTTCAATTAATGTAGATGTCAAACATAAAGTCCCTATGGATGCTCCAAAGGGACTTTTGTCTTAGAAAACGGTACCTTAATAAGATATTAGCTAGCCATCTTACGACATACATCTGCACATTTGAAACAAGCTTCTGCACATTCTTTACAATGAGCATGATCGTGTTTTTTACACTCGTTTCCACATGCTTCACATATCTCAGCACATAGTTGACAAATTTGATGAGCAAATTGACTATTTCGAGACATTGCTCCAGCAGCAAAGGCACACATATCGGCACATTCTCGATCTAACCGAATGCAATCCGCCATATGGTGGCTATCTCCCTCTTTGAGACAAGCGTCATAACAATGATTACATAC
>NZ_JARWKZ010000166.1:0-591 GCF_050577975.1 Rhizobium sp. BR 315 | reverse complement strand
ACCAGGCCGCCCAGACGATCAAAGACACCTCCCTTCTGGCGCCAGTCGGCATTGCGGAGCTAGTCTATAAGGGCGAGATCGTTATCTCCGAAACCTTCGCATCCTTCACGATATGGGGCTTCGTCGCGGCGCTTTATTTCGTCATGATCTTCTCCCTGTCGAAGTTCTCATCCTACATCGAGAGGAGGCTTCAAGTTGATAAGCGTTAAAGACCTTCACAAGTCCTTCGGGCAGCATGAGATCCTGAAAGGCATTACCACGCATGTGGAGAATAATGAGGTCGTCGTCGTCATCGGGCCATCCGGAAGTGGCAAGAGCACATTCCTGCGCTGCCTAAATGGGTTGGAGACGCCAACCAGCGGCGACATCGAAGTCGCCGGAATGATGCTGACCGACCCCAAAACCAATATCCACAAGCTGCGCCAGCATGTCGGCATGGTGTTTCAGCAATTCAATCTGTTCAAGCATCTGACGATCCTGGAAAACATCACGATCGGACCACGCAAGGTCAAGAAAGTCGCGCCCGAGGAGGCCGACCGCGTGGCACATGAATTGCTGGCAAAAGTCGGCCTGCGTGGAAAGGAGGCCAAC
>NZ_JARWKZ010000165.1:0-604 GCF_050577975.1 Rhizobium sp. BR 315 | reverse complement strand
ATCGAGAGTTCTCTGATTAGACATAGAACCCATCATCGCAATTATTAGATCAATGATATAGGATAATATCATGTTTTTTACCTCCTTAATGATAATTAGTATGGTCCTTAAATTAGGAAAAACGAAATAAAAGGCAGGAAAGCTGCACTGCCTCCTGCCTTAAGTACTCCAATATACACTTACATTTCCTCTGGTGCTTTTAACCCTAACAGCCGGAGCCCTTCTTTCAAAACCATTCTCACTGCATATACAAGTGTTAATCTTTGTTGCTTAAGGTTTTCATCATCTAAAATGCGTACAGTTCCGTAATACTTATTAAAAGCTCTCGCTAGTTCCACAACATATTTAGCAATTTGAGACGGATCATAATCTTCCAGTGATTTTTTGACTGTTTCCGGAAAAGCATTTAACGTCATAATAATGGACCATGCTTCTTCCTCTTGAGTCCCTAAAGCTGCTGCCTCTGCTTTAAAATTACCCTTTTTCAGCAACGAAGCAGCCCGGGCATGGCTGTATTGTACGTACGGCCCAGTTTCTCCTTCAAACTTCAACATATCTTCGAGAGAAAACTCAATGTCGTTTTGGCGGAAGTTCTTTAAATCAC
>NZ_JARWKZ010000164.1:0-607 GCF_050577975.1 Rhizobium sp. BR 315 | reverse complement strand
AAAATGTCATTCGCTGTATAACCGTGTTGAGTTGGCTGATTTAATCCAGTTGCACTGTCACCTGTGTATGGCAAAGTATCTCCCGCCAAAGCTGTAGACAAGCCTGTTTGCAAAGTAAAAAGCAACGAAACTGTGACGATTAGTGTTTTTTTAGTTTTTCCGAATCGCGAAAACATCCATTGTCCTCCTTTATTTTTACTACTGTATGTGATAACAAAAGAAGTTAAGTGAACGCTTTTTTGTTTAACCATTTCTGCAAAGTACTCACCACGTATTTCGTCCATGTTTGGAATAAGTGCTACTCTCCCCCCTTTTGAGACGTTATTTTCAATAGATGCCTAAATAATATGTAAACCCTTACATAATTTTATCAGGACTATACTTCTCATCCTATTGGTAAAAGCATAGATTCATTGGTTAAAATAAAGAACTGTTTTTGCTGGGAGCAGACTTATGAAGGGGCTTCAATAGCGGAGAAACGCGTACACCCTTTTGATGTATCCAAAAATGTCGGGAAAACCAGTACGAAGGGAAACCTATTATAAGGTTGATCAAATGACAGGCAGAAGTTTGACTTAAATTTGCTTTAAATTAATAAGAATAGAAA
>NZ_JARWKZ010000163.1:0-611 GCF_050577975.1 Rhizobium sp. BR 315 | reverse complement strand
GTGCATTGCTACAGCAATACGGAAGAGGGCTTTATTCCAACAAGCAAAGCTGCTGCAGTTGGCGGTGTCACAACATTTATGGATATGCCTTATGATGTGCCAAACCCAATAAGTAATCTAGCTATCTTTGAAGAAAAAGTGGCGAAGCTTGAAAGAGAGGCTGTTGTTGATATCGGTTTATGGGCTACGATTTCCAAACGAAATGGAATCAGTCAAATTCAGCCTTTAGCAGAAGCAGGGGCAATGGCGTTTAAGATGTCAACATTTGAGACAGATGAACATCGCTTCCCAAGAATACCAGACCCAGAAATTATTAAAGCAATGGAAGCTTTAAAAGCAACAGGACTAAGAGCGGCTTTTCACTCTGAGAACGATGATATTATCTATGACATGATTGAGGAATATAAGAGCGAAAATAAAGTATATCCAGCTGCTCATATGGAAACAAGACCGCCAGTATCAGAAACAAGTGCTGTTTTAAAATTGCTTGAGTTTGCATATTGGACTGGTGCAAAGCTTCATATCGTACACGTATCACATCCTCGAACGTTTGAGCTTATCAATATTTATAAAGGCTTCGGAGTAGAAGTTACCTCTGAAACTTGCTACCC
>NZ_JARWKZ010000162.1:0-613 GCF_050577975.1 Rhizobium sp. BR 315 | reverse complement strand
GCCGTCGCTCAGCTGGACCTTGAAGCTCTCCTGCGGATGATCCAAGGCCGTCAGCGGATCGGCCTTCGATTGATCCAGCACATAGCTCCAGGTGCCGTTCGTATTGACGCTCAGCGTGCCATAAGTACCGGTCACCGATCCGTCCGGGTTACCCGTCTGACTGCTGCCCGCAACCACCGACCAGGTCAAGGACGGGCTGTCGACATCAGCGCCGGTCAGATGGCCGGAAGCCGTATTATGAGCAGTATCATTGGCAACGCCAACGCCCGCTTCGGTCACGATACCGCTGACGCTGTCGCCATTGGCAATCGTGATCGTTGGCGCATCGTTGGTGCCGTTGACCGTCACCACAACCGTTTGCGTCGTGATACCGCCCTGGCCGTCGCTCAGCTGGACCTTGAAGCTCTCCTGCGGATGATCCAAGGCCGTCAGCGGATCGGCCTTCGATTGATCCAGCACATAGCTCCAGGTGCCGTTCGTATTGACGCTCAGCGTGCCATAAGTACCGGTCACCGATCCGTCCGGGTTACCCGTCTGACTGCTGCCCGCAACCACCGACCAGGTCAAGGACGGGCTGTCGACATCAGCGCCGGTCAGATGGCCGGAAGCCGTG
>NZ_JARWKZ010000161.1:0-625 GCF_050577975.1 Rhizobium sp. BR 315 | reverse complement strand
AAGTCATGACCTCCACCAGAGGTGGAGGTTTGAAACGCTGCGCTTGAACCGCTAGAAGCGGTTTTGTTAGCGCTTAGTAGCTACGATTGAAGAGGTCGGCAAAGTCGGAAGCTTTGTCGGCCTTTTCCTGATTACGGATATAMCGTCTGACGACCTGCTCGTCATAGCCAGCCGTCGATACGAAGTACCCGCGCGCCCAAAAGTGATAACCCTTGTAGCGGCGCTTGCGCGCATATTTRTTGGCAACGTAAAGGGCTGTCTTGCCCTTCAAAAAGCCGACAATATGCGCAACCGAGTATTTCGGCGGGATCGATATCAACATATGCACATGGTCGGGCATCAAATGACCCTCTTCGATCTGGCARCCTTTCTGCTGTGCCAGCCGACGTAAGAGTTCTCCCAATTCACGCCGTACGTCCCCGTACAGTCTTTTCGTGCGGTATTTGCTGCCAAAAACAACGTGATACTTGCAGTCCCACGTCGCATGCGAGAGCGGTTGTTCATCCATAGAACCTCCTTGTTCGAAGTCTGGGCCAACCCAGCGGTTCAAGCAGGAGGTCTCTCAACTACCGTGTAGAACTCGTCCAGTCCTCCACCGTAGGTGGAGGTTTATTCATGAATATAA
>NZ_JARWKZ010000160.1:0-628 GCF_050577975.1 Rhizobium sp. BR 315 | reverse complement strand
CACCGATACGCCCGCTTCCGAAGTCTCGTGTGCGTCAGATGCCAGTGCCTGCTGGCTGCCGCCGCCCAGAACATCAAGAAGATCGCAATGGCCCTCACAAAGGCGCCAAAGCCAAGCATGGCCTGAGCAGATCAGGCCGTTTCAACAAAATCGAAACGCCACCTTCTCAAAAGCATCAATCCGCAAACACAAAACCCGCCGAAAATATCGACGGGTTTGTCAGCGGTCTGAGGCCCCCCGGCGGGGGCCTTCGATTGCGAGGCAGACCGCCTCCAGTCCTTTCCGGAAGCGACCGAACCCAATCGACTTACTTGGCGTTCTTGACGAATTCCGTCGTATAGGTCCTCGCCAGGTCGATCGACTTGCCCTGGACGTTCTTGGAAAATTCGGAAAGCACGGCCAGAACGGTTTTCGGACCATCTTCCGGCATCACGCCATCGGGCGTGAACATCGCCTTGCCGTTTTCGAGCGCCTTCACATAGCCTTCCTTGTCACCGACATAGAAGTCCTTCGGCATCTTGTCGGCAATCTCGGCGGCCGAGTGGGTGTTGATGAAATGCAGCGTCTTGACGAAAGCATTCGCAAGCTTCTGCGTTTCCTCCTTGTGATCCTTGACCCACGCTTCCTG
>NZ_JARWKZ010000159.1:0-629 GCF_050577975.1 Rhizobium sp. BR 315 | reverse complement strand
ATTCTACATCGATAATATGAACGAGTGTTACGAGAATTCCTTGCACTCCTCCCGTTCTTTTCTGGAGGAGCTCTGCTTCCGGCAAGGTTTCACACCACTTCAGCCATTCATCTCGCACTTGCCAATTATATTGGAATAATGAATACATCTGTTCTCCTTTCTTTTCCTCTAAAGTTTATGATCTGTCAACTGGAATCCATATTTCTGAATAATAATCTTCACTATCCGGCTTTCCTTCTCCTTACACCTCAAGCTGTGGCGAGTTTGTTTGGATATAGCCGCTTTTCGGGAACCACTCTGCATATATTTGCTTCCACGTGTTTTGTATACTATGAGGCATTGGTCCATGTACCTCAAACACAGCCCACTTTGATTGTGGAATAGTGATGGTTTCAAATCCTTCTGCCTTGTCTTTCGTTGTGGCTACTGCAATCCAGTAATCCATATCTTTAGTTGAGCTAGTAATCTCCGCACAAATTCCCAGTATCCCTTTAACACAACCATCATTCCATTCTGCAAGGGAATCAATCGTGCCATCACGATTAGCTTCCTCCCAAAAAAGCGGAATTCCCTTCAGGTTCTCTCCCTCTTTATACGAATAGGACTGCTTTTTCCCAATTGCTTGAAAC
>NZ_JARWKZ010000158.1:0-630 GCF_050577975.1 Rhizobium sp. BR 315 | reverse complement strand
GTCCTATTTAAAGACGGACGTGCCATTATCCATGGCACTGATGAGCGCTCAAGGGCAAGAGCCATTTACAGCAGACTCGTTGGATGATTAATGCCAGCCTAAAGACCTTTTGAAGAGAAGGTCTTTTTTTTATGCCGCCAGAAAGCTGAGCATCCACTAAGCCTCAAGTCTTAGAGAGAAATCAAGCGGAAGCACGTTATGAAAAAACGTGCTGAAAGCTATGATAGGAGTATGAAATGAAAGGAGAGATTGATGAAATGAAAAAAGTAGGTTTAGTTCTTATCGGGGCGACAGCGGCAATTATCCTTCTGTCACAGTTAGGTCCTCTAGTTGGGCTGATTATAAGCGGAGCATTGCTGTACCTTGTGTTCAAGCAATTTTTAAAGGCAGGGCATACAGGAGCGAAGATAGGATGGGGAGCATTAGGCATCATATTACTCTGTATCACTGCAAGTAATCTTCCTGCAATACTTGGTTTAGCTGCAGCGTACATCCTGTTTTTAGTAATTAAAAAGTGGAAAAAGCCGAGTGTCACAGAAAAAATCAATACCTCTGATGATCCGTTCCAGAATTTTGAGAAGCAATGGTCTGAACTTAACAAAAACTAAACAGAAAAGAGGAAAATAATTA
>NZ_JARWKZ010000157.1:0-645 GCF_050577975.1 Rhizobium sp. BR 315 | reverse complement strand
GAGTTAATAGTTCAATTACTCCAAAGGCGTGAACTCGTATATCAATAATATCAACAATTGCAAAAGCTAAACCAGTCATAATTGCATATGCTATATACAAAATTGGAGCAGCAAACATGAACATAAACTCGATTGGTTCAGTGACACCAGTTAAAAATACAGCCAATCCAGCTGACAAGAACATAGATTTATATTTTTTTTGCTTATCCTTATCTACATTGCGATACATCGCCAATGCAATACCTATCAAAGCAGCACATGAAAGTATCATCTGTCCTACTTTAAAACGTGCAGGTGTTATCTCATTTAATAACTGTTTATAACTTTCTACATCACCAGCTGCAAGAAAATTATTTAAGTCAGCAATCCACGCTAGCCATAGAGGATCTTGTCCGGCTACTGTTTGTCCAACACTAGAACCTGTTAAGATTTGATATGTTCCTCCAAGTTCTGTATAGTTCATTGGAACAGTTAACATATGATGTAGACCAAATGGTAATAGTAAACGTTCTAATGCACCATAAATAAATGGAGCAATAACAGGTGCTGTATCGCGAGAAGTTGCAATCCAACGACCAAAATCATTTAATAATCCTTGAATAAATGGCCATACAATTGATAAAACGAGAGCGGTTACAACTGAGC
>NZ_JARWKZ010000156.1:0-652 GCF_050577975.1 Rhizobium sp. BR 315 | reverse complement strand
ATATTTGGCTCCGCCTCCAAAAGGCTATGTACCTGCTGGCTACAAGAAGGCATTGGAGACAGGGGCTGCTGCTCCGAAAGCTGATTTAGCTCAATCGACAGCCAATGAAGCAATAAAAACAAAAAGATTCTGGGCTTTATGGACAATGCTTTTCATTAATATTACGTGTGGAATTGCCATATTGGCTGTTGCATCTCCAATGGGACAAGAGCTTGCTGGAATGTCCGTTACAGGAGCCGCCGTATTAGTCGGTATTATGGGTGTATTTAACGGATTAGGAAGAATTGCATGGGCATCTGTTTCCGATTATATTGGTCGTCCTAATGTATACACATTGTTTTTTGCGATTCAAATTGCTGCCTTTTTTGTATTGCCTCATTTACAAGACGCTATTACTTTCTCTATAATAGTATGTATCATAATGTCTTGTTACGGGGGAGGATTTGCATCGATCCCTGCGTATATTGGAGATATGTTCGGAACGAAACAGCTTGGTGCCATTCATGGCTATATACTGACAGCGTGGTCTGCAGCAGGTATTGCTGGTCCTAGGTTTGTCTCATGGATCAGAGACACGACAGGAAGCTATCAGGAGACGTTGATTGTCTTTTCCTGTATGTTCATCGTTTCACTGACAATCTCCTTATTAATC
>NZ_JARWKZ010000155.1:0-684 GCF_050577975.1 Rhizobium sp. BR 315 | reverse complement strand
GTGATGCTGTTAGCAATTTCTTCTTTTACAGAGAATTTCATTCGATCCCTCCTTCTTGTTTATTTTACTGGATTGAAGCAATTAAAACAAATGAAGCAATAAAATGGAAACTAAAAGCTTACTTGACTCGTACATAAAGAAGAGAAAAGGAGGGGAAATGCTTTGCTGCATTTATATATTCTGTTTTTCCTAATACTCTCTGGTACTGTCGTCAGGTATTTTATCATCGGACAGATTGAAGTGACAACGATTATGATAGCATCGCTCTCCTTAGTTGCTGCTGTTGTGCTGTATATCGTTGCGAACATTCTTTCCAAAAAGGAACAGGCTTATATACCGGCTAACACAGAGAACTGGTCTATTTATGTGCTGCAAAAATTTCTGCACACACCAAAACCTCTATTTAAAGGAAAAGAGCAAAAGGGTGTCTATCAGCGCCTATTTACAAAGCGCTGGCACAGAGTAGTAGACAGCTGTATAGAAGGAAAAGCGCCATGGTATTTATCCTTTAGACTTTCGATTGGTGACAATGTGTATAGCGTAGAATGGGAGCGGGAGAAATTACTGGCAAACAATGAAAGCTGGCTTATTTATAAAAATGGAGAATTGTTCGGAAAAGCAGCGACTGTTTTTAACTTGAAAAATGCTGTTCATCTGAAGGAATCCATGAGAGGAACGTTAGGT
>NZ_JARWKZ010000154.1:0-714 GCF_050577975.1 Rhizobium sp. BR 315 | reverse complement strand
ATTTTGGAGTTGTTGCTCATAATATTGATAAGAGAATACTTCGGATTCTGCTTCAATGATTTTCAAAGCTTCCTCCTTACTTGTTTTATCTAGCCGGTATAAAATATCTCCTATCGCTTCTGCACTTTCTCCACCAATCATGGATGTAAAAACTTCCTTTGCTTGAAAAGGATCAGCTTTCCATAAACTAAGGAATTTATTAACAGGAACATTTATGTAATCAAACATTGAAGCTGAATCTTTCAATATTCCATAAACATTCACTTGTTGATTTGGACTAAGGGATACTAACTCGGCTTTTAACATGTCAAACAAGTTAAAAAGCTCAATGATTTTCTTTCGATTAGCCATATCAACTAGTTTATTTAGCATTATTGCTGCTGGCGCATATTTTATTGTTGTCATTGTTGCAAAGAAAGCTACTGCAGGAATGATTACCAGTGTATTTGAAAGCGTCCCGTTAATTAATGGGAACAAACAATAGTTAATCACTAATATAGTTATTATTACTGCTCTAATAGCTTCATATTTGGCTGCTGTTAATCCAATTGGATTTCCGGCTGCCTTAAGCTTCTTATCCAATTCCGAAGTATTGGCATGTTTAACAAACTTCTTTTTTTGATCTGCGATTTGTTTTTGTATTTTCGTCCTATGTTTATCTCTTTCTTCTTGGGAACTTAGCCCCCGATAAACAATAAAAGATGCTGATAAAAC
>NZ_JARWKZ010000153.1:0-715 GCF_050577975.1 Rhizobium sp. BR 315 | reverse complement strand
GGAGATTTTTGTTTGGGGAACCAAAACGCCTCTATGCAGAAACGAAACAAATTAGTCCGTTTATAGAAGGGGAGGATACCGGTTTAATTATGTTAGGCTATGATGACTTCTTCGGCTATATGGATATGAGCTGGGCGACTAGAAGAGATTTAGAAGCCGAAGTGCCAGAACAAGTATTGCCTGATCATAAAGAGCAATTAATTATTGAAGGAGATAAAGCTACCATTAAGCTGTATAACAATGGCAGAATATCTATTATCGATAATAAAGGTGCGGAGAAGACATATATAGAATCAACTGAGCTCAATTATATTGAAAGTCATAAAAAACTGCATGCTCACTTCATTGAATGCTTAAATGAAGGAACAGATTTCCAAACAAGCGGGGAAGATAATTTAAAAACGTTACAGCTTGTATTTGGCACATATGAAAGCAGCCAGAATAAGCAAGTGATTCATTTTTAACATCTGCTATGATCATAAATACATTATTGATGATTATTATTGCTCTGCTGTTTTTTGTAGGAGCTTTAGACTACAGCTTTGGCAATCGTTTCGGCATTGGAGCGAAATTTTATGAAGGTATACAAACAATGGGATCTTTGGCATTAGTCATGATTGGAATTGTCTCATTAGCCCCGCTGCTGGCTGATGCCCTGATCCCGATTATCACACCGATTTACAGCTTTATCGGTGCAGATCCTGCATCTTTTGCC
>NZ_JARWKZ010000152.1:0-663 GCF_050577975.1 Rhizobium sp. BR 315 | reverse complement strand
GCTTCGGCGTGTGCGGCCAGCCCGTCGGAACAAATTGGCTGAAATGATCGCGGGCATCGAGCCCGCGATCATTCCTCCTGGTGCCACACGAGACCAAGCCCTGTCTGCTCAGAACGCCAAGTCTGCCGTGAGGATCGCGCCGCCTCAAGGACATCGCGGCCCCTCCAATTTTCAGCCGACACCCTGAAGGGCGCCGTCAGAAAATCGGTTCCTCCGCTCGCCGCCTCCGGCGGTCGCGTGCCGCGATCCTTGACCCGGCCCGATCCCCACGCCCCCGGACGTCATCTTTCACAAAACTCAAGGAGACGAAGATGACGCTGGAACATCACATTGAAGAATTGCGCGCCGAACTCAGGAACTGCTGGGACCGCGAGGAGCGTCGCGAAATAGAGGCGGAGCTGGAAGTAGCGGTTGCCGAACTCAATATCTGGATCGATGAACTGACGCAGGATCTGCGGGGTGAGAAGCCTCCCTTTTGAGGGAGGCGCTTGCCGCATCGCCAAGCCGGGCTCGCCGGATCGACCGGCAAGCCCGGCTCCAATGCCGTTGTGCGTATAAATGGACAACTCTGCCCTTCCTTGTATCCAGCCTGCAGGGGCAGCACCGCCGGTCGCTTTCGTTAACAGATGCGTTGATGCCTGATCGTCTTCAGAGCCTTTTTTT
>NZ_JARWKZ010000151.1:0-722 GCF_050577975.1 Rhizobium sp. BR 315 | reverse complement strand
CTTTAGCATCGGTCATGGTTTTTATATGGCTACTTTATTTAATGTTAGAAATGACTAAAGATTCAGTAACAACAAATCCATTTTAAGGGGGTGAGTGGTACTCATGGAAAAGTTCGTAGCTGCACTATTGTTTATCGTACTTGCTTGTTTTATCTTTGTTAACATGTTCCAAGGCGACATGACTGACTCAATCGGTGGTAAAACACAACAAACTACGGAAGTTATTGACGGAACAAATGTAGAATAACCCATAAATAAGCCATTGAGATAAGATTACCTCAATGGCTTATTTTATAGGAAATAATGTAATAGAGAAGCAGGAGGGTTGTATGGAAAAATTTCTAGTTTTTCTATTGTGTTTGCCTTTAGTCGTGTTAACCACTTTTCAAGGCCCTTTAATACAGAATGCTAGTATGGTAGAAGAAACTATTACTTTAGCTTTATATGAAGGTCAGAAAGAAGCAGCGCTTCAAGGTAGGTACGATAATGAAATATATAATCAAATAAAGGATTATCTTGTTGAACTACATCACTATGATAGAGATAGCATAGAAGTTAAAGGGACGGAAACACTCACAGCAAGGGGAGAAGAAATGAGGATTTCTATTACAGTACCGAAACCTCAAACCAATGTTTTAGAGATGTTCCAATTTAGTAACGATAAACCTTTTACAAAAGAAAAATATATTATGAGCGAGTATAGGTGATAGTATATGTATGAT
>NZ_JARWKZ010000150.1:0-734 GCF_050577975.1 Rhizobium sp. BR 315 | reverse complement strand
CGGTCGGACGAGCCAGCCTGAGACGGCAGATCCGACGAAGCTGTCGGAAGCCAATCTTGAGAACGGCACGTCTCCGTCGGAAGAGGCCCTGACGGCCCAGGGCAGCATCACGCTGGCCGATCCGGACAATCCGCATATCACCGGCGTCACCAACAGCCACGGCGATGCGGCCACGGCCGATCCGAAGAGCGGCGACTGGCAGATCCAGGGTTCCTACGGCACGCTGACGATCGATGCGGACGGCAAGTACAGCTATACGCTGACGACGGCGGGCGTTCATGCCGGCGGCGAGCAGGAGACCTTCACCTATACGGTGACGGACGCACACGGCAACATCACCACCTCGACGCTGAGCTTCACGATTGCCGACGATGCGCCGATCGCCACGGCGGACACCGGTTCGCTGCAGTCGGGCGTGACGGTCGCCGCCGATGCGGTGCATGGCGTGCTTGCCAATGACGTGACGGGTGCCGACGGCAATCTTCAGGTGGTCGGCGTAACGGCCGGCGGCACGGAGACGGCGCCGTCGGATCATGTCGGCAGTGCGATCGTCACGACGCTCGGGACGCTGACGCTGAATGCCGACGGTTCCTACAGCTATCAGGCCAACCCGAACGAGAGCGGCACGGACACCTTCACCTATACGGTCAAGGATGCCGACGGCAGCCTGTCGACGACGACGCTGACCTTCACGGTGACGGACGGTCGGACGAGCCAGCCTGAGACGGCAGACC
>NZ_JARWKZ010000149.1:0-738 GCF_050577975.1 Rhizobium sp. BR 315 | reverse complement strand
CCTTTTTAAAATAATATTTAAGTAGCTTTTCAGTGTTGTTTCTTAAATTAGCATTGAAATAACGATGCTGCTCATGGTAACCCTTATAATAGAACTCGTACTCCGTAAAAACTCCATCATTGTTGCCAGGTACTGTTTTCATATTAAGCTTCCGCATTTTATCTCGAACTGCCTTTAGATCCTTTTGTACCTTCTGCATGGTAAACTCAATTAGGTTTAAATAAACCCTTTTAATTTTAAAGGGTGATCTTTCGGTTACTTTACGATCATATTCCAGTACTGATAAAACAAGCGGTAAATAAATGGAATGCTCCAGTATTACCCTGTGTTCTTCTAAAATCTTCGTCATTACTCCCACTTCCTGATAAAAAATAAAGTACCTTATTGAGGCTTTCTAAGAACAATATAACAGAACAAACGTTCTTTCTCAAGGAGTCGAAAAATACACTATTTTATCGTGCGTTTTTAACTTACATTACCACCTTGATTCCCCCCTTTTTGTTCGATAAAGCTTAGGACACTGTCTAAATGTACTAGATATATTTTAAGTAGAGGGAGGATTGTTTAAAAAATTCAGAATTTGTTCATACTTATACAAATGAAGTGGAGAGGGGAAATTAAGTATGAAAATGTCGAAAGAAGAGGCTCAGTTATTAGCAAAGAAAATGATAATGCGTAGTGAAAAAAAGTACGGAGGAATTACCCTAAAGAATAAAAAAGCAGCCAGCAATAAATAAA
>NZ_JARWKZ010000148.1:0-747 GCF_050577975.1 Rhizobium sp. BR 315 | reverse complement strand
GCAAAACAAAATAACTTAATGTTATTTGAAGCAATTACAACCATCCATTTGCCAAACTATCAAATTATAAAAGAAAATATCAATAAAATTGGGCAAATAAAGCTTGTCCAATGCAACTATAGTCAATATTCCAGCAAATATAATGCATTGCTTGCCGGCGAGATACCAAACGTCTTTAATCCGCAGTTCTCTGGCGGCTCTCTCGTTGATATTAATATCTATAACTTGCATTTTGTGATGGGTCTCTTTGGTACCCCAGAGAAACTGAGCTATACCGCCAATAAACATTCAAATGGTATCGATACATCTGGCGTCCTGTTATTAACTTATCCAGACTTTATTGCCGTGTGTGCCGGTGCAAAGGATACTCGCAGCGAGAACTTTGTGATGATTCAAGGAGAAAAAGGCTATATTCATGTTGAAAACGGAGCAAATGGCTGCAGACGGGTAATTCTTCACAATGACGAAGCTAAGACAGAATTTAATGAGCAAACATCTATGAACAATTTATACTATGAACTGCTCAAGTTTAATGACATCTATAAAACGAAGGATTATAACCGCTGCTATAGCTTGCTTGATTATAGTCGTTCTGTTATGGAAAAAGTGGTAGAAGCGCGCATGGACGCTAATATTATTTTCGCGGCAGATAATATTTAACAAAAAAGAAAGCTGAAATTTTTTTCAGCTCTCTTTTTCTTGTTGAAGTAATAAGGAATTCATGTACAATACATCAAAAATATAAAC
>NZ_JARWKZ010000147.1:0-769 GCF_050577975.1 Rhizobium sp. BR 315 | reverse complement strand
TCTGCCGTCTCAGGCTGGCTCGTCCGACCGTCCGTCACCGTGAAGGTCAGCGTCGTCGTCGACAGGCTGCCGTCGGCATCCTTGACCGTATAGGTGAAGGTGTCCGTGCCGCTCTCGTTCGGGTTGGCCTGATAGCTGTAGGAACCGTCGGCATTCAGCGTCAGCGTCCCGAGCGTCGTGACGATCGCAGCGCCGACATGGTCCGACGGCGCCGTCTCCGTGCCGCCGGCAGCAACGCCGACCACCTGAAGATTGCCGTCGGCACCCGTCACGTCATTGGCCAGCACGCCATGCACCGCATCGGCGGCGACCGTCACGCCCGACTGCAGCGAACCGGTGTCCGCCGTGGCGATCGGCGCATCGTCGGCAATGGTGAAGCTCAGCGTCGAGGTGGTGACGTTGCCGTGTGCGTCCGTCACCGTATAGGTGAACGTCTCCTGCTCGCCACCGGCATGAACACCGGCCGTCGTCAGCGTATAGCTGTACTTGCCGTCCGCATCGATCGTCAGCGTGCCGTAGGAACCCTGGATCTGCCAGTCGCCGCTCTTCGGATCTGCCGTGGCCGCATCGCCGTGGCTGTTGGTGACGCCGGTGATATGCGGATTGTCCGGATCGGCCAGCGTGATGCTGCCCTGGGCCGTCAGGGCCTCTTCCGACGGAGACGTGCCGTTCTCAAGATTGGCTTCCGACAGCTTCGTCGGGTCTGCCGTCTCAGGCTGGCTCGTCCGACCGTCCGTCACCGTGAAGGTCAGCGTCGTCGTCGACAGGC
>NZ_JARWKZ010000146.1:0-776 GCF_050577975.1 Rhizobium sp. BR 315 | reverse complement strand
TAACTATTCAGAAAGGAGAAATTTTCGGAATCATTGGTTTTAGCGGTGCAGGCAAAAGCACATTGCTGAGACTTGTAAATCAGTTGGAAAGCCCGTCTAATGGATCAATTAAAATTCAAGGGGAAGATTTATCAAGCTTCAGTGCAAAAGAAATACGCAAACTAAGAAGACGAATCGGCATGATTTTTCAAAACTTTAACTTGTTTACCTCTAGAACAGTAGCTGGTAACATTGCTTATCCTTTAAAGTTGGCAGGCAAGCCAAAGGCGGAAATAAAGGAAAGAGTCGATGAGCTGTTAAGATTCGTTGGGCTGACAGATAAAGCGAATGACTATCCGGAACAGCTTTCAGGTGGACAGAAGCAGCGGGTCGGCATTGCGAGGGCACTTGCTAATTCGCCGGATATCTTAATCTGTGATGAAGCTACTTCGGCATTGGATCCTGACACGACGGCAGACATTCTACGGCTTTTAAAAAAGGTAAATAAAGAGTTTGGAATCACCATTTTACTTATAACACATGAGATGAATGTCATCCAAACTATTTGTGACAAGGTTGCTGTTATGGAAAACGGTGAGGTCATCGAAACTGGCAATGTGTTTGATACGTTTACAAATCCACAGCATCCGACAACAAAACGGTTTATCCAATCCGTTCAACAAGATCGTCCGTCTGATTCGCTGCTTCAGCAATGGAAACAGAGTGGCGGAAATAATCTTTATCGAGTTATTTTCAAAGGAGAACTAGCGAATACACCATTGCTTTCACAAATATCA
>NZ_JARWKZ010000145.1:0-778 GCF_050577975.1 Rhizobium sp. BR 315 | reverse complement strand
AGCTTGATGATCTAATGAAAAAGGGTGTTAAGCAAAAACTTACAGTAGCAACAGCGGTAAAAAGCATTATATTTGGTAAAATCGTAAGTGCTGCGTCTGCTCCAGATATTGAATACCGTGGACAAATTAGTTATGGAGGTTCAATTGTAGGTGATTTTCGAGTTAATGGAGTACAAGCTTTCTGTATTGAACACGAAAAGCCTACTCCTGGTACTGGAGCATCTTATGAGTCTCCTGTTCCCTATAATAATGCTAAGATCCTGAAAGCTTTGTATTATGGCTGGAATGGCCCTGAAAATATATTTGGTAGTGATAAAGCACGCGGTATTGTGGTCACATCATTGGTTTTATCTAGGCTTTACAATGGGGATTATGCAGGTGGTCAAAGTATTTCAGGTTACGATAAACTGTGGGACTTATCTCAAAATGGGTCTGTACCTGATGATGATGTATCAATGTATAGAGAAAAGCTGACAGTAAGCTTTTCTAATGGAGTTCAAAAAACCCAAACTACTAAATTTGAAGCAGATAAATCAAATACTTTAACTTTTACTATTCCTGATGAAGTTAAGTTGATTAATGAGACGGATAACTACTCTAAACGTGGTKGGAAGGTAACAGTTTCTGGTGGGGATTGGTTCTATTTTGAGGCACCTTCAGATTATGCTGGAAAGCTGGATACAGGAAATATTAGAGGTTCTATGAAAGCTTTCCAATCTATAATCTCAGTTCCTAAATCTTCTGGCTATCAAACATTGGGTTATGGAGAATGGTATAC
>NZ_JARWKZ010000144.1:0-794 GCF_050577975.1 Rhizobium sp. BR 315 | reverse complement strand
GGACAAATATGTTTTTTAAAAATCATTGGAAGTTCTACTTCAGCGCAACAATGAGGACACCATTCTGCCATCGTCTCAAGGAACTTTTCTTCAGCACCGCATTCAATCAGCATCCTATCTTCAATAGCAAAATCAATAATTTCATCTGTATTGTCATATGTATATGTGTCCAAAAATTCATTAATGGATTTGTATCCTAAACAAAGTACTATGTTTTCCATCCAGTCGTAAGGCACCTTATAAAAGGCGCTTACGACTCCATCAAATTCTCCTTGTTTAATTTGTTTCAGCTTATTTATATATCCGTAAATAGTTATGTTATTGTTATTGTTATTCATTAATTCGCCCCCGAATATCTACCACAAAATTCACATCGGCCATTGCTCCACAATCCATAGTGCATAATAAAAGGGTTGCCATTCCCCCACTCGATAATTGCTCCTTCATTTCCTTTCCCACAGTGTTTACAATCATTATCCTTATGCTGTTCTTCATATCTTCTTTGTCCAGCAATTAAATTTTGAGTTACTTGTTCTCCATATTTTTGCAAACTTTCTTTTTCCCATTTGTACGGCATATCTAAATCCCCCAATAATTTATTTTGAGAAGGAAAGGATCTTCCTTTCCTTTAGTTTTGCAATTCTGTGATTTCTCCAATAAGCCAAGAAGTTTCTCTATTATCTTCAAATACTGCAGAAACTTGACCATTATAAGGATCAAACTTAATCATAGTTTTAATTCTCATTTCCTTTTCAAAGCTTAAAAACTTAAAAATTCCATTATCAYAGTGCCTA
>NZ_JARWKZ010000143.1:0-815 GCF_050577975.1 Rhizobium sp. BR 315 | reverse complement strand
GGTATATAATCAAATTGTTATTTGGGAAAATTTAAAAAATTACAAAAAAGGTGGGTATCATTTTGAAGMAATTCATTACAGGTTTAACTATTCCAGTTTTAGCGCTTTCTCTTGGRTTGGGAGCTACCACAAGTTTTGCTAGTGAGTTAGATAGCCCAACCTCAAATAATGTAGTGGAACAATCTCAGCAAATAACTGCTGAAGATATAGCATCCCTAAAAGAATTTTTAACTAGTTATAATGTAGATGAGACAACTCAAGACCAATTGATTACAAAATTAAAGAATGGAGAAGTATGGGATTCTATTAAACAAGGTCAAGAACCAGTTAATACTGTTGAAAAAACAACAGAAGAAAATGGAGTTGAAACAATATCCACTTTTAAAGATGGTTCTATTGCAGTAACAACATTAGAACCAACTATTGTAGAATTTACAGAAAAGGCTCCAACTACTGGTGGTTTTTCAACATTTGCAGTTAGTCCAGGAACTGTTACAAGTGGAAGTGGTTATAAAAATTTCAAAAAAGCTAAAGCATATGTATATACTGGAATAGCTAATGCACATTTTTATGCTGATTTCACCATTGTGCAAGGTGGTAATGACTATATTTCACGAGTATATGACTATAAAATTGTAGGAATAGGCGGTACAGCTTCTTACGACAACCTTAAGATTACAAGAAAAACAGAAAATCTAAACGGAAAAGCATCTGCTAAACTTGATTTCACATGGGTTGCCTTTAACGGCGCAACAAGCAGCACTTGTTGGATTAAACTTTTTGTTGGAAAAGATTCATATAGTACTGACTATAGT
>NZ_JARWKZ010000142.1:0-831 GCF_050577975.1 Rhizobium sp. BR 315 | reverse complement strand
TTCACAAATCAGCTTTGGTCTGATTCAAGACTACCTTTTAGGAGGCAGTTTTGGCACGTGGCGATTTGAGCGATGCAGAGTGGCGGATCATCGAGCCACTTTTACCGAGGGAACGCGGGCGCAAGTCGCGCCCGTTGCATGATAATCGGTGCTTTTTGAACGGGATGCTTCACGTGCTGCGGGTCGGTTGTCCGTGGCGCGATATGCATGAGCGATACGGCAAGTGGAATTCAGTTTACGTGCGTTTCCGACGTTGGGCCGAGCAAGGCGTCTGGGATGCCTTAYTCGAGACGCTCGTCGAGCTGGGCCTGACAGACGATTGGCAGCATATGATCGATAGCACGACAGTCCGGGGCCATTCACAGGCTGCCGGCGCTAGGGGGGGACTCATAAGGAGGCTTTTGGTCGATCACGCGGCGGCTTTACGACGAAAGTCCACGCCCGCGCAGACGGTCAAGGACGCCCTCTTGGCTTTATCCTGACAGGCGGCGAAGCCTCCGATTACAGTGCCGTTCCTGGCTTGCTCGCGCTGCCAGTGGGTCGGCCCCGCCGCATGCTTGCCGATAAGGGATACGATGCGGACGCCATCCGCGAGGAACTTCTGCTGCATGGCACTCGTCCGATCATTCCGCCGCGATCAACCCGGAAGAACCCGCCACCTTGCGACTACCGCGCTTACAAGGATCGCAATCGCATCGAACGCATGTTCAACCGAATGAAGCAGTTCCGTCGCATTGCCACGCGCTACGACAAAACCAAAACATCATACGCTGCTTTCCTCGCTATCGCCGCCGCTAAGATCTGGTTGCCATACTTTGTCAACATCGCCTA
>NZ_JARWKZ010000141.1:0-879 GCF_050577975.1 Rhizobium sp. BR 315 | reverse complement strand
GCATCCGAGCTGGGCCGCCTTGAGAGGTGTGCGGAAAAATAGCTGACTGCCTGTATGGACATCTATACTCACAGTCAGTCTGCTGGCCGCCTCGATATCGTCGATACCGGTCGACGTCGGCGGTTTAGCAATGCCGTCAAACTCCGGATTGTCGCGGAGAGCCTGCTTGAGCCGGGCCGTTGTTCGGAAACGGCACGTCGTCACGGAATATCGCGATCACAGCTCTATGAGTGGCGTCGCCTCGCGCGAGCTGGCAAGCTTGGAGAGGTTGAAGTCGTCGATCAGGTTGCAGGGTTTATCCCGGCCATCGTCACGCCGGACCCTGTTGGTAGTCTGCGTAATAGCGCCTCACCGTCAGATGGCCGGATCGAGGTTGTCAGCGCGAACGGTCGGCGGGTGATCGTCGACCAGAATGTCGATGTCGATTTGATGCTGCGGATTGTTCGTGGTCTGGAAACGCTTCGATGAACGTGTTGCCAATGGGATCGGGCGTTAAGGTCTGGCTGGCGACGGGTCATACGGATATGCGATGTGGGTTCCCGTCTCTCGCGCTTCGGGTGCAGGAAGTCTTGAAGCAGGAGCCGCTAGGCGGTCATCTATTCTGCTTCAGGGGTCGCCGTGGTGACCTGATAAAATTGATTTGGCATGATGGCCAAGGCGCATGCTTGTTCACGAACGATTTGCGTCCATACTACGCCTCTTTCTTCTTCAGCGGACAAGTTTTGCGTGGCTGGCACTTTGTACGCGTGCGGCTGCCCGATCAATGAGCCGGTTCCATCGGCTGCATTGTTTCCGCGGCAGGTCTCCATCGGGAATTTCGTAAAGGTAATGATGTCCGTTCGAGGCATGGCTGGCGATGAGGCCGTGCTTGGCCCATCT
>NZ_JARWKZ010000140.1:0-959 GCF_050577975.1 Rhizobium sp. BR 315 | reverse complement strand
CTCAAAGGCAACGGCACTATTATTGGAAGCTAGTATAAGAAATACAGAACTATTAAATTCTTATATGAGAACCTTTTTACGTGGCACTTTAGATAAAATGAGAATGAAGGAATTAAAACAGGTGCAATCATTTGTTAAGAAGAGCAATCCATATAGTAAGGAAACTTCATGGTTTGATTTAATTGATACGATTGTAGAAGATGTTAAAGATAATACAGTTAACATTAAAGAGTCCATTACAACTTGGTTAGATAGGCTTAAATAAAGCACAAATAGCCCTAATAGATATGCTTTAGGGCAACAATTTCCTTTAATGCTAAAGTTCTATATAAGAGTACCTATCTTACCAGCAACTTAAAGGCACACACTTTAGGTATTGTTTCTTTTGCCATTGTTCGAACAGGGCATCTGATATTTGTGTTTGGAGAAAACAATYTATTATTACTTTCRATATTCWTCCTTTGTACTCGAAGGAGAGTAARAATATCCGAGTTGCGCGCTAACTCATCCAGWTAMTAATATTTYRTTCYCWTKCACCTTTTATCATTATGGCCAAGTAAAAAAAATTTAAAACATTTATTAAAGGAAAATATGATATCAGCCCTTTTTCATAGCCTTTTCAATCACACTTTTTTCCACCGCAATTAAATTATCCTTATATTCTTTAAGTAAATTATAAAAGCACTCTTTGTCTACTTGATACACTTTTTTAAATCCTCTTTCCTTTCTAAAAATCTGAATAGCCTCTTTGCTTAATGTAGAAAGCATTCTTTCCCTTGAATCTGCTTCTACAACTCTACTGGTAGTTATAAGTTTATTTTCCTCGTTAATATCTGTTATGTCTTCAGAAAATGAGATTAAATCAAGAAACATGGTTTCATCTTCTATTAGAAAGCGAATCCTTGATATTGTATAGGTGTAAAGGGGAAATGTAGGGAACCCATCCGTATAAATTATAT
>NZ_JARWKZ010000139.1:0-1003 GCF_050577975.1 Rhizobium sp. BR 315 | reverse complement strand
ATGGATCAAAGCTTATTCGCAGCTCCCCACGGCTTTTCGCAGCGTATCACGTCCTTCATCGCCTGTGCATGCCTAGGCATCCACTAAATACCCTTACGACACTTGATCGTTCTCATTGCCAATGCTCATCATCTTTGCTTGGATTTGGAATTCCTATCCTCCTCGCTTGCGCTCGAAGGGGTTCCAAATCTGACAATCCGGACACTTTGCAGTGTGCCGAACCAGCTATGCGCCGTTACCTTTTACAACGGACGCTTTCTAACAATGCCATCGACGTGTTCGATAGATCTGCTTTACTGGAGCTACGCCGAGCAGCTCGCTTGCAGTCTATCTTAAGACCAGCTTCTCGAGATTGGATCCGATACCGCGCGGTCAGGCAACGGTAATCCAGCCGTCCGTCAGAAGCACTCAAAGAGTGCCAACAACAACGGCCCAGAGCGACAAGCTTCCTTCCTACCTCCGTCCCCTCCTTCGTTTCCAGCCGGCTAGGCCATCCACGATATCATCAGGTCCGGGCTCGGACGCCTTGAGCCTAAGCTCAAAACACCTGGAAGCCTCCAGATCAATCTTCTCTTCACAATGTATGCAGAACACGCGATCAGCCCTAAGGCCGACGCAAAACCTTTTTTTCTTCAGAAGACAACATGCCGTCAGTCTCGACACCAATCGATTTGGTGGAGCTGAGCGGGATCGAACCGCTGACCCCCTGCTTGCAAAGCAGGTGCTCTCCCAGCTGAGCTACAGCCCCATCAGCTCGATCGCCCCGGTCTTAAACCAAGGTTCGGCAACTTCCGCGTCACCGTCCATTCCCAACCCACATTCGCATCAAGCAAATGGTGGGCCCGGGAAGACTTGAACTTCCGACCCCACGCTTATCAAGCGTGTGCTCTAACCAACTGAGCTACGGGCCCATTCTTGTCAAACCGGTCCGAACAGCCAAAAGCCATCCGGATCGACGCGGTTCTTTGTCTTCTTGAAGAAAGAGAAACGTGGACGGCGAAAG
>NZ_JARWKZ010000138.1:0-1007 GCF_050577975.1 Rhizobium sp. BR 315 | reverse complement strand
GAGTAAGTTTGAGCGCAATAAGCCGCACGTCAACATTGGTACGATTGGGCACGTTGACCACGGCAAGACGTCATTGACGGCAGCGATCACGAAGTACTTCGGCGAGTTCAAGGCGTACGACCAGATCGACGCAGCACCGGAAGAGAAGGCACGTGGTATCACGATCTCGACGGCGCACGTTGAGTATGAGACGCCTGCTCGTCACTACGCTCACGTCGACTGCCCCGGCCACGCTGACTATGTCAAGAACATGATCACCGGCGCTGCCCAGATGGACGGCGCGATCCTGGTTTGCTCGGCTGCTGACGGCCCGATGCCGCAGACCCGCGAGCACATCCTGCTCGCTCGTCAGGTTGGCGTTCCGGCGATCGTCGTGTTCCTGAACAAGGTCGACCAGGTTGACGACGCGGAACTTCTCGAGCTCGTCGAGCTTGAAGTTCGCGAACTTCTGTCGTCCTACGACTTCCCGGGCGACGACATCCCGGTTGTCAAGGGTTCGGCGCTTGCTGCTCTTGAAGACTCCGACAAGAAGATCGGCGAAGAYGCGATCCGCGAGCTGATGGCCGCTGTTGACGCCTACATCCCGACGCCTGAGCGTCCGATCGACCAGCCGTTCCTGATGCCGATCGAAGACGTGTTCTCGATCTCGGGCCGTGGTACGGTTGTGACCGGCCGCGTCGAGCGCGGTATCGTCAAGGTTGGTGAAGAAGTCGAAATCGTCGGCATTCGCCCGACGTCGAAGACGACGGTTACCGGCGTTGAAATGTTCCGCAAGCTGCTCGACCAGGGCCAGGCCGGCGACAACATCGGCGCGCTGGTTCGCGGTGTTAACCGTGACGGCGTCGAGCGTGGTCAGATCCTGTGCAAGCCGGGCTCYGTYAAGCCGCACAAGAAGTTCATGGCCGAAGCCTACATCCTGACGAAGGAAGAAGGCGGCCGTCATACGCCGTTCTTCACGAACTACCGTCCGCAGTTCTACTTCCGCACGACTGATGTGGACTGATGTG
>NZ_JARWKZ010000137.1:0-1053 GCF_050577975.1 Rhizobium sp. BR 315 | reverse complement strand
ATATTTACTTATAAAATTTCTCAAGAAAAAATAAAAAAGCCTAAGATCTTAGGCTTTTTTATTGGAATCAACTTTTAGAAAGAAATCCATCCACCAGTTTTCCAGTCTGACCGTGTAGAATCCACTTTATAGTATCTGTTTTTTCCATCTCCACGAGCATAAAAATCAACAGAGTCATTAATGAAACCTAAACTACCAGTTGAGTATACTGTCCATGAAGCTCTTCCATAGGCATCTCCACCACTTAAATAACCTTTTCCAATTCCTTTTTGCCATATCATAGAAGGATTTATGTTACTGTGGCTTCCGTAATTATCTAAAACTTTTGTAGCTGTTGAACCTGAATAGTTAAAAACAACTGTACTATATAATGTAGTTGTTTTAATACCTAAAACATACAGTTTATAGGTAGCAGTTACAGTTTTTTTCCCAGTCGCTAATACTCCTATTGAAGGGTTAGTATTTGTTTGTAGTTCTACAGGTACTTTATTTCCTTCTATGTTAATGTTTGATACGCCAGGATTAGCATTTGCTGTACCGATTAATTTCATATAATTATCTGGTTGTAATGCTAAAAGAAAAGTGTTTTGTTCTTCTTCACTTAAATTTTTAAATGCTTCTAATCCTTCTGCTGCGTAGTCATCTATTTTGCTTTCCTTTTCTAAATACTCAATATAATTAGCTGGTGATTCAATATACTTCAGTCCATCTTCAGTAGAGATACTTTCTGCATTAGCTGATTTTAAATCTAAACCAAAATTACTAATTAATAAAAATACAAGTGAACCTAACACAAAAACAATTCTTTTCATACTCATAGAAACAATCTTCCTTCCCCTTAATTTTTTATATCAATCCGAATAATTTCCAGATTAATAACATAGATAATAAAAAAATGGAAAAAAATAAGAATATTCTAGGGGGTATATATTGTGCAGGAGGAAGTAAAAGCTATTTTAATAGGTTTTGTTACTCTAATCGCTGCTTATTTGACTGTGTTTTCTTTATGGTTTTGTTTAGTTGCAATAATATTTGGAGTTATAGGATATAAAC
>NZ_JARWKZ010000136.1:0-1103 GCF_050577975.1 Rhizobium sp. BR 315 | reverse complement strand
ATTCTGACAAGCGCCAAGATCTCGCCCTGACGTTCCTGTTCTTCAAAATTGGTCACCCTGAAAAGCTCAACAAACTAATTTGATAGGGAGAGATTGACACATTTCGATTGATGAGGTGCGTTGCAAAAGCGTTACGCACGCAACACCTGCATTAAAGAACAGCTACATACGGTAAAATTGCGGGAGGAGCTTGCACCACAGGGGCATCGTATTGAAAGACCAGTCCATAGTGCGAGCATGCGACGGCGCAACAGCATTGGCATCGGTGTTTTGATCGACCTGGCCGATATCACACTCTACCCAGTGCCGATCGAGGCACCGCCGCTGATTGAAATCGGAAAGCCGAAGTCAAAGCGTTTGTCCTCCATAGAAACGTCATTGCTCCGGTGGCCGGCAGAATATTGTTATCGGCCGCGATCCGTCACCACAGCCTCAACACGGCAATCAGTGTATATGGCGGACGGCAGTCGCAGGCGAACACAAGCCAATTGCCGTTATTGCTGAAGACAATACTCTGAACTTTGATAGCCGGGACCGTTTTAATTTCAGTCGCATGTCAACCCATATCGACATCACCGCCAACGGCGGTGAATCATTCGAAAAATTGAGTAACAACTCAGAAATTACAAGCGTAAATAGAATACAACTCGGCGAAAGCCACAAATGTATTATGCATACTTGCTAAAATTATAATAATATCAAGATTTTTGAAATTTAGAAGTGAGATTATAAATTGCATAAAGTTAGGAAGATACAATCTTAAGCCATTCCACTTTCAATAAATGGCATTTCTTCCTTAAATTATACGATTTTATTATTAATTATTTCATCAGATATCCGTGCCATTTTTAATGATGCAGCGCCAATATGCGGTGAGCAGGATGCTCTTCATCTGCGATGCTCCCGATCCCACGGCAGGCAATCATCGGCGCGGGCGCTCATTGCGGCGTGCACGCGATTGTCAGCTCTTCACCAAGAGCAGGCACATCATGTCATTTCTGCAGAACGCCAAAATCAGGACGAAAGTGCTCTCCATCATAATTCCGATCTGCCTGATCGGGATCGCGGGCGTCTTCTTTATATCGAGCCAATATAAGGACAGC
>NZ_JARWKZ010000135.1:0-1124 GCF_050577975.1 Rhizobium sp. BR 315 | reverse complement strand
GACATAGGCATCGAACGGTACGATCTCACCGGCATTGCGCTTTGCCTCCTCGGCAGAGAGCTTTAACGTATTGACGCAACGAAGCACTTCCTTGCGCGCCTGGACGATCGTCTTGCCGGCTTCGCGCACGATGGTTTCGGCAAATGCTTCACGGGGGCTCTCGATGATCCGCGCAGCTCCTTCGAGGATGCGCGCGCGCTCATGTCTCGGCAGCCTGGCTGAAAGCTCTGCGCCGCGACGGGCGCGGGCCAGAAGTTCGTTAATTTCGCTCGCATCCGTGGCGTCAATCGTCCCGAGGACAGACCCGTCATAAGGGCTGTAAACAGTGATCGGCGCCAGACTGGTGGTGATATGAAGTTTGGCAACGGTCATAGGCCGGCTTCCTCTTGCGTGATGATGCGCCACCTGCGCGGCGGCTGAGTTGGTCGGTCAGGGCAAGGAGAGGTCCCTGCCCTGTTCTCGTTTCCATGACTGCATTGGTTGCGGTAGGAGCGACCGACCGCTTGGCGGTCAGATTTTCTGACCGTTCAGAACCAGGTCATCGATGACGCAGCGTACTGCCTTTTCCGCGATCGAGACGATCTCGTCGATCTCCGCCTTGGTGGTGACGAGCGGCGGCGCGAAGCCGAGGATGTCGCCATGCGGCATGGCGCGGGCGATGAGGCCCCGGTCTCGAGCAGCCTTGGAGACGCGGGCACCGACCTTCAGCGACGGATCAAACCTGGTCTTGTTCTCACGGTCGGCAACGAATTCAATCGCGCCCATCAGGCCAACACCACGCACTTCACCGACGATCGGCAGCTGCGCGAACTTCTCCTTGAGCTGGGCCTGGAAATAGGCACCGACTTCGCGGGCATTGCCGGGCAGGTCTTCCTTTTCGACGATGTCGAGCACCGCGTTTGCGGCGGCCGCACCGATCGGGTGCCCGGAATAGGTATAGCCATGCGAGAAGGCGCCGACCTTGTCAGCTCCCTCTTCCATGACCTTGTAGACCTTCTCGCCCACGATCGAAGCCGATAGCGGAAAGTAGGCCGAGGTCAGGCCCTTGGCGACCGTGATCAGGTCGGGTTCGATGCCGTAGTGCTGCGAACCGAACATCGAGCCGGTGCGGCCGAAGCCGGTGA
>NZ_JARWKZ010000134.1:0-1163 GCF_050577975.1 Rhizobium sp. BR 315 | reverse complement strand
ATACGGCGTCTCACTGATCAGAACCCATTTGCCCAAGGCTTTCGTCCGATTGACATGATGCGCCAAGGCTGGCTTTCGAGCTTTCGCCATGCATCGCAGCAATGATCGACGATGTCGTCGTAGGATTTGAAGATACGGTTCGACAGCCAGTTCTCGCGCATGAAGTGCCAGAGGTTTTCGACTGGGTTCAGCTCTGGCGATTTCGGCGGCAGTGGCAGGATGGTGATGTTGGTGGGTACGACCAGATTGCCAGACATATGCCATCCGGCCTGATCCATGATGACGATGGCGTGGGCATCTTCGGCAATGTGGCGGGCGATTTCGGCCAGATGCTGCGTCATGGCATGTGTGTCGCACCAAGGCATGACGAGTGCGGCGGCCTTGCCGAGCTTGGGACAGATCGCACCGAAGATGTAGGCTGATCTGGTTCTCTGATCGTGCGGCGCACATGGCCTCGAACCGCGCCTGGCCCATCGGCGCGTGATCTTGTTCTTCTGGCCGATGCGGGCCTCGTCCTGGAACCAAATTTCTAGGCTTTTACCTTTGGCGACGCCGGYGGCAATTTCCGCCACTGCGGTAGGGAAATTTTTTTAAACTCGTCAATGGCTTCCGGGTCTTGCGCATGATGCTTGGGTCGTGTTGCGAGCTTGCGATACCCCAAGGCGCGCACCTCACGGCTCAACGTTTGTTCGCTGACCGAGACGCGGAACTCTTCCCATAGCCATTGAGCAAGATCGCGCAACCGCCAGCGAACGACACCATCAAGATAGGGCGTCGGCCCTCGCTCAATAACTTGCGCCAGCGCTGCTCGCTGATCATCGTTTAATCGCGGCTGCTTGCCGGGTGCCTTGCCACTGATCAGCCCAGCAGGACCGCGCTCGTTGAAACGCATGACCCAGTCCCGAACAATCTGGAGCGTGATATTGCCCAGGCGGGCGGCGTCTGAACGAGAGCCGCCATCATAGATGACGGCAAGCGCTAAAAGTCGCCGGGCTTGAGCGGCATCCTTACTCTGGCGCGCCAGACGGCGCAGACGCTCGCCATCAAAATCTTCTCGCAATGAAATCGCTGAACCCATCGCAGCAAACCTCCCGTTTGCCACAGAGATTCAGATTCATCCCCTCTTGGGAAGCCCGTGAGTCAGATTTATCGAGACGCCGTAT
>NZ_JARWKZ010000133.1:0-1227 GCF_050577975.1 Rhizobium sp. BR 315 | reverse complement strand
TGAGACCCCATGTCCTTGGCCGGCAGGGTGGCTCGTCTCGCATTATGTTCAGAACGAGGGTTAGCTGCAGAGCCAGAGCCTCAAACATAGGAGACGAGCCGTGGTCGATGATATCGCACTTTACGTTGGTTTGGATGTGAGTAAGGAAAAAATCGCGATCGGTCTGGCGGAAGCAGGCCGCAAAGGCGAGGTTCGCTATTACGGCGAAATCGCCAACCGTGCCGATGCAGTGCGCAAATTTGTCGACAAGCTTGCCGGACGTCACGGACGCCTGTGCTTTTGCTATGAGGCCGGCCCGACAGGCTACGGATTGTATCGTCAGCTTTCAGCACTGGGTTATGACTGCCTTGTCGTTGCGSCATCGCTCGTTCCGACCCGTCCGGGGCTTCAGATCAAGACGGATCGGCGTGATGCTGTCGCGCTTGCCGCGTTGTTGCGCGCAGGTGAACTGTCATCCATCTGGGTTCCCGACGAGACACATGAGGCCATGCGCGATCTTTGCCGGGCACGGGAAGCGGCAGTCTCGGATTTACGACGGGCACGCCAGCATCTCTTGTCGTTTTTGCTCCGGCACGGCCGGGTCTTCGAAGGCCGCTCTCATTGGACAAGAGCGCATCGAAACTGGCTGGCGACACAGCGCTTTGATCACCGTGCGCAGCAGATCGCTATGGAAGAGTATATTCGTGCCATCGAGCAAATCGAGGAACGGCGTGAACGGCTGACCCGGCAGATGCTGGCGCTCTTGCCGGATTGGTCGCTTAACCCTGTCGTCGAAGCGATCCAGGCCCTGCGCGGTGTCGCACAGATCTCGGCGGTGACACTGGTATCGGAGATCGGTGACTTCAGACGCTTCAGCAACCCACGCCAGTTCATGGCCTGGCTGGGATTGGTCCCCAAGGAACATTCCACAGGCGCCAGCGTGTCGCGCGGCTCGATCACGAAGGCGGGAAACACGCGAGCGCGGCGCATGCTGGTCGAAGGCGCATGGACCTACAGATTGCCTGCGCGTGTCGGCCAGGAAATCTTGAAGCGAACCGAGGGGCTGCCTGAAGCGATCAGGGCGACCGCCTGGAAGGCGCAAGTGCGACTATGCCAGCGATACCGGCGCATGCAGGCCAGCGGCCGCCCCACCAACATCGTCACTGTCGCCATCGCGCGCGAGCTCGCTGCTTTCGTCTGGGCGATTGCGACAACAGTTCCCATTCCCCCCACAAAGGCAGCCTGACG
>NZ_JARWKZ010000132.1:0-1260 GCF_050577975.1 Rhizobium sp. BR 315 | reverse complement strand
GTCATCGCGGCCTGTCGCAAAGCCGGCCAGACGCCGCCGAAGTTCTGATTGCGTCTCACAGTGGACATGTCTCGTCGCGCAGCGACGATTGTCCTCGGTTCGGGTACGGGAACTGTCGGCAGCGGCAGCGTTTTCCCGGATTAGTCAAGGAGGCCACAGAAAAATCATGGAACGAGTGCTCGCAGCCGAATCGACTTGTGATTGCGGCGTTGCGTGGACTTTTCTCTGACGGCTCCGGGTTTGCGATCAATACCCTCCGGCATCCGTCAAACTTTGCGCGAAGCTTCTCCTGAACGAATGTCGATCGTCTCCTGTTTAGCTTGCAGCTCGACGATGCGGAGGCCCCGAGGTTCTGATCGAGCTTGGAAGGCGTGAGCTCGATCCGCGTTCCTTCGCTTAACAGCGTCGGCATCCCGAATTGATCATTTCGCGGCTCAATGGCCGGCCTGCCGGTTTCCACTGTCAACGCTTCGACGCACACCTCGCGATGTGCCCCGCATGACTCGGGGTCAGAGTG
Source organism: Rhizobium sp. BR 315 (assembly GCF_050577975.1). NCBI lineage: Bacteria > Pseudomonadati > Pseudomonadota > Alphaproteobacteria > Hyphomicrobiales > Rhizobiaceae > Rhizobium > Rhizobium sp. BR 315. Next base: position 743 of record NZ_JARWKZ010000132.1, on the reverse strand, counting down.
ATTCGCCACTTCTTCTCCGTATTGAACCTTCATCAACTATCTTTCATCGGCTTTGCAGCCGCACTAAGCGCTCATTTCCATGCGCCTTTTCTCGTTGATGCCTCTGCCGCATGAAGTGTCCATTAAAAATAGGTGGACACCAAATATGAGTGACGAAGAGCAGAAACTGCGTGTGCGGCATGTGGGGCGCGATGGTCGACGCCGCTACGATCCAGGATCAAAGGCGCGGCTTGTTGCGGCCTGCCTTGAACCTGGTGTGTCGATATCCGGCCTTGCGCTTACGCATGGGATCAATGCCAACCTACTGCGCAAGTGTGTCAAGGAGGCCAGGGAGTCTGGCTCCCTGGCGGTATCTCCACGCTCGGCGTTTATCCCGGTCGTGGCAGTAGACGGCAGCCTGCCTGTCGGGACCTGCTCGCTGGATATGTCGGTCACGTGTGATGAAGAACAACGAGCATCACTGGAGAAGACGGGCCATCCGTCAGGTTTATCCGAAATCAGCGCATTGCTGCCAAACGGCGTGAAGCTTTCGCTGGAATGCAGAGATGTGGATGGGTTGACGGCTGTCATTGGAGCATTGGGCCATGTTCAGACTGGACGCTGATCTCAAGGTCTACCTGCACCGCGAACCGATCGACTTCCGCGCCGGCATCAACAGCCTTGCGGTCCTAGTGCAGGAGACGATGGAGCTCGACCCGTTTGCGCCTGCGGTCTTTGCCTTTTGCAATCGCCGCCGTGACCGG
>NZ_JARWKZ010000131.1:0-1372 GCF_050577975.1 Rhizobium sp. BR 315 | reverse complement strand
GTTCCGAAGTCTCATCCGGGTCCAATGCCAGTGCCTGATGGCCGCAGCCGCCCAGAACATCAAGAAGATCGCAATGGCCCTCACCAAGGCCAGCCAACCGAGCCCCGCATAAGCAGAGGGAATCTGAACGGCCCGTTCAAAACATCCAGTCAACCTCGAAACTCAACACAAAATAAAACCCCGCCAAAAAATGACGGGGTTTGTCAGCGGTCTGAGGCCCCCGAGGGGGCCTTTTGCATTTGCATCTCGTTTCATCGACAGGCCTTGGAGGCCTACGGTTCGCAGCCGGTCTCAGGCCTTGTACGTCTCGACGGCGCCGGGAAGCTTGCTCCACTCACCGTACCAGCTGTTGAACAGCTTGAATTGCGCCTCGACATAGCCGCGCTGGCTTTCGGACAAGACATCGCTCTCGTTGAAATGCAGCGTATATTCCGCGTCCCCCTGCAGCACCATCATGTGCTTGAAATAGAGCACCAGATCCGGACCCTCGTCGAAGGACGACAGAACGGCCAGCGCCTGCTCGAGCTCCAGCGCCCGCTGGCGCGCATCGGCATCGCCGGTCGCGGCGGCCTGGGCAAGCTTGCACAGATGGATGACTTCCTTCGGCAGCACGTTGCCGATGCCGGTGATGGCGCCCGTCGCACCGCAATTGACGAAGCCGTGGAACACGGCCGTATCGACGCCGATCATCAGCGAGACCTCGTCATCGCGGCTRGTGATGTTCTCGGCCGCATAGCGCATGTCGGCCGGACCGCCGAACTCCTTGAAGCCGACGAGATTGGCATGCTCGGCTCTGAGCGCGAAGAACAGGTCGGCACGCGTGGCAAAGCCATAATAGGGGCTGTTGTAGATGACGGCCGGCAGATCGGGTGCCGCCGACAGGATCGCCTTGAAATGCGCCTTCTGGGCCGCGATCACCGAACCGCGCGACAGAACGCGGGGGATGACCATCAGGCCCTTGGCGCCGACCTTCTGGGCGTGSGCCGCATGGGCAACGGCCGAGGCCGTGTTGACGGCGCCGGTGCCGACGATGACCGGGATGCCCGCCTTGACCAGGCGCTCGACGCCTTCCATGCGCTGGGCATCGGTCAAAAGCGGCCAGTCCCCCATCGAGCCGCAATAGACCACCGCCGACATGCCCGCGGCGATCAGTTCCTTGCCCTTCTTGACCAGGGCATCGAAATCGGGGCTGCGATCGGCCTTGCACGGGGTCATCAGGGCCGGGATCACGCCGGAGAAAATGCTGGATGTCATCTGTCTATCCTCTTGGCTGCAAGTGCATCGGCAACGATGTCCAGCCGCATTCCCGGCCGCACGTCACCCTGTCTCAGCATCCATACATCTTTGTATTCAATTTGTCGACAAGAAATAT
>NZ_JARWKZ010000130.1:0-1415 GCF_050577975.1 Rhizobium sp. BR 315 | reverse complement strand
CGCTCTTCTGTAACGGGCATTGAGTCAATCCCTTTTGAGCTTAATCCCTCGCCGAGTGCTTGCTTCTGTCCGCAGTCGACGCTGGGGCCGCTGCTGTATGGGGTCTGCTGAGGACCGGCTGGCCAATCTAAAGATGCGCAGTCATTTGAGTGCTGCGTGAGCGGTTGCGGCCTAACCCATCCATCGTCCCGGCGAAGGGACCTTGCTCAGAGGGCTGATGGCAGTGCCCCCGAAGTCTGTCTATGCTTTCTTCCTACTCAAGCGGCCATGGCTGGCGCTGCCTTGCGAGGAATGAAGTCGGTCCCATCTCGAAGCATGTGGTGCAACACCACCGCCAACTTGCGGGCCAGTGCAACACGCGCCTTTCTGGGTCCCGCACGTCTGGCGACCGCCAGCGCCCAGCTTTTGAGATCCGAGCCTTTGACCGGCCGGGTCAAAATGACGTTAGCCGCCTCGTAGAGCGCGGTTCGCACGCCCACATCGCCGATCTTCGAGATGCGACCACTATAATCGGTCTCGCCCGATTGGTATTTCTTCGGCGTCAATCCGAAATGCGGCCCCACCGCTCGTGATGATCGGAAGCGCTCAGGCGCGTCGACGGCCGMCACGAATGTCAGCGCCACCAGGACGCCAACGCCCGGTGTCGTCATSAGCCGACGTGCGTTATCGTCCTGACGGGCCATGGCACGCAGTCTGCGTTCAAAACCTGCAAATTCGTCGGCAAGCGYGTCGCGCACCTTCAACAGCGACGCGGCAATCGCCTCCAAGRTCGGGTGGCCTTCAATCAGCTCGCGGACCCGTGCCGCATAGCTGCGCCGCGTCGTCGGCCCTACCTTGAGGCCGAAGCCGCGTAGAATCCCCCGGATGCTCATCTCGATGTCGTGAAGCTTGCCCTGAATGAGCTTGCGGGCGGTCAGCAGCGCTCGCACCGCTTGGGCCGGAAGAGATTTACAGTGGACCGGTCTGAACCAGCCAAGCCGCATCAACTGCGCAATGCCCCGCGCATCCTTCTTGTCGGTCTTCACCGGCATCGTCTTGAAGGCCGCACGCACGTGGCGCGTCTCGATCAGCTCGACCGCCAGACCCGCCTCTGTCATTCCGGCATGGAGCCACTGCGACAAGGGTCCGGCCTCCAGACCAATSCGTTCCATYGCCACGCCGTGCTCGCCAAACCAGGCGATCAGCGCATCGGGYTCRCTGTGGACCTTTGCTTCACGCACAATGCGGCCATCCGCATCCACCACGCACACACTTGAGTATTCCAATGATACGTCGATGCCGGCATACTGCTTCATGGTCGTCTCTCCGTGATGCTATGGAGCAGGTCTCTCCTGACTCCGCGACACCATCATTGTGAGGGACGACCACCAGCCATTCAAACCTGGCTGGCCGGGCTCCGCCCGTTACACCATCTA
>NZ_JARWKZ010000129.1:0-1470 GCF_050577975.1 Rhizobium sp. BR 315 | reverse complement strand
TTATTTAACTACTCTTATTTAAAAAGCAACGCTTTAAAAAGTGATTATGAAGGTCTAGTGAGCATTAGAGAGGAATTTTATCTCTAAAAATGACCACTTTTTTTGTATTTGTATTTCCTTTAATCATCAGCTCAAAAAAACTCCGACTATTTAGCCGAAGTTCATACTCTACAGTAGGTTAATTAAATTTTATTAGTTTGGATTAACTTTATACAGGGGGATTTTATCTATTGCCTGCTTTTTAACAATCTTTTTGTATTCAAATCCTAATAACAAGTGCGGTTCATATCTAATTCTTTTTTTCAAATTCTTTTTTTTGCATTTTTATAATAAATAATGTTTGAAAAGTAGAGTAACCTAAACCTAGGATAGTCAAAACAATACCGCTGTATAGTCCGCGCTTTCTTGCTTTTTCTTGAATGTAGTGAGTGAAATAAGCATTAGAGATGGTGCAAAAAATCATGATACCAATGGTTAATAAAACACGCATATCAAATTTCTCCTTTCTGTAACTTTAGTTTTTCCTAAAAAGATTAAGCTATGAAGGAAAGATTTAAAGAGACTAGTCGCCAATAGTTCTTTAGAATAATGGTTGTTCTTTTGAATTGGATCATTCTGTTTTCTAATTTCAAAAAGCAAAAATTCTATCTTTTGAATGTGGTTACATATTATAATAAAAAAAGGCTACAGATACTTCAGATCTATAGCCTGACCAACTCTTTATAGGGTTGGCTCCCATACTAAAGTATGAAATGACCTCCTACGAATAAATCGAAGGAGGTCRTTTTATTTTATTCAAAGAAACATCAACGTTGACCTATTGGTCATTATTTGACCCTGTGGTCAACACTAGTTTAAGAGAGTTACTTTTTATTTTCAATTCCTAATATCTCTCTAGCTAAATGTATATCCATTGCTTGAATTTGTTCTTTTCTTTCCAAGATGGCCTTTTGGAAAGAAGCGATTAGCTTGATTGCTTCTTCCTCCCCTTCTATCTTTAAATGCTTCTCCATTAATGCCCCAATTTGAATGAGTCTTTTTGTTCTAGATTTACGCTCTTTTTCCTTTAATTGATTCGCAAGCCTTTGCTTCTCAGCTTGCATCTTCTTAATCTTTTCATCCATATCTAGCAATCTCTCTTCTTCTGTCTTTCGAGCCATAGCCCTCACTCCCCTTATAACCTTGTTTCCTCCATTATAATCAAATTATAGCTATAACACTAGAATAACAAAGTAGTATCTTCACTCTGCATGTGGTATAATCACCCCAATGAACAAAGTGAAGAAGGGCGCACTTATACAAACTTCGTTTGTGTGCGGTTTGCGTTGCAAACAAAGAGCATATTCGCTTGGTGCGAATACAAAATCAAAACCCTCCATTCGCTAGTGGGCGAATGAGTATCCGCCATAATGCGGATACAAAAAAGGATTCGGAAGATTTTTATAAATACTCGTTGGCAATGTCAGCAAT
>NZ_JARWKZ010000128.1:0-1490 GCF_050577975.1 Rhizobium sp. BR 315 | reverse complement strand
CAGCCTGTGTGGAAACGTTTGGAGGCTCCGGTTTGACCGGGGCCTCTTTTGGTTTCTGGGTCTATGCGGGTTTTGATGTTATGTTTATGGTGCGCCTGATGTTGTAGGCGAGCACCGAGAGGGCCATTTCGGTTCTGGTGCCCTTGAGGTTTCTGGTCAGGAAACGTCCGCCTGCCATCATCCGTTTGATGGTGCCGAACGGATGTTCTGCGGTGCATCGACGCTTTCGCATCATGTCGGGCGTTGCCCGTTGATGCATGCGGGCGAGTGCATCTTCATCGAGATGCCTTTGGACGTATCTTCGGGTGGCCGTGGTACATTTTTGCTTGAGCAGACAAGCGGCGCAATCGGCGGCCTGTGCAGCATAGAGCACGCTGCGCTCCTTGCTGATGAGCTGTTTGCGCGTCAGCTGATGGCCTGCCGGACAGATGAAATGGTCCGCCTCTACATCGTATGAGAACGCGCGACGATCGAACAAGGTGCCATCGCCGGTATTGTTGACTGCGCGGTTTGACGGCGCGCAGGCCATGATGCCGTCTTCCTCACAGGCGCTGGCCTGAGCGCCATTGGAATAACCGGCATCGGCAACCACCGTCAGGCTTTCCAGGCAAAGTTCGTCCCTGGTCGCGCTTGCCATCGGATGCAGCATGCGATTATCGGTGGCCTCGTCGGTGACCTCATGGTGGACGATCAGGCCGGTATCGGTATCGACGGCGGTCTGCACATTGTAGGCGGGCGGCTTTGGTCCCTTGCCCTTGCCCATCGGCCGTGCATCCGCCTCGCCATCGACAAGCGTGGTACGACCTTCGTCGTCCAGCCGTCTTGCCATCCGGTCCAGTTCGCCCCGGCGGCTCTCAAGCGATGCGATAGCGCTTGCCACGGCGTCGGCCGCATCCTCCGGCTCGTTCTTATCGGCCTCATCCAGTCCCGAGAGATAAGCGGTGATCTTGCCGTCGAGACGGGCGCGTTCCGCCTCGATCTCGCGGCGTCCCATGATCTTCTTGGCACTGGCCACGGCGCGGAACTTCGACCCGTCCAACGCCACCAGGCGGGCGCTGAACAAACCGGCATCGCGGCAAATCAGCACGAAAGCCCGGCAGGCACCGACGATCGCCGGCCCGTTGTCACGGCGGAAATCGGCGACCGTCTTGAAGTCCGGCGCAAGCTGACGCAGCAGCCACATCGTCTCCACATTACGCCGGCATTCACGCTCCAGTCGCCGGGAGGAGCGCACCTCGTTGAAATAGCCGTAGATGTAGAGCTTCAGCAGATCACGCGGATCGTAGGGGGGACGACCTGTCGAGGCCTCAACCGCTCGCCTGAATCCGAGCTGCGCAACATCAAGCCCATCGACAAAGGCATCGATCACCCGCACCGCAGCATCTGCCGCAACGTAATCCTCGATCCGGGCTGGCAACAGCGACGTCTGACCCCGATCAGTCCCTGAAATGTATCCCATGAAAATGGCCGCATCGTTTCCAATGCGGCCA
>NZ_JARWKZ010000127.1:0-1529 GCF_050577975.1 Rhizobium sp. BR 315 | reverse complement strand
TCAGACCGCTGACAAACCCGTCGATATTTTCGGCGGGTTTTGTGTTTGCGGATTGATGCTTTTGAGAAGGTGGCGTTTCGATTTTGTTGAAACGGCCTGATCTGCTCAGGCCATGCTTGGCTTTGGCGCCTTTGTGAGGGCCATTGCGATCTTCTTGATGTTCTGGGCGGCGGCAGCCAGCAGGCACTGGCATCTGACGCACACGAGACTTCGGAAGCGGGCGTATCGGTGACCGTGGAGTTGCTTGGCATCGGCAAAGGAGCGCTCGACCGTCTCCTTCCGCCGCTTGTAGATCGCCTTGCCCCAGGATGTCTTGCGGTGGGCGTCGGTGCGCTCGCGGGCATCTATCCAGACATGGCGGGTGATGGTGCGTTCGGCCTTGGCATTCGTCGTGCAGGAGGCAAGCAGCGGGCAGCCTGCGCAGATGCGGGGGTCGGAGCGGTAGTGCTTGTAGCCGTCGCGGTCGGTGGTGGCGTAGGTCAGCAGTTGCCCCTCGGGGCAGCGATAGCCGTCGGGCTCTGGCTCGTAGACGAATTTCGACTTGCGCATCATGCCGGGCCTGGGCGGCGTCGGGTTGCGGTAGCCGGTCACTCCAAGGATCCCTCTCACCTCCAGGCCGTTGGCAATCCCTGCCGTCGCATAGCCGGCATCCAGCCCGACGGCCCCGACATTGAAGTCGAAACGGGCGCGTTGCCGGTCCAGCCGGTCGAGATAGACGATGCTGTCATGCACGTTGGCCGGCGTCACATGTGTGTCGGTGATGATCGCATGCCGGCCATCGACGGTGCGATGGTCGAGATAAAAGAAGCCCTTCGGCTTGCCGTCGCGCACCATGTAGCCGCTGTCGGGATCCGTGCGGCTGACCTTGGTCTCTTTCACCTCAGGCGCGCGTTCCTTTTCCTTCAGAGGCTTCTGCCCGTGCAGCGCCCGCTCCGCATCGATCGCCCGGTCGAGATCGGCCCAGTAGTCGGAGCGCGACTTCTCCACCATCGCCAGATCGTACTTGCCCTTGTTGGCGTTCGCCTTCAGATGCGTGCTGTCGGTATAAAGCACCGTGCCATCCACAAGCCCGTGGCCTATCGCCTGCTCGACGATATGGTCGAAGATGTCCTGGGCAACCGACGTATCATTGAAGCGCCGACGCCGGTTCTGGCTGAGCGTCGAGGCGTCGAAGACCCCGTCCGTCAGCTTCATCCGCAAAAACCAGCGATAGGCGACATTCACCTCGATCTCGCGCACCAGCTGGCGCTCGGAGCGGATACCGAACAGGTAGCCGATGAACAGCGCCTTGAACATCAAGGTCGGATCCAGCGGCGGCCGCCCGTTGTCGGCGCAGTACAGGCCGGCGACGCGATCATGGATGAACGAGAAGTCGATCACCGCGTCGATCTTGCGAAGCAGGTGATCCCGGGGCACCAGACTGTCGAGCGTCACCATCTCGAGAGCCGTCTGTTCGGGAGCGGGTTTCTTCAACATGTCCCAGTGAATCATAAACCCCCAGCCAAGGCCAGGGGTTTGTCAGCAATCTG
>NZ_JARWKZ010000126.1:0-1574 GCF_050577975.1 Rhizobium sp. BR 315 | reverse complement strand
CATTACAGTTGCATTTTCGCCTTCAAATGCGCTCGTCGAGCGGCAGCCTGATGGGCGCGCCTCCAGCATGACCACGCGATGACGTAGGCGGGCTTTATGCGACGCTGGGCAAGCCTTGTGGCGATGCGCCGGACTTCCTGGATAGACCAGCGGATTAAATCCTGATGGTCGGCATCCGCGGTCTTTTTTGGGGCGTCACGTCATTGGCGCGATACCGGATCACCGCCATCATGGCGAAGGCGAGCATGACCAGGGAGACGTGGCGATGCCAGCCATGCCATGACCGGGTTTCGTTGTGATCGAGTCCGAGCTCGTTCTTGGCGGTCTCGAAGCTATCTTCGATGGCCCAGCGATGGCCTTCAACGGAAACGAGCGTCTGGATGCCCGTTCCGGCCGGGCACCATGTGGTGAAGAATGCGAGATCGCCGTCGCTGATATTGCGCCGGATCAGGAGGCCACGGGTCCAAAGGCCCGTTTCCGTCTCGTTATATTCGTCGGCATGGAGATCGGCGAGTTCGCAGTAGGCCCAGTCATGAAGCCGCGCGCCTTTGGTGCCATCACCGGCGGAAAGACGCTGCCATGCTTTTGGATCGAGGTCACGGGCGATCTCCTGAGCTGTGCCGGCGACCGGAGGCTTGCCCGACCAGGAGCCGAAATGGTGGTCCGATTTAACCCCAAGAACGTAGCCTTTGCAGGCTCTGCGCAGGGTCCCTTCAACGTCCCCGACGCCATAGACCGCATCTGCAGCCACCCATGAAAACGGCACATCGGCTGCCAGCGCACGCCGTATCATATCGACAGCCAGGCCTGGCTTGGTAGCGAAGGCTATAGCCTCAGGAACATGGGTGGCTGCAAGCCTTGCCGGATCACCGGTCCAGCTCTTGGGCAAGTACAGGGCTCGATCGATAAAGGCATGACCGCGAACGGACACATAGGCGGCGAACACACCGATCTGGCAGTTCGTTATCTTGCCTGCCGAACCTGTATATTGACGCGAAACACCGCACGATGTCTTGCCCTGCTTGAGGAAGCCCGTCTCATCGATGACCAGGACCGCATCATCGGCGGCGAGGTTTTCCACAACATACTCTCGCACGATGTCGCGAAGTCCATCCGCGTCCCAGCGTCCGCGACCCAAAATGGCTTGCTGCCGCCACGGACCGGGATCACCGGCCGCCTCAGCGCGCATCCAACCTGTCTTTCGCCGCTCGTCACCCAGCAAGCCGTCCAGGAAAAGGTTCGCGGATGCTGCAACTCGCTCCTGCGTAAACAGTCGCCGCATACGAGCCTTGACGTCACGCAGCGACGATGCCCAAAGTTCCAGCGTCGTCTCGATTGATGCACCCATCATCCATGACCTCCGAATCATGGAGACCCATAGATTCAGAGTTTATAGAAATATGCAACTGTAATGTTAGGCCGTCGACTCATAAACTCTGACACCAGATCCTTGCTGCGACGAGTTTGACGGCAGCGAGATAATTTTCGGGGCATTTGTCATAGCGTGTGGCAATGCCTCGAAACTGTTTGATCTTGTTGAAGAACCGTTCCACGAGGTTGCGCTGCCGATAGAC
>NZ_JARWKZ010000125.1:0-1921 GCF_050577975.1 Rhizobium sp. BR 315 | reverse complement strand
CGAAGGAGCCGGCAATCCTTGCCCGAAGCGAACGCGCCGGCGAAGCGGCGGGGCTGGACTGCTCCGTCACAACGGCTGGCCGAACCTGGCTGCGGCCGCCTTGAAGCGCGAACTGGCCGAGGAGGTCATTCAAGGCCGTCACTTCCTTGCCGAGGCTGTAGCTCGCGGCGGTGGATTCCTCGACCATGGCGGCATTCTGCTGCGTTCCCTGATCGATGGTGTTGACGGCGGTGTTGATCTCCTGCAGCCCGGTCGCCTGTTCGCGCGCGGCTTCGACGATCGCGCGGACATTGCCGTCGATCTCTTCCACCTCTTTGACAATCTCCTGCAGCGACTGCCCCGTTCTCGTGACGAGATTGACGCCGCTGACGACCTGCTGTCCGGAGGTTGAAATCAGCGCCTTGATCTCCTTCGCCGCCGTGGCAGAACGCTGGGCAAGTTCGCGCACTTCTTGGGCAACAACGGCAAAACCCTTGCCCGCTTCACCGGCGCGCGCCGCTTCTACCCCGGCGTTGAGCGCGAGCAGGTTCGTCTGGAAAGCAATTTCGTCGATGACGCCGATGATGTTGGAAATTTCGCCCGACGATTTCGAGATTGCTTCCATGGCGGCGATCGCCTCGCGCATGACCTCGCCGGATTTCTCGGCGCCGATGCGCGCGCGGCCGACCAGCGAGCTTGCCTCTTCCGCTCGCCGGGTGGAATCCTTGACCGTCGTGGTGATCTCCTCAAGCGCTGCGGCGGTCTCTTCGACGGAGGCTGCCTGCTGCTCGGTGCGCTTGGAAAGGTCGTCGGCGGCCGAGCGGATCTGGCTGGCCCCTGCTGCAATAGCCTGGCCGCCCTGGCCAACGGCACGCAACGTTTCCTCGAGCTTTGCCATCGATGCGTTGAAATTCGTCCTCAGCTGGTCGAGATGAGCCACGAAGGACTTCTCAATACGATAGACCAGGTTGCCGTTCGAAAGCTCGGCCAGACCGCTCGCCAGGCTGTCGACGGCGAATTGCGCATCTGCAGCGTCCTTGGCCTTCTGCGCTTCGCGCTCGAGCCTTTCCTTCTCCGAAAGGCTCCGGCCGGCGGCGGTTTCCTGCTCCAGCCGGATGCGCTCGATCGCGTTGTCACGGAAGACCGAGACGGCCGCGGCCATCTGGCCGACTTCGTCCCGGCGTCCGATGCCCGCGATCTGCTCGTCCGTGTTGCCATTGGCGAGAGACACCATGCGGGCGCGCAGCCGCTCGATGGGGGTGGTGATGCCACGGGCGGACACAAGAATTGCGATCGGGATCGCCGCGGCAAAGACGATTGCGAGCCCAATCAGCGTATCGGTGATGGTGCTTGCCGCGTGCTCGTCGAGCATGTCGCTTTTGGCATTGATGCTGTTGTTGAAGGTATCGAGCCATTGCCGAACGGCAAGAACTTCATCCTTGATGAGCGGATCCGCCTGCTTCAGCAGCTTGGTAGCCGTGTCATTGTCATCGACCATTCCAGCTTTTACGGCCTGGTCGGTGAGGGCGACAATGCCGCTGGCCTTTGCCGCCAGTTTGTCGATGGCGTCTGCTTCGGCGGGGATCAGCTGCTTGACCTCCGCGAAGCGCGCGAGAAGAACCTTCTTGTTCTCCTCGTAATCCTTCGAAAATGTAGCCATCTCCGGATCCTTCGAGCTGTAGGTCAGGATCTGATAAGCATTGTAGCTCAACGCAACTACCCGTTGGCTGGCCCTCGACATCGAAACGGCCGCCGTCTCATCCTTCGAAATAAATTTCGAATAGGTGGCGACGCTGTCCTTATATTGGCTCGATATAAAGAAGACGCCCGCGATCCCGATCAGGCAGATCGGAATTATGATGGAGAGCACTTTCGTCCTGATTTTGGCGTTCTGCAGAAATGACATGATGTGCCTGCTCTTGGTGAAGAGCTGACAATCGCG
>NZ_JARWKZ010000124.1:0-2022 GCF_050577975.1 Rhizobium sp. BR 315 | reverse complement strand
CCCATTTTAGTGTCGACCATCTTGACAGGTTCGGCTGCCAGAGCCGGCAAAGTTGTTGCGGCCACAAGGCCGATCGCGATCAGCAGCGTTTTCATATTTTCCTCCATTCGGGGGTGCCGACGAAATGCCAGCAGTGCCCGATATCACCATTTAGAAACGTCCGGCCGGCAAAGTGGTTCCACTACGTAGCCGGGCAAATGGCACGACGACAACCGCCGCCTTATCCGTAAAGCTGTCGAGGTCCACACCGCTCTCACCCGTATTTTAATTTGGCGCTGATCCGCTCAGTCGCGGAGATGCCATCGACGAATTAGCTATATCGGCATCGGAGCAGGGTCACGGCGAAATGCAAAACCGGGTTAGATCGCGCTGCAAATAGACAACAGAGCAAGAAGGACCATGAACCGAGTTTCGGTCGCGTATGGACAAATTGTGTCTATACGTATATACAATGATTGTCATGACGGCAAGGACATCACATGCTCAGCATCCGAGATCAGGAAGTTCGCACCTTAGCGGAGACCGTTATGCGCAAACGTGGCGCCTCCAACCTGACCGCTGCTATCAAGCTTGCGTTGCAGCACGAGATTGAGCGCGCTGACGAAGCTGTGCCCTTGAAACAGCACGTCGCAGAAATCCGTGCCCGCGCACTTGCCAAGGCAAAACTCCCGCCGGCCCCGCCCCTGACAAAGGAGGAACGTGACGCACTCTGGGGCCAATAATGTTCATCGAGACCTCAGCATTCGTCGCCATCCTTGCCGGGGAGCCGAAGGCCGATATGTATCTGGCAGCAGTCGATGGCGCTACCCGCCGAGAAACTGGCGCGCATGTCCGGCTTGAGGCAACCATCAACCTGGCGCGTATTCTTGGCCTGGAGATCCTCGATGCCCAGGAAATGTTCGACGCCTTTCTTCAAGCCGCCAAAATCACCGTAGTTCCGATTAGTGATGCGATCGCCCGGCGCGCGGCGGAAGCTTTCGCCGTCTATGGCAAGGGAAAAAGCCATCCCGCCCAACTCAATTTCGCCGACTGCCTGTCCTATGCCTGTGCGGACACTCTCAACACACCGATCCTGTTCAAAGCGCGTGACTTTGTAGAAACGGATCTTAAGAGCGCTTTACCCGGTGAGGGCTGAGCCGCGTCAATCGATCAACAGATGGACCACGGCTCAGCGGAAGTGTCCGGAAGCCGCAGAACTATCAATATTCGTCACTACCCTCGCAGTTAAGAGGGTGGGAATCTTTCATATCGAGCCGCCTCTATGGAATATCGAACTAACCGGCTTTTGACGAAGCGAGAAAACGCATGCTCTTGAAAGGATAGAACTTACGACCTAGCGATCGGTCCAGTACTCCAGTGCAATTTATGAGACTTATCGCTTACGCAGGAACCTCATCCCGATTGGATCATCGTCTCAGGTTAGCATGCCCGCAGCTCGGCGCACCAAATACCAATCGGTAGACAGCGAGTGAGCCCCGCAACAGGTCACGCACATCGCTGAAGCAAAACTATAACAATTCGCGTGCCTTATTGCAGGCCCCAAAGAGCGCAACAATGCGTATCGCATCGATGATACGCTTCGGGCATCTGCTTATACCTTTGCAACCGACAAAGCCGCGCCTGTTACCACATCGAACAAATGCATCTGGTTCATATTGAACGACAGCGGCATCAACGTCTGTGGTTTAGGCCCGCACTCCGGATCGATACAGGCACATAGGTTGGCATCGCCAATAGAAAAATAGACCATGGTTTCCGGACCAAGTGGCTCTACCAAATCGATCTTGGCCTCAACGTCTGCGAGACCCGGGCGCTGTTGACGATCGCTGATCGATTCCGGCCGCATGCCGAAAACGACCGATTTTCCGGCATGGCGCGCATATTCGTTGACGCGCGCGTCCGGAACGGCAAGGGAAGTGCCGTCCTCCAGAATAACAGCGAGTCCCTTGCCGCTCGAAGCCAATTGTGCCGGAAGGAAATTCATTGCAGGCGAACCGATGAAGCCGGCGACGAACTGACTGA
>NZ_JARWKZ010000123.1:0-2025 GCF_050577975.1 Rhizobium sp. BR 315 | reverse complement strand
GTGACCGGTACTTATGGCACGCTGAGCGTCAATACGAACGGCACCTGGAGCTATGTGCTGGATCAATCGAAGGCCGATCCGCTGACGGCCTTGGATCATCCGCAGGAGAGCTTCAAGGTCCAGCTGAGCGACGGCCAGGGCGGTATCACGACGCAAACGGTTGTGGTGACGGTCAACGGCACCAACGATGCGCCGACGATCTCGATCCTCAGCGGCGATAGCGCCGGCGGTATCGTGACCGAAGCCGGCATTGGCGTTGCCAACGACACTGCTCACAATACGGCTTCCGGCCATTTGACCGGCGCCGATATCGACAGCCCGTCCTTGACCTGGTCGGTGGTTACGACCGGCGGTCAGACGGGCAATCCGGACGGATCGGTGACCGGCGCTTACGGCACGCTGAGCGTCAATGCGAACGGCACCTGGAGCTATGTGCTGGATCAGTCGAAGGCCGATCCGCTCAATGTYTCGGATCATCCGCAGGAAAGCTTCAMGGTTCAGCTGAGCGACGGCCAGGGCGGCGCCACGACGCAGACGGTTGTGGTGACGGTCAACGGTACCAACGATGCGCCGACAATCACGATTGCCAATGGTGACAGCGCCAGCGGCACCGTGACCGAAGCGGGCGTTGGTGTTGCCAACGACACTGCTCACAACACGGCTTCCGGCCATTTGACCGGCGCCGATATCGACAGCCCGTCCTTGACGTGGTCGGCGGTTGCGGGTCTTGGCCAGACGGCCAATCAAAATGGGTCGGTGACCGGCGCATATGGTACGCTGAGCGTCAATGCGAACGGCACCTGGGCCTATGTGCTGGATCAGTTGAAGGCCGATCCGCTCAATGTTTCGGATCATCCGCAGGAGAGCTTCACGGTTCGGCTGAGCGACGGCCAGGGTGGCATCACGACGCAGACGGTCGTGGTGACGGTCAACGGTACCAACGATGCGCCGGCGATCTCGATTGCCAATGGCGATAGCGCCAGCGGCGGCGTGACCGAAGCGGGCGTTGGCGTTGCCAACGACACTGCTCACAACACGGCTTCCGGTCATCTGACCGGCGCCGATATCGACAGCGCGTCCTTGACGTGGTCGGCGGTTGCGGGTCTTGGCCAGACGGCCAATCAAAATGGGTCGGTGACCGGCGCATATGGTACGCTGAGCGTCAGCGCGAACGGCACCTGGAGCTATGTGCTGGATCAGTCGAAGGCCGATCCGCTCAATGTCTCGGATCATCCGCAGGAAAGCTTCAAGGTTCAGCTGAGCGACGGCCAGGGCGGCGCCACGACGCAGACGGTTGTGGTGACGGTCAACGGCACCAACGATGCGCCGACAATCACGATTGCCAATGGTGACAGCGCCAGCGGCACCGTGACCGAGGCTGGTATTGGTGTTGCCAACGACACTGCTCACAACACGGCTTCCGGCCATTTGACCGGCGCYGATRTCGACAGCCCGTCCTTGACSTGGTCGGTGGTTGCGGGCAGCAGTCAGACGGGTAACCCGGACGGATCGGTGACCGGTACTTATGGCACGCTGAGCGTCAATACGAACGGCACCTGGAGCTATGTGCTGGATCAGTCGAAGGCTAATCCGCTGACGGCCTCGGATCATCCGCAGGAGAGTTTCAAGGTCCAGCTGAGCGACGGCCAGGGTGGCATCACGACACAGACGGTCGTGGTGACGGTCAACGGCACGAACGATGCGCCAACGATCACGATTGCCAATGGCGACAGCGTCAGCGGTATCGTGACCGAGGCTGGTATTGGTGTTGCCAACGACACTGCTCACAACACGGCTTCCGGCCATYTGACCGGCGCTGATGTCGACAGCCCGTCCTTGACCTGGTCGGTGGTTGCGGGCAGCAGTCAGACGGGTAACCCGGACGGATCGGTGACCGGTACTTATGGCACGCTGAGCGTCAATACGAACGGCACCTGGAGCTATGTGCTGGATCAATCGAAGGCCGATCCGCTGACGGCCTTGGATCATCCGCAGGAGAGCTTCAAGGTCCAGCTGAGCGACGGC
>NZ_JARWKZ010000122.1:0-2475 GCF_050577975.1 Rhizobium sp. BR 315 | reverse complement strand
TGTCAACCGGCTCGGAATATTGACCCCTTATCGGCGTCCAATCTTCACCCCCCTGTAGGCGATCAGCGCTTGGCCTGCCCGGCGCTGGCCGGGGTTGCAGAGGGTAGGCCAAGTGCGGGTGTCTTCGGCTTTAGCTTTGAGAGCGGTTCTTGAAGCGCCAGGACTCGTTTCCTGTTTCCACGATCTCGCAGTGATGGGTCAGGCGATCGAGGAGTGCTGTCGTCATCTTGGCATCACCAAACACCGACGGCCATTCGCCGAAGGCAAGGTTCGTCGTGACGATGACCGAGGTGCGCTCGTAGAGCCTGCTGATAAGGTGGAAGAGGAGCTGGCCTCCGGCCTGTGCGAACGGCAGATAACCGAGTTCATCGAGGATAATGAAGTCGAGGCGTGTGAGGTAATCGGCCATCCGACCTTGCTTGCCGTTGCGCGTTTCCGTTTCCAGGCGATTGACCAGATCGACGACATTGAAGAAGCGGCCTCGCGTTCCATTGCGGATGAGCGCACGGGCAATCGCGATAGCCAGGTGGCTCTTGCCTGTTCCCGTGCCGCCGACGAGGACGACGTTGCGCTGGTCGGCCACGAAGGTGCCGGTGGCCAATTCTCGCACCAGGGATTCATTGACGGGGGTGTCGGTGAAGTCGAAGTCGTCGATGTCCTTTGCCAACGGCAACTTGGCAATACTGAGTTGATAGCGGATGGATCGGGCCTGCTTCTCGGCGATCTCCGACTGCAGTAGGTCACCGACAATGCGTGGCGGTTCGTGCTGCCGTTTGATGCCGTTGCCCATGACCTCGTCATAAGCGCTGCGCATTCCGTAGAGCTTCAGCGTGCTCATCAGTTCGAGAACCTGCGTGCGTTCCATCAACTTACTCTCCTGAGCCTGTCGTAACGGG
The DNA here is from genome assembly GCF_050577975.1 of Rhizobium sp. BR 315. Lineage (NCBI taxonomy): Bacteria > Pseudomonadati > Pseudomonadota > Alphaproteobacteria > Hyphomicrobiales > Rhizobiaceae > Rhizobium > Rhizobium sp. BR 315. The sequence continues at coordinate 1,579 of NZ_JARWKZ010000122.1, read as the reverse complement.
CGCAGTCGGCGACCGGCTCATGGGCAAGCCGAAGCGCATCCGGGATTTGCAGGGTTGCAGCGGGAGCCGAATCGCGGCTTCGCGCCAGAATGTTGATGATCACCGAGGCCGAGCAGACGCCGTGATCGAGTGCTTCCTGGCAGGCGGCCTCAACGGCTGCGAGACCATCGGTGGGAACGCATCCGAGTATGGTAACCATCTGCCGATCACCGTCATCGGCGCTCTTCAACCGCTTCCGGACCTTCTCCATCGAGGCTGGCAAAACCCATTCGCGGAAGGGAGCGCCGTTGCGCAAGGCACCGGGTTTGCGAGCAAGGACAGGAACATAGTGCCAGGGATCGTAGACAGTGTCGCCACGACTGAAGCTGCGCGGGTGTTCCGCGACCGTCACTCCATCCTGCTTGATGACAATCCGATCAGCATAGGCATGAACCTCGACGGGGCGGCCGACGGCGGTCGATAGAACAGAGTATTTGTTGTTGTCGAAGCGGACAGTGCAGGTCTTCGACACCGAGGCTGGGACGCAGTGGAACCCGTCGAACGGTCCGACGTAATGCACGAGGCACCCGCGTTCGGCTTCGAACATCTGCCAGATCGTCTGCGCCATCTGTTCCGGGTGGCTATGGGCCTTGGCATAGGCAACGCATTTGTCGAGTAGCCAGACATTCAGTTCCTCCAGGCTTTTGACCCTGAGGCGTGGCGTGAAGAACCGCTCGCGCACAAGGCCGACCTGGTTCTCGACCTGTCCCTTCTCCCAGCCTGACGCTGGCGTGCAGGCTACGGGGTGGACGAGATAGTGGCTGCACATCTGCAGAAAGCGGCGATTGTATAGCCGCTCCTTGCCAATAAAGACGGCCTCGACCGCCGTCTTCATGTTGTCGTAGATGCCGCGAGTGCAGGTGCCACGGAAGAAGTCGAAGGCCTTGTCGTGTGCATCGAACACCATCTCCTGGCTCTCGCGCATATAGGCCCGCGCGAACATCATCCGGCTGTGGCAGAGCCGGACATGTGCCACCTTCACCGTCGTCGTCACCCCCTGGATCAGGACGATCTCGTGGCTCCAGTCGAACTGATAAGCCTCGCCGGGTGCATAGTAGAGTGGCACATATGCCTCGGCCGTGACGGCACCCCGGTCCTTGGACCAGCCCTTCGCGTAGCGCCGGATCGCATCGTAGCTGCCGTCGTAACCTAGAGCCCGCAGCTCCTCATAAATTCGGATCAGCGTCAGCCGCTCCCGAGACGGCTTACCTTCGTTGGCTGCCAGAAATCGGTCGATCTCGGCCTTCCAAGCTCCGGTCTTCGGCAATGGCTGCCGTTCTCGCTCATAGGAAAAGTCGGTCTCATCGGAGCGCAGTATCTTGCGGACCGTGTTGCGGGACACATGCAGCTCCCGGACGATCTTCTTCACCGACCAGCCCTGCACATGGAAGGCTCGACGAACACGCGCAATCGTATCCACTCGCTTCAACTCCCCCTCCATCCGCCAGCAAAAGACGGATGGTCAGACGAAACAGGTGGGGGGTCAAAATTGGACGCCGGTCACCCCGCCAGAGGGGTCAATATTCCACGCCGAAACACA
>NZ_JARWKZ010000121.1:0-2801 GCF_050577975.1 Rhizobium sp. BR 315 | reverse complement strand
GGGCCGGTCGGTGCGGGTCACTCGTGACTTTGATGCCTCGACGTTGTCGCGCGTGCTTGATGTGCTGGAGGGACGATGATCCCGATCAGTTCGAACGTCAGAGTGTGGATTGCCAGCGGTCACTGCGATATGCGCAAGGGTATGCAGGGGTTGGCTCTCATCGTGCAAGAGGGGCTTAGCCGCAATCCGTTCCAGGGCGACGTTTTTGTTTTCCGCGGGAGAAATGGTCGATTGATCAAGGCCCTATGGCATGACGGTGTCGGACTATCGCTTTATGCCAAAAAGTTAGACCGCGGGCGGTTCGTCTGGCCGTCTGCGGAAGGCGGCGCGATAGCGATATCGCCTGCGCAGCTTTCTTATTTGTTGTCCGGAATTGATTGGCGCCATCCGCAGGAAACCTCTCGTCCGACGAAGGTCGGATAGCATTATTATATTGAAAATGTTGAGTGAATCTGATCAGATGGCTCATGGTATCGAAGCCCTCCGATCTTCCTGCGGACCTTACAAGCGCCTATCGGGCGCTGCTTTCCGAGCGTGCGATCCTTCAGGCCGAACGCGATGTCGTTGCCGCCGAGCGGGACATCGCGGTGGCCCAAGCTGCCAATGCACAGGCCATGCTGTCGGACAGCGAGGCGCTGATCGTCAGTCTGGAACTGGCGATCGAAAAGCTCCGGCGCGAACTGCGCGGTCAGAGGTCCGAGCGCACGGCGCGTCTGAATTACAGCTCGAAGAGCTCGGTGCGACGTGAAGTCGCTTGAATAATTGTTCGAAAGGGAAAGGAGAAAAACCACGCAGAGAACCTGACGTTCCGTCGTCTGTAGCCTACCGGCACATGCGGGATTGGCAACAATCCGGTGTGAAGCTGCCGGGACAATGTAGCCGGGCCCTCGGGCCGTGCGGAAGCCGTGAGGTGGAGGCATCATCTGCGAGCATCGACGCGGATCGGGCGCTAGGCTGGGCGGTATGACCAACTCAAGTGAACTGCTGTACTCGTCGTCATCGAGAACAAGCCAAAGATGCTGACAGGCTTGAACCAAAAGGTGCACGGTCGGATGCTTCCCGCTAGTTTGGAAGCACACGGACAACATGACCGCCGGCGAAAAGGCAGGGTCTAACCCGCTCCTGTTATTCAAGTGAAACACGGTAAGCCCGTATCCCCGCCCGGCAACGGGCAGGCCGACCGCAAGGAACGCTGTCGGAGGTGCGGGTAAAGGATGTTGGAGAAAGCGAAGGCCGTGCTGCAATGGCGCGGATAGGGGTTATGGGCAACCAACATCACCCCGCCCGAAAGGGAGCAGACTTCCGACTGGTCTCTCATCGCGAGAGAACAGGCAGAACCCTTACAGGAGGAAAAGCAAATGGCGGTCATGAAAATGACTGGTGCAGCCTCCCGCGGAACGGCGGACTGGAACCAGATTGACTGGAGCAAGGTTCGACAATCCGTGCGGCGGCTGCAAGTGCGTATCGCGAAAGCAGTTCGGGAACGCCGCTGGGGCAAGGTAAAAGCCTTACAACGGCTGCTGACCCACTCGTTCAGCGGCAAGGCATTGGCCGTGAAGCGAGTAACGGAAAATAGAGGAAAGAGAACACCCGGGGTGGACCGGACCATCTGGGACACACCCGGGAAATGCATCGGAGGATTATCGTCACTCAAACGGCGAGGGTACGGGCTGACGCCAATCCATTCGATCCGGCGTGGGATGGTTACTTCGCCCTACGGCGACACCAACCCTCGCCACGAGCGGATAAGCTCGATCCACGATCCCACTCCCTTTTATTATCACCGGAACCGGTGGCTCTCGTCGCTGAGGGCTTAGCAGAGGCTTGAGCTGCATGCCGGGAAACTGGCACGTGCAGTTCTAAGCTCAGAGGCTGCCTCAAAAAGAGGTGGGTGATTTCAACAGGTTATGATTCCTTCGGATTTGCGAGATTCGATGGAGAACACGATGGCCTGGACCAAAATCACCCGTCGGCAATATGCCCGGCGAACGGCACGCTACGYAAGCGATATGACGGATCGGGAATGGGGTCTGGTTCAGCCTTTCCTGCCAATGCCGCGCCGCTTGGGCCGCCCGCGGACCACGGATTTGCGAGAGGTGGTGAATGCCCTGCTTTACATCGCCACAACTGGTTGCCAATGGCGGATGCTGCCGAAGGATTTTCCACCCTGCTCGACCGTCCAGCGCTATTTCTATGAATGGAGAGCGTTGGGACTTTGGCCACGCATCAACCATCGTCTCGTGATGGAAACGCGCGAGTTGGAGGGCAAGGAGGCAAGCCCGACGGCCGGTGTGATCGATAGCCAGAGCGTCAAAACCACCGAAAGCGGCGGCATCCGGGGCTATGACGCGGGCAAGAAGACCAAAGGCCGCAAGCGCCATATCATCGTCGATACGCTCGGCCTGATGGTCGSTCTCATGGTGCACAGCGCCGACATCCAGGATCGCGACGGTGCTCCCGATCTCCYGAAATCCATCCGCCACAGGTGGCCATGGTTRCTGCATGTCTTCGCCGATGGTGGCTATGCGGGCGATAAGTTGAAGCGGCGACTGAAAAAGATCGGGCGCTGGACGATCGAGATCATCAAGCGCTCRGACAAGGCGAAAGGCTTCGAGGTTCTGCCGCGTCGATGGGTGGTCGAACGGACCTTCGCCTGGCTTGGCAGATGCCGCAGATTGGCCAAAGACGTCGAACGCTCGATCGCATCAGCCGAAGCGTGGATCATGATCGCCCACATTCGTCTCATCACCAGACGGCTAGCAAGGTATGGATATCGTTGAACGCTTTTCGAATCCGACTCT
>NZ_JARWKZ010000120.1:0-3283 GCF_050577975.1 Rhizobium sp. BR 315 | reverse complement strand
CGGTAACGGCGAAGCGGTACTTCGGAATCCCGTGCCGCGTCAGCAGCGCAGCGACGCATTGTGCGGCAAGGGCCGGTTCCAGCGGGATATCATCCGTGCTGTTATTAATCATATCATTGTGGTCTTCGCTAAAATCGCGCATAAATGATAGGCCCAGTGTTGTGCAATTGCGAAATGCGCGTCTATATAGCCGCAATACGCTCATATTGAGCGATTCGAGTCCCTCGGCTACTGTGTCCGTTCTAAATCGCAATAAAAGTATGTGATAGTCGCAATATATGAAGAAAGCTACGCATGTTTGCGAGATCGATTTGGGCGTGGAATCGGGCAAGTGAATCTTTGATGTCCATTCCAAAGGCCGCAGCACGGATCGCCTGGCCTTTTTGCACACTTTCTACCGATGTAGGGTTTATAGGTCACTTTGTCCTTGTCTTCCGTGATTCATGTGGGCAGACCAGGGTGGCTCTCAATAAGTGGCGTTGATAAAGATGAAATACTTTCAGCAAGTGAGAATGCTTCTATCTGTTGTCGTTATTCTGTTCGCATTACTCGTTTATCCACTCAATATTTACATAGTGTCCTCAGATAGATGTGAGCGTTTAAGTAATTTTATATTTTACGGATGGCCGCCAAATGCCTTCTTAGTGAAGGATTTAAATATTCTCTCATATGAATCGGTTGAGCGTTGTATTTTCTTTGTCGATAGATCTGTTTTCAGCATCGTTCTAGCTTCGTGGATGATTTTTAGCCTCATCTGGAGGGCGACAAAAAGAAAAAATGTTTACATATCGACGTATTTTTGGGTTAATGCTGTAATTTCTGTTGGATTGCTATTTGTATCAGGCAAAGGTTTTGTCGATACGTACAATATAATAATGCTTAGCAATAAAGATAATATTTCAATCTCTATAGTAAAGTCCTGTTTTATCATTTTCTTATTCTACTATGTCCTGCAAATGACTTTGTACATGGCTTTTTCTTTTGTGAAGAAAGCGATTCGAGCTGAAAAGATTTTAAGGTAGGCGCGCGACGGTGAATTCGGTGTCTGGCGCGACGCCAATCAGAACGGCATCGTGGACGATGGCGAGTTGCAGACCATGTCACAGGCCGGCATCAAGCTGATCAACCTTCTGCCGACGCGAATGGCAGCCAGACCTTCTCCGACGGCTCGGCGATCACGGGCACGAGCTCGTACCAGACGACCGATGGTACGTCACATTACCTGGTCGGCGATGCCACGCTCGCCTATCAGCGGGCCATGCCGAAGCAGAATGCTGCGTGATAGTTGATGATGAGCGCTGACAGGCCTGTCGTCCCTAACCGGCAGGCCTGTCTCCAGATCAATCCACCGCGAATGAGGGCATCGCATTGGCGTTGGTGCAGGGATCGGAATATTTCGGACGCCAGTCTTTGATGTTTTCGTCTATGCGGTGGCTGTCATGCGACGGACGGATTTCGGGCGTGCACATGCCAACATTCGATTGAGGGCGGCGCAGCCGATGGCGACCTCAGTCTTTTGCGCCCCGAAGGATCGTGCCCGCAGGCGGTGACCGATGATCGACTTGTATCTGCCGATCGCGGTCTCGATCAGCGAACGCTCGCCGTAGCCGGTGTCGGCTTGCCACCGCATCCGGCCGTCCGTGGCGATCGCCGCGATATGACGGTTTCGTTGACTGGAGGGTCTGGTGTCCGATCCGTCCACCGCGTTAGCGCGCGGCGGAACGACGATCGCAGCGCCGGCGGAATGGTTGCTGACGGCATCGTAGGTCGGTTTCCCGTCATAGGCACCGTCAGCGGTAAACTGACCGATCGAAACGTCGACCTGATTGAGCAGCGGCTCCACCTGCGAGGCATCGCCCGTATCCTGGTCAGTCATGATGTGGGCGATGATCTCGCCGCTGTCGGCATCCAGTGCCAGATGCAGTTTGCGCTAGCTTCGCCGCGACCTGACGCCATGCTTTTCCTCCTGCCACTGGCCGGCGCCGTAGACTTCAAGCCCAGTGCTATCGATGAGAACGTGCACGGGCCCTTCTCCTGGAATCCCGCGACCTTGCCGTGTGTCAGGCGATCGCCGTGTGCTTACGCGCCGGCTGAGCGTGGTATGATCGGGCACGCTGAGAGCCAACCCCATCAGTTGCAGCACCGATATCAGCAATCCCTCTGTCTGACGGAGACGCAGGCCGAACACCAGTCCCAGCGTCAGTGCGGTCTCGATCGCTAGATCAGAGTAACGCGGCTGACCGCCGCGGGTCGTGCGCTTCGGCGCTTGCCACTGCGACAAAGCTTCCGCGGTCATCCACAGCGTCAGGCTGCCGCGTCGGCGAAGGCCTGCCTCATACTCCGACCAATTGGTCACTTTGAACTTCATCTTACGGATGCGATGGCGGCGGCCGGCATTGTGTTTGAAGGGCATAAAGCTGACAGACCCGATAGTTCAACCACCGCTCGGCTACACCATGACCGCTGAACGATCCGTGCACCAACGCTGGTCCTGACCCTAGCTCCAGTGCCGTCTGGCGCCGTGCATCGCGCTCGATAATCCAATCCAGAACATAGGCGTCGAAGTCGGTCTGGTCGTAAAGAGCCTGGGGATCGTTGAAGGCGACGGCGTCAAGGCCTGCCGTCTCCATATATTGCACGATCGTTCGCGCAGTATCGGCGTGGTCGTCCAGGATGGCGACCCTGCGACGAGAGGCGGTCGGTTCGATCAAGAGGCGGGCGACGGCGTGCGCTGGGATAACCGACCTGGCATCTGCGGGCATAACTCGCCACGAACCATCGATCTCCGCAGCAATCAGTGTTCCCGCCGGCACCTGCCCGACCGGATTACCCAACCGGATGCGACAGGGGACAATATGATTGTTGATGACGATTGAGGCGTCGACTAGGGCGTCCGCATTGTCGAGCGTAACAAGCTCTTGCAGCGTCTCGCCGAAATGCTCGGCGACCCGCTTCAATTCTTCAAGCGACCAGGAGGCATTCGTCGTCAGGCGGCGGTTTCCGGCGGAGTAGGAAAGCCCGAGGATTTCGGAGACGGTAACGGCGAAGCGGTACTTCGGAATCCCGTGCCGCGTCAGCAGCGCAGCGACGCATTGTGCGGCAAGGGCCGGTTCCAGCGGGATATCATCCGTGCTGTTATTAATCATATCATTGTGGTCTTCGCTAAAATCGCGCATAAATGATAGGCCCAGTGTTGTGCAATTGCGAAATGCGCGTCTATATAGCCGCAATACGCTCATATTGAGCGATTCGAGTCCCTCGGTGAGCGATTCGAGTCCCTCGG
>NZ_JARWKZ010000119.1:0-3345 GCF_050577975.1 Rhizobium sp. BR 315 | reverse complement strand
TCGGAGAAGTTCCAAGAGGTTATCCTTCCGATCGCCGACAAGCTGGGTGCTGCCGTCGGTGCAAGCCGCGCTGCTGTCGATGCGGGCTATGCGCCGAACGACTGGCAGATCGGCCAGACCGGCAAGGTTGTTGCCCCCGACCTCTACATCGCCTGCGGTATTTCTGGCGCCATCCAGCATCTGGCCGGCATGAAGGATTCGAAGGTGATCGTCGCGATCAACAAGGACGAGGAAGCGCCGATCTTCCAGGTCGCCGATTACGGTCTCGTTGGCGATCTGTTCGATGTCCTGCCCGAACTTGAAAAAGCCCTTTAACCGCAATTTCACATGAGACGGCGAGGTCACCTCCAGGCGGCCCAGTGTCTGCTGATGTTAGATGGAGTAGCCTGTGACTATGGAAAATCTGGTTCTTACGGTGTCATGCAAGTCCACAAGGGGAATCGTTGCGGCGATCTCCGGCTATCTGACTGACAAGGGTTGTAATATCCTTGATAGCTCGCAGTTCGATGATCTTGAGACCGGCCGGTTCTTCATGAGAATTGGCTTCAAGTCGGAAACCGGTATCCCGGAGCGTGATATCCGCGAAGGCTTTGATGAGGTCGCAAAGCGACTTTCAATGTCCTACGAGTTTCATCAAGGAGATAAGAGGACAAAAGTCCTTCTTATGGTCTCGCGCTTCGGTCACTGCTTGAACGATCTCCTTTATCGCTGGAGGATTGGCGCGCTTCCGATCGACATCGTTGGTGTCGTCTCCAACCACTTCGACTATCAGAAGGTGGTCGTGAACCATGACATTCCGTTCCACCACATCAAGGTAACCAAGGCGAACAAGCCCCAGGCGGAAGCGCGTATGCTCGAAATTGTTGATCAAACGGGTACCGAGCTGGTTGTGCTCGCCCGCTACATGCAGATTTTGTCCGACCAGCTCTGCGCCAAGATGTCGGGCAGGATCATCAACATTCACCATTCCTTCCTGCCCAGCTTCAAGGGCGCAAATCCCTACAAGCAAGCGTACGAGCGCGGTGTGAAGCTGATTGGCGCGACTGCCCACTATGTGACGGCAGACCTCGATGAAGGCCCGATCATCGAGCAGGATACCGTTCGTATCACGCATGCCCAAAGCCCTGACGACTACGTGTCGCTGGGGCGCGATGTCGAAAGTCAGGTTCTGGCTCGTGCGATCCACGCGCACATCCATCATCGCACCTTTGTTAATGGCAATAGGACTGTCGTGTTCCCGGCCAGCCCCGGAAGCTACGCGTCCGAACGGATGGGGTAACCACCGATGACCGCAATCATTGATGGGAAACAGATCGCCGCCGCCATCGTAGCGCAGGTGAAGAGCGCAGGCGAAGCATTACATTCAAACACAGGCGTGCAGGCAGGTATCGCAGTTGTAATCGTTGGTAATGACCCTGCTAGCCATGCCTATGTCTCCTCGAAGGCAAAAATGGCCCACGAGTGCGGCTTCCTGTCAATTAAGCACGAACTGTCGGAGGATACGAGCCAAGAAGAGTTGGCGACGCTCATCGAGTCACTCAACGATGACCCGCTCGTACACGGTATTCTCGTTCAGTTGCCTCTTCCAGGTCATTTGCGGTCAGACACGATCATTCGCGCCATTGCCCCGGCGAAGGATGTAGACGGTCTACACTTCGCGAACGCTGGCAGAATCGTAACAGGCGATCTCGATGGCGGGCTGGTTTCCTGTACACCGGCAGGTGCCATGGTATTCGTTCGCGATGTCCATGGCGACGACCTTACAGGGCTGCACGCTGTTGTGATCGGCAAGTCGAACTTATTCGGAAAGCCGATGTCAGCGCTGCTGCTGGAGGCCAATGCGACGGTTACCACGGTGCATAAGGGTACGCGCGATGTTCCCGGTCTTTGCAGAAACGCCGATATTGTTGTCGTTGCAGCGGGTCACCCTGGCCTTGTCAAAGCTGACTGGGTGCAGCCAGGCGCAACGGTTATCGATGTCGGGATTAACCGGATTGCCGCTCCCGAGAAAGGCGAAGGGAAGACGAAACTCGTCGGCGATGTTGCGTTCGAGGAAGTGGCGCGTGTCGCAGGTGCCATTACGCCGGTCCCCGGCGGCGTAGGTCCGATGACGATTGCTATGCTAATGGCAAACACTGTGATTGCTGCGTACCGGTTCGCCGGTTTGACCCCACCCAAGTTTGCAAGTCAGTGAAAACGCATGAGTGAGATTCCCGCACGCGAAAGCATGGAATTCGACGTTGTGATCGTTGGTGCGGGACCTGCGGGGCTTTCGGCGGCGATCCGGCTGAAGCAGGTCAATCCGGAGCTCTCGGTCGTCGTGCTCGAAAAGGGCGCCGAAGTCGGCGCGCATATCCTGTCGGGCGCCGTCGTCGATCCCATCGGCATCGACCGGCTGCTGCCGGACTGGCGCAAGGACGCCGACCGTCCGTTCAAGACCGAAGTGAAGGACGACCACTTCCTGTTCTTGGGCCCGGCCGGCTCGATCCGCCTGCCGAACTTTTTGATGCCGCCGCTGATGAACAATCACGGCAATTACATCGTCTCTCTCGGCAACGTCTGTCGCTGGCTGGCGACAAAGGCGGAAGAACTCGGCGTCGAAATCTATCCGGGCTTTGCCGCAACCGAAGTGCTCTACAACGACGAGGGTGCCGTCATCGGCGTTGCCACCGGCGACATGGGTATCGAGAGGAACGGCGAGCCGGGACCGAACTTCGCCCGCGGCATGGCGCTGCTCGGCAAATACACGCTGATCGGCGAGGGCGTGCGCGGCTCGCTCGCCAAGCAGCTGATCGCCAAGTTCGATCTGTCGAAAGACCGCGACGTCCAGAAGTTTGGCATCGGCCTGAAAGAGCTCTGGCAGGTTAAGCCCGAGAACCACCGTCCGGGCCTGGTGCAGCATTCGTTCGGCTGGCCGCTCGGCATGAAGACCGGTGGTGGTTCGTTCCTGTACCATCTGGAAGACAACCTCGTCGCGGTCGGCTTCGTCGTGCACCTCAACTACAAGAACCCATACCTCTTCCCGTTCGAGGAGTTCCAGCGCTTCAAGACCCATCCGGCCATCCGCGGCACCTTTGAAGGCGGCAAGCGGCTGTCCTATGGCGCTCGCGCCATCACCGAGGGCGGCTACCAGTCGGTACCGAAGCTGTCGTTCCCAGGCGGTGCGCTGATCGGCTGTTCGGCCGGCCTCGTCAACGTGCCGCGCATCAAGGGCAGCCACAATGCGGTGCTGTCTGGCATGCTGGCGGCTGACAAACTGGCAGAAGCGATCGCGTCGGGCAGGGCCAATGACGAGCCGGTCGAGATCGAGAACGAATGGCGCCAGACCGACATCGGCAAGGACAC
>NZ_JARWKZ010000118.1:0-3586 GCF_050577975.1 Rhizobium sp. BR 315 | reverse complement strand
GCCCTGGCGGCAAGCCAGTGCGCAACGATGCCGGCAAGATCGTCTAYGAGCTCTGGGCCGGMAGCMTCGACGATTTCAATGCCTTTCGTGACGGCTGGTTCGCCTGTCAGAACCGGCACCTGGCGCGCGCCGGCCTCGATCTCCGCGTCGACGGCCATTCCTTCGAGAAGCAGGGGATCAATCTGACGCCAACCATCCACCTCGGTGTCGGCGCCAAGGCGATCGAGCGCAAGTCGGCGGAAGCCGAGCGGGCCCCTTCGCTGGAGCGGTTGGAGCTGCAGGAGGAGCGCCGGGCCGAAAACGCCCGCCGCATTCAGCGCCGTCCCGAGCTCGTGCTCGACCTGATCACGCGGGAGAAGAGCGTCTTCGACGAACGCGACGTTGCCAAGATCCTCCACCGCTACATAGACGRCGCTGGCCTCTTCCAAAGTCTGATGGCAAGGATCCTGCAGAGCCCCGAAACGCTCCGGCTCGAACGCGAGCGGATCGAGTTTTCAGGCGGCCTACGCGTGCCGACGAAATACACGACGCGGGACCTCGTCCGGCTGGAAGCAGAGATGGCCAACCGGGCGATCTGGCTGGCTCAACGCTCTTCTCACGGCGTTGCGGACGCTGTGCGCGAAGCCACCTTCGCCCGCCACCTGCGCCTGGCGGACGAGCAGAAGACGGCGATCGCACATGTTACCGGCGGCGAGCGCATCGCTGCGGTGATCGGACGTGCAGGCGCCGGCAAGACGACGATGATGAAGGCGGCGCGCGAAGCCTGGGAAGCGGCCGGTTATCGCGTCGTCGGCGGGGCGCTTGCGGGCAAGGCCGCCGAGGGCCTGGAGAAGGAAGCCGGCATTCTCTCCCGCACGCTGTCATCATGGGAACTGCGCTGGAACCAAGGCCGCAATCAGCTGGACGACAAAACCGTATTCGTTCTCGACGAAGCGGGCATGGTGTCGTCGCGGCAGATGGCGCTGTTTGTCGAAGCGGCGACCAAGGCCGGCGCCAAACTCGTGCTTGTCGGAGATCCGGAACAGCTCCAGCCGATCGAAGCCGGCGCTGCCTTCCGCGCCATTGCCGACCGCATCGGCTATGGCGAACTCGAAAACATCTACCGCCAGCGTGAACAGTGGATGCGCGAGGCGTCGCTCGATCTGGCCCGCGGCAATATCGGCAGAGCCGTCGAAGCCTATCGCGCCCAGGGCCGCGTCAGCGGAGCCGATCTCAAGGCCGATGCCGTGCAGGCGCTGATTGCCGATTGGAACCGCGACTACGATCCGCAAAGGTCGAGCCTCATTCTTGCGCACTTGCGAAGAGACGTGCGCATGCTCAACGGCATGGCTCGCGCAAAGCTCGTCGAACGCGGTCTCGTCGCCGACGGTTTCGCCTTCCGGACCGAAGACGGGCACCGAAAATTCGCGGCCGGCGACCAGATCGTGTTCCTGAAGAACGAGGGCTCGCTCGGCGTCAAGAACGGTATGCTGGCGAAGGTCGTGGACGCGACGCCCGGGCGTATTGTCGCGGAAGTCGGAGACGGCGAACACCGCCGCCAGGTCACGGTCGAACAACGCTTCTACGCCAATCTCGATCACGGCTATGCCACCACGATCCATAAGAGCCAGGGTGCCACCGTCGATAGGGTGAAGGTGCTGGCTTCCCTCTCTCTCGACCGCCATCTCACTTACGTGGCCATGACCCGTCACCGAGAGGACTTCGGTCTCTACCACGGCCGCCGATCTTTCGCCAAGGCAGGCGGCCTGATCCCGATCCTGTCGCGCAGACAAGCCAAGGAAACGACGCTCGATTATGCGAGTGGCCGCTTCTACGCCCAAGCCCTTCGCTTCGCCGACGCCCGTGGCCTTCACCTCGTTAACGTCGCACGCACTGTCGTTCGCGACCGGATCGAATGGACCGTCCGGCAAAAGTCGAAGCTCGCCGCGCTTGGCGCTCGTCTGGCGGCAATCGCCCGCAGGCTTGGTCTGTCCGCCGGCGCGGCCAAGACCAGTCAATCGCACAGCATGCAGGAGGCAAAACCCATGGTATCGGGCATCACCACGTTCCCAAAATCGCTGGAACAGGTCGTCGAGGACCTGCTTGCAGCGGACGCCGGCTTGAAGAAGCAATGGGAGGAAGTCTCAGCGCGCTTCCATCTCGTCTACGCTCAGCCGGAAGACGCGTTCAAGGCTGTCAACGTCGATGCGATGCTGAGAAACGAAGCGGCGGCGAAATCGACGATCACCAAGATCGGTTCCGAGCCGGAGACCTTTGGTGCGCTGAAAGGCAAGACCGGGATCCTTGCCGGCCGCGCCGACAAGCAGGCCCATGAGAGGGCCGTCACCAATGCGCCGGCGCTTGCCCGAAACCTGGAACGCTATCTGCGGCAGCGCACGGAGGCGGAACACAAATATGACGCCGAGGAGCGCGCCGTCCGCATGAAGATCTCTCTCGACATCCCGGCGCTGTCGCCGGCGGCAAAGCAGACGCTCGAACGCGTCCGTGACGCCATCGATCGCAACGACCTTCCCGCAGGACTCGAAAACGCGCTCGCCGACAAAATGGTGAAAGCCGAACTCGAAGGTTTTGCGAGAGCCGTATCGGAACGTTTCGGGGAACGCACCTTCCTACCGCTCGCCGCCAAAGACATGACAGGTCAGACCTTCCAGTCGGTGACCTCGAGCATGTCTGCCGGGCAGAAGGCGGAAGTGCAATCGGCCTGGAGCACGATGCGAACGGTGCAGCAACTTTCCGCGCATGAGCGCACGACCGAGGCGTTGAAGCAGGCCGAGACGCTGCGGCAAACGAAGAGCCAGGGGCTCTCGCTCAAATGACGCGTCCGGGTCGAACACGCGAGCGAGCCATGGCGCAGCGAAAACAAGCTGCCGTCACTTCATCGGTTTCTGCTGCCGCCATCGCAGTGATCGGACTGGCCGGTCTATTAGGCAGCTATCGCATCAATCTTACGCCGAGCGAGCCACTTGGCCTCTGGCAGATTGTCCCGCTCGACCGTTCGCCTGGTGTGGACGACCTGGTGTTCATCTGCCCACCGGACACAGCCGCCATGCACGAAGCGAGGGCGCGCGGCTATCTCCGCTCCGGACTTTGCCCCGGTCATCTCGCGCCGCTCATCAAGTCGGTGGTCGCGGTCGCCGGCCAGCGCGTCGAGATCGCCAACGAGGTGACGGTCGATGGGCGCCTGGTTCGTGCTTCCACTGTCGCCGAAAAAGACGGAGAAGGTCGGCCGCTGACACGGTTTTCGGGCGGCGTGGTACCGGGCGGTGAGGTCTTCCTGCATTCGGCCTTCGCCGGCTCGTTCGACTCCCGTTATTTCGGGCCTGTGCCGACATCCGGCATTCTCGGTCTGGCGCGTGAGGTGCTGACCTATGCGCCATGACTGGGTTTGGCCAACGCTGCTTATCATCGCCTCGGTCGGCGTCGGATCGGTGGCATGGAGCGGCCACGTGCTGTTGTTGCCGGTGGCGCTCGGCTTTCCCGTCCTCTGGTCGCTGTCGAGAACGAAAAAGACGGCAACCTTGGTTTCCGCAGCATATTTCCTGTCGGCGTCGCGCGGCCTGCCGCAAGGCGTGGCCACCTTCTATGC
>NZ_JARWKZ010000117.1:0-3925 GCF_050577975.1 Rhizobium sp. BR 315 | reverse complement strand
TGCTCGCCTTCGCCATGATGGCGGTGATCCGGTATCGCGCCAATGACGTGACGCCCCAAAAAAGACCGCGGATGCCGACCATCAGGATTTAATCCGCTGGTCTATCCAGGAAGTCCGGCGCATCGCCACAAGGCTTGCCCAGCGTCGCATAAAGCCCGCCTACGTCATCGCGTGGTCATGCTGGAGGCGCGCCCATCAGGCTGCCGCTCGACGAGCGCATTTGAAGGCGAAAATGCAACTGTAATGCTAAAGCCGGTGCGAGATCTGCACGACAGCGAAAAAAGCCGCCAAGGTTGCGAGCGACAAACAAACGCTCCTCTTGTGCAACAGCGATGGCAACCGTGTTTGGATCTCGCTGCGAAGCGCGCCGGATCCAAGGGCCAGATAGACGAACAATGCGGCTGCGATGATCCAGCCAATGACATCATAGAGGGCGCCGAAGACATGTGCGCCCAGCGTCTGCGTTGTCTCGTTGGCAGCCACGGGTGGCCGTTCGGATAGTGACGATGAGGGCTCATAAACCGGTGCGTCTCCCAACAGCACCAATGCGGATTTCGCCGGCGCATAATTCTGTTCAGCCGCCTTGTTCAACCAGAAAAAACCTTGTTTTCGGTCGGGCGAGCCGATGCTGACAGCCGACAGGCCGAGATGGATCGCCGCCAATTCGTATTGAGAAGCCACATGGCCTTGGTTTGCTGCTCTCAGAAACCAGTTACGCGCTTGCTCGCCGTCGACAGATACGCCTTCACCATTCTTGTAGAGCATTCCTAGCGCATACTGCGCGTGCACCTCTCCTTTCTCGGCCAAGGGTTTCCATTCGGCTAAGGAGCGGGCGTAATCATGCGCCTGATAGGCGTCGTAGCCTTCATCGTAGCCGGCCAGCAAGACAGAAGGGGTGCCGAACGCAAGCAATAGGCTCGCCGCAAACAGATAGATGTTACGGATAACTTGTCTCATTGAGAAATACCGTAGGTGCTTGCGGCCGTTCGGTTGCAATCAAATCGCCATCCAAGATCAATGGGCGAAACACGAGAAGACTGTCGGCCATTGCTCTTGGCAAGACGAGAGGTACGTGGGCGGACATATAACATCAACATGCCTATGGTCGTGATTGAGTTGAGGTAGATTCAAGCGGCCGATCCTCGCCTGCCGAAGCCGGTAGGATGCGGAGGCTGGAGAGGAGCCTGCGATAGAAGAAACGATTTGCCCGATAGTCGCGCCGTGCGGTCGACAGGGAAAGGTTGACCGCGATGCCTTCAGCCGCCGAGCAAACGACGATGTAGGAGGTCATCTTTCGGTCGCCAGGCCAGAACCCGGCATATTCTCGTACGATGCTTCCGTTCTCCAGCTGGAATTCCTTTCCAACTTGTTTGAAGAACTTCATGCCGTCGACGCCGGCAAAACGGGCGTCGGCGAATTGGCGCAGTGACGTCTGCTGATCATAGCGCCATGCCCCGCCCGTCAAGCTCGGCCCGTTTTCGGATGCACTGATGTGGAAGTATTCCTCGTCTGACCTATCCAGCCAATGGACGGGCGCCATGACCGAGAAGGTACGCTGCTGTCCAAACACCTCTCGCATTTCGATCACCTTGTCTTTCGACTTCCTTGTGCCGAGGAGAAAGGTAAGGAGGGCTCGGAAACCTATCACCATCAGGGTGAGCACGCCGATCATAGGAAGCGCAGTTAGCCCGAGAACAAGAAAACTAGTGATCGAAGATAAAATGGTCCACCTGTTGATGATTTATGCAGAGAATAGAAGAAGCGACTCGATCGGCCGAAGGACGAGCTTAGCCTTCGACTTTCCCGGCCCCTGAGACTTTGTAACGGCCGTTGTCGCATACGATATCGAAGACACGTGGATCCCGGTTCGGGACCGTGATCGCGGTCACTGCGTTGCATGCCTTGCCGGACGCTTTCAGAGCGCGCTGCACGACGGGGACGATGGTTGTCGGTGTGGGGTTGAAGTCCTCCGGAACACCGGTCGTTTGACCGTTCATGATGAGCGTCATCGAGCTCCAAATCCACAAATCGGGAACATCGATGATCGAAACCGCCTCCGACTCCTGGGCGCATACCGGTGCAGCGCAGAGCGCGGCGACCATAAGCAGTACGATTTTCTTCACTGAATGTCCTTTCGCGCTAGCCATTGATTTGAATGGCGGAACAGACTCGGGGGCCGCATGTCCATGATCTACGAACGCCAGTTTGGTGATTTCCCAGCTGAACCCAGGGCTTTGCCAAAGCAGACGGCTGCAGCGTTTCACGCAACGTAACGACATTGCCGAGATCCAATGCGCTTGTCATAAGGTCTCGCGTGAGCGACAGAGTTTAGCGTCTGACATCTGACCTTGTTTAAACGCTTTCCGCACGATGTACACCGAGCGCGGCCGAGAGACCCGTCGTGATGTTCTGCATCACATTGGGCAAGCTCCGATCGACACCGTAAACGAAGCCCGGGAAGTCAAGCGGTTTCTGGTGCAACCAGATCGCCTCGTGCTGGTCCGGGGGTAGGAGTTGAGCTGGATCGCCAACGGCAATCCAGCCGATCGGCACGGTCGTATCCGGCTCGAGGCGGGTGCGCAGGTGTACGATGCCGTTGATGCGAACTTCTGATCCACGGCCGATGTGCGCACCATGGAAGACTGCCGCGCCAGTAGCAACGAAGACCTCATCGTCGATTTCGGCGCCAACCACATGACTGTTGGGACCAACAACACAGTGATCTCCCAACGCGCAAGGATGGCGGCCTGTGGCTCGGATCACTGCATTTTCCAACACAATGCAGTTGCGGCCGATGCGGATCGACCCGCCTGCCTCCGCTATAAGGCGGGCGCCATGCATGATGCGACTGCCAGCACCGATGACGACATCGCCGCACACCGTGGCATCCGGAGCAACCCAGGCGTCGGTATCGATCGTCGGCGAATGTTCTGCATAAGAAATGATCATTCGTGATTTTCCTTTTTCTCAATCTCAGTCGCGCGACAGCCGATCGGGCAGACCTCAGGGCCGCAAAGATCATGCTCGCAGAGGCGACATGTTGTTCTGGCAAAAGCGCGGGAGGTCGTCGCACCGGCAAGAATCGTATCAAGCATGGAAGCAAAGTGCTTTCGCTCGTCCGGTTGTAGCGCAGCCAGCAAGTCGTCGAGCGCAGCCAGCCGGAGAGCGTGTAGCTCTTGCACCTGCGCGTGGCCGGCCTCCGTCAATGTCAGGGGCGTGATGCGACCCTCCGGTTTACCGCGCTCAATCAGCGCCTGGCGCTCCAGCCCATCGATTAACCGCACGGCATTCGGCTGACTGACGCCGACAATCACGGCAAGTTCCGTCGTCGTCAGTCCCGGCTTGAAGTGTAACATCGATAGAACGGCCGCCGCGCTCGGCGAAAGTCCTGCCAAGGACGCTTCCGTCCGGTCGCGGATCATGGCGCTGAGCGCGCCGAGTTTGTTGGCTTCTAGTAATTGCATAGCATATGCATATATGATTTCAGCACGACGTCAAGAAGGGACGTTGCGCTATTGTGATCGTCCACTGAGCAGCTGCGAGAATCAAAGGAACGCGGCCAACTTGGCCGCGTTCCGGATACCAGCGTCTGACAATTTTTTAGGGACTGGTTAAGACGTATGAGATCAAAACTCTTCCCAGGACGCCGTTGCCGCCGCCGCTCCACCGGAGCCTCCGAAGGAGCCGGCAATCCTTGCCCGAAGCGAACGCGCCGGCGAAGCGGCGGGGCTGGACTGCTCCGTCACAACGGCTGGCCGAACCTGGCTGCGGCCGCCTTGAAGCGCGAACTGGCCGAGGAGGTCATTCAAGGCCGTCACTTCCTTGCCGAGGCTGTAGCTCGCGGCGGTGGATTCCTCGACCATGGCGGCATTCTGCTGCGTTCCCTGATCGATGGTGTTGACGGCGGTGTTGATCTCCTGCAGCC
>NZ_JARWKZ010000116.1:0-3956 GCF_050577975.1 Rhizobium sp. BR 315 | reverse complement strand
AAGGAGAAAGGTTTAATTCCATCACGCTGCTTATTGTTGGGCGTGGCGGCCGGTCAGGGCAACCCTCGTTGTGATTCTGCGAGCCTGAAACGGCAACACGCGCCATGTGAGACAGAGGAAGGCCCGAGACGAACCACGGTCCTGCGGTATTCAACCCGCGCATCAGAGTCTGATCAACCGTCGTCTCAATGCCGCCGCGTCCTGCAATAGGCAGCATATTTGTCCCTCGTCGACGCTGAAAAAGGCGACGCGAAAACCTATGCCCAAACTCTTGAAAACGGACATGAGAATCAACCGTAGCGGCCGTTGGTATGAAAGAGCGTCTCCTCCTGATCGACGAGTTCTTCCGCCAGGTGATCACAAGGGGTGTCTGCATCCGAGGGGCATCGTAAACTAACGGCAAAGCAGCCAGACCATGACGCTAAAATATCGCTGCGCAAACTGCGTTCGATTTGAGGAATTGCAATCTATCCGCGCAAGATCTGGCAGGAGCATTATTTCGACTTGATGGCTTCTTCGCCCAATACTCCGCCGATATTCCGTATCGCACCTTTATCCTGTCGGCTCGCTCTAAGGTCGTTTTCGTCAAAGGCGTATCGGCGCAAGAGGGCAAAGAGCGCTTCATTCATTCGAGCGCCATCCAAAAGCTCGGGACTGTCGCAAATGACGTTGATGGTTCGCTGCACGACGCGATCTGCAGCCGCGTCGGTATCGACTAGCTTTTCGGCCCATTGGCGGAGAAGGGTGCGAAGTTGCGGATCCGGTGGCATGTCTGAGGAATGTGGAAGGGGCACGCTCACTCCTCCTATCCTTGCAGGCGGGTAGATAAGAACCGCCGGTCACCATCGTCTACAAGATCGGCCACTTGCGACCGATTAATAGTATTTCTGTGGGTCACGAGTCCAGCTCTAATCTGGAGCGGGCGGCACAACGTTTCTGCAGATGTCGATGCTACCGCTTCAAAAAATCTGATGGTCATAAAATTGGCCGCTGTCTTGTGAAGCCGCCCTATAAAGATGCTGGGCCCGATGGTCGGCGCCCAGGCATTGCAAATGGTCAGGGATTGATCAGCTCTTGCGAGCGTTGGCGGCTGCCTGCTTGATGAGATCTGCGACGGGGCCGGGGTTCGAAACGTAGATGGCATGGCTGCCGGCGGCCTCCGTCTTGACGGCCTCGGCACGGCCGGCCATGGCGCGCTGTGCTGCCGGAGGGATCATCTTGTCTTCGGTGGCGACCAGATACCAGCTCGGTTTTGTCCTCCAGGCAGGCTCGGAGACCTTGCCTTCCAGGGCAGGAATGCCCCACGGTCTCTGCGAGTCGCCCATGAAGGCTGCGAGATCGGGCCGAACGTCGGCGGCAAAGGAGTCGGTAAATTTCGATCGGTCAAGGAAGAGGAAGCCGTCGACGGGCGGCAGGATCGGCGGTACCGGATCGCCGGGCTGCGGGTTGGAGATGAGCGTGGCGACGGATTCGCCGCGGTCCGGGGCAAAAGCGGTGATGTAGACCAGCCCTGCCACCTTCGGGTCCGTGCCGGATTCGGTGATGACGACGCCGCCATAGGAATGGCCGACGAGGATGACATTGCCTGAAGCCGATGCGATGGCACGCTTGGTGACGGCAACATCGTCTGCGAGCGAGGTGGTGGGGTTCTGCGCCACGATGACCTCGTAACCGTCCTTCTTCAGGAGGTTGTGGACGCCTTCCCATCCGGAACCATCGACAAAACCGCCATGGACGAGGACGACGGACTTGACTGCTGCATTGACCGAAGCATTCGACATTTGAGTTCTCCTTTGGAGTTGAGTTGCAATTGGTTTGGACTTGCGCTGCATTTGATGATCACACTATGGGCGATCGCGGTGGAACGCGCTTTGAGGTGATCTTCAGGAGGCGTTGATTTTGCCTTCAGATGGCTTTGATTTTACATTGCAACATTGTTACGGTTGCCTTAGTTCGCCGATTGCGGTGCGATACCGGAACATCTAACTTGCTGTATCACTTTGAGGATTTCGCACTCGATCAGGACCGGCGCGAATTGCGGCGCGGCAGCGAATTGCTTCGTGTCGAACCCCAGGTGTTCGATCTTCTCTGCTATCCCCTCTGCAATCGCGACCGTGTCGTCAGCAAGGACGATATCGTGGAGACGGTCTGGCAAGGCCGCATCGTGTCCGATGCCACGCTCAGCAGCCGCATCAACGCGGTTCGCAGCGCACTCAACGACAATGGCGATGCGCAGCGGCTTATCCGCACGATCATGCGCAAGGGCATCCGCTTCGTCGGGACCGTGCGTGAGGAGCATGGGGCGCAAACGGCCGCGGTGCCGGAAAAGCCCCCGCAAGGATTAAGCCTGCCGGACAGGCCATCGATCGCCGTTCTCCCGTTCGACAATATGAGCGGTGATCCTGAGCAGGATTATTTCGCTGACGGGATGGTCGAGGACATTATTACCGGCCTGTCGCGTATAAAATGGCTTCTCGCCATCGCGCGCAATTCCAGCTTTACCTACAAAGGGCGTGCCGTTGACGTCACGCAGGTCGGCCGCGATTTAGGTGTGTGCTATGTCCTTGAAGGCAGCGTTCGCAAGGTCGGCGGCCGTGTCCGTATCACCGGTCAGCTCATTGTCGCGGAAGACGGCACCCATCTGTGGGCGGAGCGATACGACCGTGATCTTACTGACATATTCGCGGTGCAGGGCGAGATCACCATAAGCGTCGTTGCTGCAATAGAGCCCAACGTGCGTCGCGCCGAAATCGAGCGGGTAAAGCGGAAACGACCCGACAATGTCGACGCCTATGACCTCCTGCTTCGCGCGATGCCGCAGGTCTATACCTTTATGCCGGAGGGTGCTGCAGGCGGGTTGCCGTTGCTGGACCGCGCGCTTGCTATCGAGCCCGGCTACGCGCTCGCCCACGGTTTTGCGTCCTGGGCACACCAGACCATCTTTGTTCGCGGCGGCATGCATCCGGAAAACCGCAAGAAGTCGATCCAGCACGCGCTCGCGGCAATAGAGCATGGGCAAAGCGATGCCATGGCTCTTGCACTTGCCGGTTTTTCCATCGGCTTGCTGGCGCATGATCGGAGACTGTCTGACGAAGCGTTCGAGCGAGCCTTGGCGCTAAGCGCCTCCTGCGCCTTCGTCTATTCCTTCGGATGCGCGCCCGTCGCCTACAGCGGCGATGCGACGCGTGCGATCGCCTGGGGCGAGCACGCAATGCGGCTCAGCCCGCTCGACGCGATGAGCTGCATTCCCCAGGGCATCATAGGCTTCGGAAGTTTCCTGCTCGGCCGGTATGAAGAGGCGATCTTGGCTGGCCGGCGGGCGGTTCAACTGAACTCGGGCTTCAGCATCCTGCATGGATGGCTAGCCGCTCCGCTTGCCAAGCTTGGTCGCCTCGATGAGGCAAAGGCTGCCGGCGAGCGGCTGCTGGCACTCGACCCCACCTTTACGATTAGTCGCTGGTCCGCTGCCGTCGGCATTGCGCCACCCATATTCGATAGTGTTACCAGTGCTATGCGACTATCGGGCTTGCCGGAATAATGGTTGGACTGTTTCAAACGATCGCAGTCGCTCGCGCCAAGATACTGCGAGGGCTGGTCTAGCCAGTCGAATTGCATGGATTAGCTATCACTAGGTGCTGGTGCCGGAGTTGAGAGCTACATCAGACATGCCGCCATCCTGCAGAGTTTCGGCTTGACTTGCGCTGAACTCTAGGCGATGTTGACAAAGTATGGCAACCAGATCTTAGCGGCGGCGATAGCGAGGAAAGCAGCGTATGATGTTTTGGTTTTGTCGTAGCGCGTGGCAATGCGACGGAACTGCTTCATTCGGTTGAACATGCGTTCGATGCGATTGCGATCCTTGTAAGCGCGGTAGTCGCAAGGTGGCGGGTTCTTCCGGGTTGATCGCGGCGGAATGATCGGACGAGTGCCATGCAGCAGAAGTTCCTCGCGGATGG
>NZ_JARWKZ010000115.1:0-4086 GCF_050577975.1 Rhizobium sp. BR 315 | reverse complement strand
GCCAATGCTCAGTCGGTATCGGCAAGCACGACGGCACCCGCCGCCAATCAGCCAACTGTCGGCGCTGCGCCGAACGGTGTTCCGCTCGTGGATATCGTCACGCCGAACGGCGCTGGCCTGTCATATAATAAATACAACGACTTCAACGTCGGCACCCAGGGCCTGATCCTCAACAACTTCAAGGGCAATCAAGGCACCTCGAACCTCGGCGGGGTGACACCCGGCAATGCGAACCTCAATGCCTCGAACCCGGCTTCGGTGATTTTGAATGAGGTGACCAGCGGCAATCGTTCGGCGCTGAATGGTCCGACGGAAGTGTTTGGTGGCAGAGCTGATGTTATAGTAGCGAACCCTAATGGACTGACATGCAACGGCTGCGGCTTTATCAACACGCCGCATGCTACGTTGACCACCGGTGTTCCCAACATCGGCGCCGACGGAAGCCTGACCGGTTTCACCGTCAATGGTGGCGACGTTACCTTCGAAGGGGCGGGGGGGAACTTTGCAGCCGCTCCCGGCGCCGTCGACCTGTTCGACGTCGTTGCCCGCAACATCCATGTCAATGCCCCGATCTACGGCAAGACCGTGCGACTGACCGGCGGCGCCAGCCAATACAACTATGCCACTGGCGAGGCGACGGCGCTGACCGCCACCTCCGGCACGCCGGAATATGCGATCGACGGCACGGCGCTGGGCGCCATGCAGGCCGACCGCATCAAGATCGTCGTCACGGAAAAGGGGGCCGGCGTCAAGATGAGCGGCGACATGGCTGCCAATGCCGGCGAGCTGTCACTCTCGGCCGATGGCAAGATCTCGATCGGTAATGCTTCTGGACGGGATGGCGTCGCCATTACCTCGAAACAGAAGATCACCGCTGCCAAAGTTAGTTCGCAACAGAAACTTGCTGTCCGGGCCGACCAAGGCATCACTCTGCAGACGGTCGCAGCCCTTAGCGACATTGTTCTGACGAGTGGCACTGGTCTCTTGAGCGTGTCGGGTGATGTCAACAGCGCCACGACCGTTCAGATGAGCTCCGATTCCGGCATTGCAGCCGGAAGCGTGACGGCTGGCAACGGTGTGGCAACACTTGTCGCCACCTCTGGCGATATCGCGATTGCCGGTGCTGCCAATAGCACCGGCGACCTCAATCTGACGGCGACAAGTGGTGCCATCTCGGCCGCCTTCCTCCAGAGCAGCCAGAATATGGCCTTGAATGCTGCGCTTGGGATTGCTGTTGCCGGCAATGTGCAGGGGCAGGGCAATGTCAACCTTACCGGCCAGTCGATTTCAGCCGGTAAGGTCATCTCCGGCATCAATCTTGCCGCCACCAGCGCCGATCCGAATGGCAATGTGGTGCTCGGTGCCGCAGGCAACCTCAGCCTGACGGCGACCGGCGGCAATATCGCAACCGGCAATCTGTTGTCGGCCGGAGCGCTCAATGTCAGTGCCACCGGCAATACGACCGCCGGCGGCATCCAGTCAGTC
This sequence comes from Rhizobium sp. BR 315, assembly GCF_050577975.1. NCBI lineage: Bacteria > Pseudomonadati > Pseudomonadota > Alphaproteobacteria > Hyphomicrobiales > Rhizobiaceae > Rhizobium > Rhizobium sp. BR 315. Next base: position 2,601 of record NZ_JARWKZ010000115.1, on the reverse strand, counting down.
GCTGATCTGGCGGTGACCGCGGCGTCGCTGACATCAAGCGGCATCACGTCACATGGCGCGCTCACCGTCAACGCCGCCACAAACGTGACCGGTCAGGTTCTTGGCGCAAACAATATTCTGATCTCAGGTTCTGCTATCTCGGCTGGGGCCATTGTCTCTGGCGTCGACTTTGCGGCCACCAATGCGAACGGTGGTGGCGTTGTTGTCGGCTCGGCCGGCACGCTCGGTTTGACTGCCACAACCGGAAACATCGTTGTCGATAAGCTGCTGTCGGCTGGCGACCTGACTGCTCAGGCTGCCCTGTTGCAGGCAAATAACATCACGAGCCATGGGACCACCGGTATTACCGGTGGCGTCAATGTCGCAAACCAATTGCTCGGCGCTGGCAATATCACCATCAACGGCAACGCCAATGGTGTCAGCGCCGGTCTTCTTGCCTCCGGCGTCGACTTCGCTGCGACCAACGCGGCCGGCGGCAATATCGTGCTGGCGAGTGGCGGCGATCTAACGGTCAACGACAGCGCTGGCGCCATCCAGGCTGGGACCGTCTTTGCAGCCGGTACGATCAATGCCACCGGCCAGGCCGTCACTGCCGACACCATCACCGGCCACAAGAACATCACTCTTTCCGGCGCGGTCGATGGCGTGGTTGTTACCAGCCAAGGACTGGGAGGCGGTGACGTCTCTCTTTCCGGCTCGAGCATTAAGGCAGGGACTCTCGCCTCCGGTGTCGACTTCGCCAGGACTGCTGCCGCCAATGGCAGCATCGTGTTGGCTGGCAGTGGCGATTTGAACCTTACTTCGTCCGGCAACATCAATGCCGCTACGCTGCTGTCTGCCGGCAATCTCAGCTCTGCCGGCGTCGCTGTCACTGCGGACAGCATGGCCGCCCGTGGCGACATGACGCTCGGGGGCGCGATCAGCGTCACGGAACAGATCCTCGGGTCTGGCAACGTCTCGATTACCGGCCAGAGCTTGTCAGCCCAGACGGTCGTTGCTGGCATTGACTTCGATGCAACCAATAGGGCAGGGGGCAATATCGCCCTTGGCCAATCTGGCGACCTGACCGTGTCGGTCAATGGCGCCGTGGCGGCGCCAACCATGCAGGCGGCAGGTGTCATCGATGTCAGCGGTATGTCCGTCGCCGCAGGTTCGGTCACGGGCCACAAGGGTATTACTCTTTCCGGTGCCACCACGGTCAGCGGTCAAATTCTGGGCGGCGGCGCTATCGGCATCTCCGGGCCAGGCATCAAAGCCGGCACGATCGTTTCCGGCGTCGATTTCGCCAGGACCGCTGCTGCCAACGGAAACATCATCCAGGCGACAAGCGGTGACCTGACGCTTGCATCGACAGGATCCATTGACGTCGGTACGTTGCTGTCGGCCGGGGCGCTTTCAGCAAATGGCACGACGGTAACCTCCAATGCGATGACCGCTCATGGCGACATGACGCTTGGTGGCGCGATTAGCGTCACGGATCAGATCCTCGCATCTGGTAACATATCCATCACCGGCCAGAGCCTGAAGGCGCAAACCCTTGTCGCCGGCATCGATTTCGATGCCACCAATGCCGCAAGTGGCAATATCGTTCTCGGCCAAGCGGGTGATCTGAAAGTATCGGTTGGTGGTGGCGTTGCGGCTTCGACTGTGCAGGCCGCCGGCTCCGTCGATGCCAGCGGCACTACCGCTACGGCCAACGCCATCACCGCTCGCAAGGATATCACTCTTTCAGGAACCGCGGGCGGAGGCGTGAGTGTCGCCAATCAAATCCTTGGCGGCGGCAATGTTTCCATCTCGGGGTCTGGCATCAAGGCAGGCGCGATTATCTCCGGCGTAGATTTCGCCAGAACTGCCGCTGCCAACGGCAATATCGTGCTCGCCAGCAGCGGCGATCTGACGCTGGTCTCCGCCGGCAATATCGACACCGGCACACTGCTGTCGGCCGGGGATCTTTCGGCCAGCGGCGCGGCCGTGAACGCGGATGCCATCACATCACACGGCGTCGTCACGCTCAATGGCGCCACGACCATAAGCGGCCAGGTCCTCGGCGCCGGCAATGTACTGATCACCGGCCAGAGCCTGTCGGCCCAGACGGTCGTCGCCGGTATCGACTTTAGCGCCACCAACGCGTCGGGCGGCAATATCGTTCTTGGCCAGACCGGGGATCTGACGGCCCAGCTCGGCGGTGGATTCGCTGCATCGACGATGGAGGCCGCCGGCGCCATCAACGTCAACGCTGCTGCCGTGAATGCCGGAGCAGTCACTGGTCATAACGATATTGCCTTTTCCGGTGCCACGAACGTCAGCGGTCAGATTCTCGGCGGTGGTAAAATCGGGATTTCTGGCCCGAGTATAACGGCAGGGGCGATCGTTTCCGGTGTCGATTTCGCTGGAACGGCCGCCGCCAACGGCAACATCGTCCAGACGGCGAGCGGCGATATCGCGCTGACCTCGATAGGTGGCCTCACCGTTGGCACGCTATTGTCGGCCGGTGATCTTACCGCTCAGGCAATGGATCTGACGGCAAGCAGCATCACAAGCCATGGCGAGACCGACCTGAAGGCGAGCGGCCGCCTTGGCGTCAGTAGCCAAGTGCTATCG
>NZ_JARWKZ010000114.1:0-4232 GCF_050577975.1 Rhizobium sp. BR 315 | reverse complement strand
AGCGTGATATTGCCCAGGCGGGCGGCGTCTGAACGAGAGCCGCCATCATAGATGACGGCAAGCGCTAAAAGTCGCCGGGCTTGAGCGGCATCCTTACTCTGGCGCGCCAGACGGCGCAGACGCTCGCCATCAAAATCTTCTCGCAATGAAATCGCTGAACCCATCGCAGCAAACCTCCCGTTTGCCACAGAGATTCAGATTCATCCCCTCTTGGGAAGCCCGTGAGTCAGATTTATCGAGACGCCGTATAAGCCCGATCAGAGAAGACCGAATTTCTTGGCCTTTTCCGACAGCGATTGCATCGGCCGCGGGCCGATCTGCTCGATGACGGTTGCTGCCGCAAGATTGCCGAGCTTGCCGCAATCTTCCAAGCTACGGCCCTGCGTGTAGCCGAACAGGAAGCCGGCGGCGAAAAGGTCGCCCGCGCCTGTCGTATCGACACGCTCTTCGATCGGATGAGCATCGACGACATGGCGTTCGTTGCCGCGTATGATCACGGCGCCATCCTTGCCTGTCGTCACGGCTGCAATCTTGCAGTCGGCCGCAATCAGCGTCAGCGCCTTTTCGAAATCCTCGGTCTCGTAGAGCGACAGTGCCTCGTCGCGGTTTGCGAAGACGATATCGACGGTGCCCGAGCGCATGAGATCGAGGAACTCGTCGCGATAGCGGCCGACGCAGAAGCTGTCCGATAGCGTCATCGACATTTCACGGCCGTTGGCATGGGCGATGCGGGCGCATTCGCGAATCGCTTCCTTGGCGCGCGGCGGATCCCAGAGATAGCCCTCGAAATAGGTGACTTTGGCATCGGCGACGACATTTTCCTCGACGTCTTCCGGGCCGAGTTCGACGCAGGCGCCGAGATAAGTGTTCATGGAACGCTCGCCGTCCTCGGTGACGAAGATCATCGAACGGGCCGTCGGCGGGAAAGTGCCCTTCGCCCTGGTCTGGTAATGCACGCCCTGGGCGCGGATATCGTGGGCGAAGATCTGTCCGAGCTGGTCTTCAGCGACCTTACCGAAATAGGCAGCCCTGCCGCCGAAATTGGCAACGCCTGCCGCCGTATTGCCTGCGCTGCCGCCGGAGGCTTCCAGCGCCGGGCCCATGCGCGAATAGAGAAGTTCGGCGCGTTCGGCATCGATGAGGTTCATCGCGGCCTTGGTGATCTTGTTGTCGATCAGGAACTGATCATTGCAACGGGCGATAATGTCGACGATGGCGTTGCCAACGGTCAGTACATCGAAGCGAGTCATCTATAGGAGGATCCCGGTATTGGTGATAGCCGGTATCCGGTAATATCGGTTTTTCCGAAGTTTGGAAGAAGAATCAGCGCCAGTGCAGCCAACTTAATTGCAATCAGTCATTTGGCTGTCACTTTCTATGTTTAAATGCTTATTAAGCGGCTGGGATGGGAAGTTCGAAAGACTTCCGAGCCAGTCTGGGAAGGAATGATGCCTTCCGCCTCACCGGTACGCGGGCCGACCACGGATGAACTGGCGGCATGTGCACCGGGGGGACTCTCCGGCGAGACCGGACAAGTAGGAGCGGGCTTGGCCCGCTTTTTTTGTTTTTGCGGGTTCTCACACCGATCGCGAGCCGCGATCTTTCAGATTCGCTCCTTTCGCTTTAAGCTCTTGATTTTGCGCATGTCGTCGTCGCAAAACCGCTGCACACTTTTGCGCGACATGCTTTAAGCAAGCTGCTACAACTCCTCGATCACTCTTCTCGAGCCACGAATTCCACGGCCCACGCCCGGCATGTCCGAAATTCTCACCGATGTCCTTCCGATCTTCCTGCTGATCCTCGTTGGCTGGGTTATCGTGCGCACTGGCCTGTTGAAGGCCGATGTCGGCGAGGCGATGGGCGAGTTCGTCTTCAAGATCGCCGTGCCGCTCCTGCTGTTCCGCACCATCGCCGAGGCGGATTTTCGTGGCGCTTCGCCGTTTCGATTGTGGATCGCCTATTTTTCCGGCGTCGCCGTGACCTGGACCGCCGGCCATATCGTAGCGACTCGGCTGTTCGGGCGGGACGCGCGCATCGGCGTGCTGGCCGGCGTTTCATCGGCCTTTGCCAATACGATCTTCATCGGCCTGCCCCTTGTCGGCCGCACGGTCGGGCCTGATGGCGTCATGGCCATGTCGATCCTGATCGCCGTGCACCTGCCGACGATGATGATCGCCGGCACGCTGCTGATGGAGCAGGCCGAGCGCAAGGAGAATGCCGGCGCCGGCCGCAGCACCGGCGAGCTGCTGCTGCAGGTCGGCCGGAACCTTGTGCGCAATCCGCTGGTCATCGGCCTTTTCTGCGGTCTTATCGTCCACCTGACCGGCATCCGCATCCCCGCGACCGTCGGCAGCGTCGTCGACGGCATCGCCAATATGGCCGGCCCCGCGGCGCTGATTTCGCTCGGCATGGCGCTGCGCCAATACGGGCTATCGGGCAATCTCGGCATCACCAGCGTCATGGCCGCCTTCAAGCTATTCTTGCTGCCGTCCTGCGTGCTGGCGGCCGGTCATCTCCTTGGCCTTAGCCCGGAATGGCGGGCCGCGCTGGTGCTCACCGCTGCCGTTCCCACAGGTGTGAACGCCTGGCTGATTGCCAATCGCTTCGGCGTCGGCCACAGTCTCGCCGCCTCGACGATCACCTTGACGACAGCGTTCGGGGCATTTTCGGTGTCGCTCTGGGCCTATTTGCTCGCATAGCACAGGTTCGAGCCCGCCGATTCGCAATGGCATGTCTCCGCATTCGGAGAAGCAGGCAGGAAAATGGTCATAGTTTTGCGTATCCCGGCTTTCCCACCCGGAGCGCAGCAAAGGATGGCACATGAACATTGCAGCTCCGCTTACCAATCCCGCATCAGCTTATTCGCATAAAGTGTTCGTGCTCCAGGGCGGCGGCGCGCTCGGCTCCTATCAAGCCGGCGCCTTTCAGGCACTCAGAGAGCAGAATATCGACCCGGACTGGATCGCAGGCATCTCGATCGGCGCCATCAACGCCGCCATCATGGCCGGCAACGTGCCGGGGGAGCGGCTTGAGAAGCTGCGCTCCTTCTGGAACAAGATCACTATCCAGCTTCCCGTCGATATGCTGATGGAACGGCAGCGCCAGAGCAGCCCCTTTTATCGCACGGTGAGCAGCTGGTGGGTTTCGACCTTCGGGGCGCCCGGCTTCTTTTCTCCCTGGCAGATCCCGGCCTGGTTCCAGGCGCGGGGCTCAGCGGGTGCGACCAGCATCTACGATACAGAGCAATTGCGCCAGACGCTGCTCGACCATGTGGATTTCGACCGAATCAATCATGGCCCGGTGCGGCTGAGCCTCGGTGCCGTCAACGTGCGAACCGGCAACTTCGCGTTCTTCGACAACAGGGATATTAAGATCGCGCCGGAACACATCATGGCGAGCGGCGCCCTGCCGCCGGGCTTTCCGGCCATCAAGATCGGCAGTGAATACTACTGGGACGGCGGCCTGGTCTCGAACACGCCGCTCACCTACGTGCTGCGCAATGGCGCGGGCGTCGATACGGTGGTGTTTCAGGTCGATCTCTTCAGCGCCGTCGGTTCCTTGCCGCAAGATCTCGAGGAAGTCGAGGAACGGCGCAAGGACATCACCTATTCCAGCCGTACCCGCCTCAACACCGACCTCTTCCTGGAGCGTCATCGCCTGCGTCGCGCCATATCGGAGCTTTATGCGCGGCTTCCCGAAGAGGCCAAGGCCGATCCGGAGATCAAAAAGCTGGAGAAGCACTGCTCGGACTACGGCGTCACCATCATCCATCTGATCTACCGCAACAAGCAGTTCCGGTCGCAATCCAAGGATTACGAGTTTTCGTCGCTATCGATGCACGAACATTGGGACGCCGGCCTGCGCGACGCCAGAAAGGCGCTGATAGCGGAGGACTGGCGCACGCCGCCAAGCGCCGAGGATGGGCTGAAAGTCTTCGATCTCGATCAGAGAACCCGCTCACGCCGGCATTCGATCTGATTCGCAAACACAAACAACCCGGCCTTGGCGGCCGGGTTTTCAATCCCTCATACGGACTGGTTTAGAGCGGTTCAGTTTTTCACGGAATCTGAGAACCGCTCTTCTGTAACGGGCATTGAGTCAATCCCTTTTGAGCTTAATCCCTCGCCGAGTGCTTGCTTCTGTCCGCAGTCGACGCTGGGGCCGCTGCTGTATGGGGTCTGCTGAGGACCGGCTGGCCAATCTAAAGATGCGCAGTCATTTGAGTGCTGCGT
>NZ_JARWKZ010000113.1:0-4567 GCF_050577975.1 Rhizobium sp. BR 315 | reverse complement strand
AGTCAGACGGGTAACCCGGACGGATCGGTGACCGGTACTTATGGCACGCTGAGCGTCAATACGAACGGCACCTGGAGCTATGTGCTGGATCAATCGAAGGCCGATCCGCTGACGGCCTTGGATCATCCGCAGGAGAGCTTCAAGGTCCAGCTGAGCGACGGCCAGGGCGGTATCACGACGCAAACGGTTGTGGTGACGGTCAACGGCACCAACGATGCAGCCTCGATCTCGGGCACGGCGACCGGTTCGGTCACCGAGGATGGCCAGTTGACGGCGAATGGTGTGCTGACGGTTGCCGACGTGGACAATGGCCAGAACCATTTCCAGGCGCAGTCATCGCTGACCGGGACCTACGGTACGTTCACCTTCAATGCGACGACCGGTGCGTGGGGCTACACGCTCAACAACTCCGCATCGAATGTGCAGGCCCTGAATAGTGGGCAGACGGTTACGGATAAGCTGACTGTAGCGTCCGCGGACGGGACGGCTTCACAGGATATCGTTGTGACCATCCACGGCACCAACGAGCCGGTGTCGGCGCCGAGCATTAGCAGCGTCATCGACAATGTCGGTTCGATCCAAGGTAGCCTTGCGAACGGTGCGGTTACCGATGACACCAACCTTGGCATCCGCGTGAGCCTGACCGGAACCAGTGCCGTCAGCGGTGATACCGTGCAGCTATATAACGGCACGACCGCGCTCGGCACGGCGGTCACGCTAACGTCGACCAATATCAGCAATGGTTATGTCGATATCACCACGCCGACGCTGACGAACGGATCGACCTACAATTTCCGGGCCTCGATCACAGATGGGGGCGTCACCACCCCGCTATCGCCGAGCGGTGCCTATGATATCAGGATCGATACGACGGCGCCGACCGTCGCCATAACGCAAGGTAGCGCCGGCGGAAACAACCTCCTGACCTTCACCTTTAGTGAGGCGGTGTCCGGCTTTACCGTTTCAGACATTGTGGGTAGCGGCAATTATACGCTCTCCAACTTCACGCATGTTGGCCTGAACGGTTTCGGGCAGGACGTCTACACGGTGAATTACGCTTCCGGCAACAACGGCTGGAAGACTGCGTCGATCGCAAGCGGCAGCTATACGGATTTGGCCGGTAATTCCGGATCAGCCAGCGCTTTGGATTTCAAACCTGCCGGCATCTCAGGCGAGGCCATCAACCTCGCGCTTGCTGCTCCTACGGATCACGTCGGCGCGGTCACGTTGAGTGTTGCCGGCCTCCCGGCAGGCTGGGTGCTTAGCGAAGGTACACACAACGCCGATGGCACTTGGTCTGTGGTGACGAACGATCCGTCGTCGCTGACGGTCACTTCGCCTGATGGTCACACTGGGGCACTGGTTCTTCAGGTTGTCGAGACCTGGATCAATCCGGACGGCACGACTGGCATGGCCACTGTGGCCGACAACGTCGAAGCCTATGCCAAGGGTTCGCCGATTTTTGCCTGGTCGGGCGACGATACGCTCACCGCATCGAGCGGCAACGACACGCTGGTCTTTGCGAACACCATCGGCACCGACGTCGTCCACAACTTCGATACGGTGCATGACAAGATCGATCTGATCGGCTTCGCAGGCTTCAATAGCTTCGCGGATGTTCAAGCCCATCTGTCGGCTGACGCGTCGGGCAGTGCCGTCATCACCCTCGGCGATGGCGAGACCATCACCTTGGCAGGCGTCAGCGTCGCGGCTCTTACGGCGGACGACTTCCTCTTCAATGAGGCCGTGGTAACGCATAATGCCGGCGACATGGTGCTTAGCGATGGTGCGCTGATGCCGTTCAGCGGCATGCTCGATAACACCGGCAGCATCCATCTCGCCTCGACCGGCAGCAATACGGCCTTCGAAATCGTCCAGCACGGCCTCACTCTGACTGGTGGCGGCACGGTGACGCTGTCCGACGCTGCGTCCAACGTCATCTTCGGCAGCGGCGACAATGTCACGCTGACCAATGTTGACAACACGATCTCTGGCGCCGGCCAGCTCGGCGAGGGGCACCTGACGCTGATCAACCAAGGCACGATCATCGCCGACGGCAGTCACGCGCTCGTCATCGACACCGGTGTCAACGCGGTGAGGAACACCGGCACGCTGGAGGCGACCGGGACCGGCGGCCTCGACATACACAGCGGCGTCGTGAATGACGGCGTATTGTGGGCGAATGGCAGCAACGTTCATCTCGAGGGCAATGTCAGCGGCAGCGGCACCGTGCTGGTGTCGGGTCATGCCGGCCTCGAAATCGGCGGCTCGTTCAGCGAGGCAATCAGCCTGAGCAAGGACGCACAGGCTACCGTCACCATCGACCACGCGGCGGCCTTCACCGGCACGATCGCCGGCCTCGACGGCAATGACGTGCTGCGGTTTGGCGACATCTCTGCCGCGACCGCCAGCTTCTCCTATGCGGAAAACGGGGCGAAAACTGGCGGTGTGCTGACCGTCACCGACGGTACCCACACCGCCGCCATCGGTCTCACAGGCGACTACTCGGCCAGCGACTTCTCGCTCGGCCACGACGGCGCCTACGCGGAGATCGATTTCAGCGGGGTCGGCCACCTCTATGGCACCGACGGCAGCGACACGCTGGCGAGCGGCGGCTACACCATGACCGGCGGCGCTGGCGCAGATACCTTCGTGCTCGATGCCCAGGCCCTGCACAACCTCAACATGGCCGACGTCATCACCGACTTCAGCCCGAAGGGAGAGGGCGACCGGCTGGATGTTTCGAACCTGCTGAACGCGCTGGTCGGCGAACATCCGGGCATGACGGAGGCGAATGCTATCGCGTCGATGACCGCGGCGGTCGATACCGCAACCAATTCGACGAAGATCAGCGTCAACACCGGCCCGGAAACCCATGTGGTCGCCACGTTGCAGAACTACACGCCGACGGGCCACGATGCCGTCCATGTGCTGTTCAACAATCACGACGAGCAGCTTGCGACCCATACGCAAACCGCCGGCGCCTGACGCCTTTTCGTCGGCATCTCAATCTCGAAGCGGCGCGTCTTACACGCGCCGCTCAGACTGCTGACAAACCTCTGGCTTTGGCCGGAGGTTTTTGATTCAATGGGACATGTTGAAGAAACCTTGTGCCGAACAGACGGCTCTCGAGATGGTGACGCTCGACAGCCTGGTGCCGAGAGATCATCTGCTTCGCAAGATCGATGCGGTGATCGACTTTACTTTCATCSATGATCGCGTTGCGGGATTGTATTGCGCCGACAACGGCSGGCCGCCGCTCGATCCGACATTGATGTTCAAGGCGCTGTTCATCGGTTATCTTTTCGGCATCCGCTCGGAACGTCAGCTGGTGCGCGAGATCGAGGTCAATGTCGCCTATCGTTGGTTTCTTCGGATGAAGCTGACGGATGGTGTGTTCGACGCCTCGACCCTCAGCCAGAACCGTCGGCGTCGCTTCAACGACACATCGGTCGCCCAGGATATCTTCGACCACATCGTCGAACAGGCGATCGGCCACGGGCTGGTCGATGGGGCGGTGCTCTATACCGACAGCACGCATCTGAAGGCCAGTGCCAACAAGGGTAAGTACGAGCTTGCGATGGTTGCCAAGTCGCGGTCCGACTACTGGGCCGATCTCGACCGGGCGATCGAGGCCGAACGGGCGCTGCACGGCCAGAAGCCTTTGAAAGGCAAGGATCGGGAACCCGCAGTCAAGGAAACCAAGGTCAGCCGTACCGATCCCGACAGCGGCTACATGGTGCGCGACGGCAAGCCGAAGGGCTTCTTCTATCTCGATCACAGAACCGTCGATGGCCGCCATGCGATCATCACCGACACCCATGCGACACCGGCCAACGTGCACGACAGTATCGTCTATCTCGACCGTCTGGATCGCCAGCGCGCGCGCTTCGGTTTTGATGKAAAGGCGGTGGGATTGGATGCCGGGTATGCCACATCAGGCATCGCCAACGGCCTGGAGGATCGCGCCATCCTCGGCGTGACTGGCTATCGCAATCCGACGCCGCCAAGGTCTGGCATGATGCGCAAGTCGAAGTTCGTCCATGACGCTGAGGTCAATGGCTATCGTTGCCCGCAAGGCCAGCTTCTGACCTACGCCACCACCGACCGCAACGGCTACAGGCACTACACGTCCGACCCTGCCATCTGCYGCGATTGCCCGCTTCTGGCGTCGTGTACATCCAATGCCAATCAAACGCGCACCATCACCCGCCATGTCTGGGCCGATGCCCGCGAGCGTACCGATGCCAACCGGCTCAAGCCCTGGGGCAAGGCCATCTACAAACGACGGAAAGAGACGGTCGAGCGCTCGTTTGCCGACGCCAAACAGTTGCATGGTCATCGCTACGCGCGGTTCCGAAGTCTCATCCGGGTCCAATGCCAGTGCCTGATGGCCGCAGCCGCCCAGAACATCAAGAAGATCGCAATGGCCCTCACCAAGGCCAGCCAACCGAGCCCCGCATAAGCAGAGGGAATCTGAACGGCCCGTTCAAAACATCCAGTCAACCTCGAAACTCAACACAAAATAAAACCCCGCCAAAAAATGACGGGGTTTGTCAGCGGTCTG
>NZ_JARWKZ010000112.1:0-4633 GCF_050577975.1 Rhizobium sp. BR 315 | reverse complement strand
TTGTTCCTTGAAAACTAGATTATGAATAGTAAGAACCAAGAAAGAAACCGAGTAATCGCCATCTTAGATTCTCTATTATTAGTAGAATTTTAGGGTAAAGAGAAACGAGCAGGTCGAGGAAGCGACTAAACGAGCACCGGAGCGTACGACAGTACGTGAGGAGCGGAGTGAGGGAGCTGACGAAGAGATGCGAAGTTTATCTTTAGCCGAATAAGTTAAGTTAGAAAGGGCGCACGGTGGATGCCTTGGCACTAGGAGCCGATGAAGGACGGTACTAACACCGATATGCTTCGGGGAGCTGTAAGTAAGCTTTGATCCGGAGATTTCCGAATGGGGGAACCCACTATCCGTAATGGGATAGTATCGTTACTTGAATACATAGAGTAACAGAAGGCAGACCCGGGGAACTGAAACATCTAAGTACCCGGAGGAAGAGAAAGCAAACGCGATTCCCTGAGTAGCGGCGAGCGAAACGGGATTAGCCCAAACCAAGAGGCTTGCCTCTTGGGGTTGTAGGACACTCTACATGGAGTTACAAAGGAACGGGGTAGATGAATAGGTCTGGAAAGGCCAGTCATAGAAGGTAAAAACCCTGTAGTCGAAACTTCGTTCCCTCCTGAGTGGATCCTGAGTACGGCGGGACACGTGAAATCCCGTCGGAAGCAGGGAGGACCATCTCCCAAGGCTAAATACTCCCTAGTGACCGATAGTGAACCAGTACCGTGAGGGAAAGGTGAAAAGCACCCCGGAAGGGGAGTGAAATAGATCCTGAAACCGTGTGCCTACAAGTAGTTAGAGCCCATTAATGGGTGATAGCGTGCCTTTTGTAGAATGAACCGGCGAGTTACGATTACATGCGAGGTTAAGTTGAAGAGACGGAGCCGCAGCGAAAGCGAGTCTGAATAGGGCGTAATAGTATGTGGTCGTAGACCCGAAACCAGGTGATCTACCCATGTCCAGGGTGAAGTCCAGGTAACACTGGATGGAGGCCCGAACCCACGCACGTTGAAAAGTGCGGGGATGAGGTGTGGGTAGCGGAGAAATTCCAATCGAACTTGGAGATAGCTGGTTCTCTCCGAAATAGCTTTAGGGCTAGCCTCAAGGTAAGAGTATTGGAGGTAGAGCACTGTTTGGACTAGGGGCCCCCATCGGGTTACCGAATTCAGACAAACTCCGAATGCCAAATACTTATCCTTGGGAGTCAGACTGCGAGTGATAAGATCCGTAGTCAAGAGGGAAACAGCCCAGACCACCAGCTAAGGTCCCAAAGTATACGTTAAGTGGAAAAGGATGTGGAGTTGCTTAGACAACCAGGATGTTGGCTTAGAAGCAGCCACCATTTAAAGAGTGCGTAATAGCTCACTGGTCGAGTGACTCTGCGCCGAAAATGTACCGGGGCTAAACGTATCACCGAAGCTGTGGATTGACATCTACGATGTCAGTGGTAGGAGAGCGTTCTAAGGGCGTTGAAGCTAGACCGTAAGGACTGGTGGAGCGCTTAGAAGTGAGAATGCCGGTATGAGTAGCGAAAGATGAGTGAGAATCTCATCCACCGAATGCCTAAGGTTTCCTGAGGAAGGCTCGTCCACTCAGGGTTAGTCGGGACCTAAGCCGAGGCTGAAGAGCGTAGGCGATGGACAACAGGTTGATATTCCTGTACCACCTTATGAATCGTTTGAGCGATGGGGGGACGCAGGAGGATAGGGTAAGCGTGCTGTTGGATTAGCACGTCCAAGCAGTTAGGCTGGTAATGAGGCAAATCCCATTACCGTGAAGGCGGAGCTGTGACGGCGAGGGAAATATAGTACCGAAGTTCCTGATTCCACACTGCCAAGAAAAGCCTCTAGCGAGATTCAAGGTGCCCGTACCGCAAACCGACACAGGTAGGCGAGGAGAGAATCCTAAGGTGAGCGAGAGAACTCTCGTTAAGGAACTCGGCAAAATGACCCCGTAACTTCGGGAGAAGGGGTGCTCTTTTGGGTGCAAGCCCGAGAGAGCCGCAGTGAATAGGCCCAGGCGACTGTTTAGCAAAAACACAGGTCTCTGCGAAGCCGTAAGGCGAAGTATAGGGGCTGACACCTGCCCGGTGCTGGAAGGTTAAGAGGAGGGGTTAGCGTTCGCGCGAAGCTCTGAATTGAAGCCCCAGTAAACGGCGGCCGTAACTATAACGGTCCTAAGGTAGCGAAATTCCTTGTCGGGTAAGTTCCGACCCGCACGAAAGGTGTAACGATCTGGGCACTGTCTCAACGAGAGACTCGGTGAAATTATAGTACCTGTGAAGATGCAGGTTACCCGCGACAGGACGGAAAGACCCCGTGGAGCTTTACTGTAGCCTGATATTGAATTTTGGTACAGCTTGTACAGGATAGGTAGGAGCCTTGGAAGCCGGAGCGCCAGCTTCGGTGGAGGCATTGGTGGGATACTACCCTGGCTGTATTGACATTCTAACCCGCACCCCTTATCGGGGTGGGAGACAGTGTCAGGTGGGCAGTTTGACTGGGGCGGTCGCCTCCTAAAAAGTAACGGAGGCGCCCAAAGGTTCCCTCAGAATGGTTGGAAATCATTCGTAGAGTGTAAAGGCACAAGGGAGCTTGACTGCGAGACCTACAAGTCGAGCAGGGACGAAAGTCGGGCTTAGTGATCCGGTGGTTCCGCATGGAAGGGCCATCGCTCAACGGATAAAAGCTACCCCGGGGATAACAGGCTTATCTCCCCCAAGAGTCCACATCGACGGGGAGGTTTGGCACCTCGATGTCGGCTCATCGCATCCTGGGGCTGTAGTCGGTCCCAAGGGTTGGGCTGTTCGCCCATTAAAGCGGTACGCGAGCTGGGTTCAGAACGTCGTGAGACAGTTCGGTCCCTATCCGTCGTGGGCGTAGGAAATTTGAGAGGAGCTGTCCTTAGTACGAGAGGACCGGGATGGACGCACCGCTGGTGTACCAGTTGTCTTGCCAAAGGCATAGCTGGGTAGCTATGTGCGGAAGGGATAAGTGCTGAAAGCATCTAAGCATGAAGCCCCCCTCAAGATGAGATTTCCCATAGCGTAAGCTAGTAAGATCCCTGAAAGATGATCAGGTTGATAGGTTTGAGGTGGAAGCGTGGTGACACGTGGAGCTGACAAATACTAATAGATCGAGGACTTAACTAATAAATGATTACTCATTCTTTCTTCTTACAACATAATCTAGTTTTGAGGGAATAACTCTCAAAATTACATAGTCTGGTGGCGATAGCGAGAAGGTCACACCCGTTCCCATACCGAACACGGAAGTTAAGCTTCTCAGCGCCGATGGTAGTTGGRGGTTCTCCYCCTGTGAGAGTAGGACGTCGCCAGGCACCAAAAGGGGATAGTAGTCGTTAGGCTACTATCCCCTTTTTTTTTGAAATTCATCGCGGAAGTTTACTTCTTTCTTTTTATGATTTAAGATATTAAGTAAGGTACCAAGTCTGAATTTAGGGGTGATAAAGTGCAAAAATCTAATGTAATTAGTCAATTTGCAGACTGGCTTGAAACAGAAGGCAAATCTGTTAACACCGTCACTACTTATCAACGTGAAATGAAAAAATTTCAAGACTGGCTCTACAAATATCCTACTTATTTAGAGAACATATCTCAGCAAGATGTTCAAAATTATCTCTCTTTTTTAGAGCAGCAGGGGAAAAGTCCAATAACTATTGATAAAATACTTGGTTCTATTAGAACCTTCGCTAAGTTCTTGAGACGTCCAGAAATAATTTTAGATATTAAAGTTATGCCTATAGAAAAAAAGGGAGAATTAGAAATTTTAACATCTTTTGAGTACAATCAGCTGCTTCAAAAAGTTAAAAAAGATGGGCATGGAAGAAATATAGCTATCGTTTATTTATTGCTCCATACAGGTATTAGAGTATCTGAATTATGTTCTTTAAATAAGTCGAATATTGATCTTATAAAAAAGCAGTTAATCGTTAAAAATGGAATAACTGGTGAAGAGAGATTTATTCCATTGTCAGAAGAAGCTAAGGAATATCTTCATAAATACTGTGATTCGTTTAACAGTGATGAAGCTTTATTTACTTCAAGATCTAATGAGCGGCTAACAGAAAGATCAATTCAATATATGTTGAAGAAGTATAATGTTCATCCACATAAATTAAGACATACTTTCTGTCAAAAGCTTATAGATAAAGGCGTAGGCTTGGAGATTGTTTCAAAATTAGCTGGTCATAAAGATATAAATGTAACTAAAAGATATGCAAAATCCAGGATGAAGCAATTAGAATTAGAAGAGGCGATACAAAAAACTTTTATTAGCGATACGCTAGGATGAGTTGTTTATTTAGTATTTACCCAAATTAATTTTTATAATACCAATGTCAAATGGACTATTAAATAGAATTCGTAAGAAAGATGAAGTAAATAAGAGATTGTTCTTATCAATTTTAGTCCTTTTTTTGATTATTTCCCGAAGGGAAAAAGACGGAATTTGCCCGAATATGGCCGGATTCCGTCTTTTGTTTGGGGTGCTGCTTTGGATAAGATGCATTATGTTAACTGCGGATAAAATAATTTTACGCACTCAAATATTGGATGCACAAAATTATTCTTTAATCTTATTTAGATATTTCTCTAATGCAGATATTTCTCTAATGC
>NZ_JARWKZ010000111.1:0-5107 GCF_050577975.1 Rhizobium sp. BR 315 | reverse complement strand
GCGCAATACAATCCCGCAACGCGATCATCGATGAAAGTAAAGTCGATCACCGCATCGATCTTGCGAAGCAGATGATCTCTCGGCACCAGGCTGTCGAGCGTCACCATCTCGAGACCCGTCTGTTCGGCAGCAGGTTTCTTCAACATGTCCCATTGAATCAAAAACCTCCGGCCAAAGCCAGAGGTTTGTCAGCAGTCTGGGGGGGCTCCGCCCCCTTCCCACCCGGCCGCCCTTGCCGCGGACATCAGGCCCAAGCTTGCCACCTCCATGACTGACCTATGGGTTCCGCAGCGTATGGCCTGAGCCTCGGTAACCAATAGCCGATCACCACCAACGATCTGTACCGACGTATCTTATTTCAGAAGCTATTGTTCGATTACAGTATCTATAGACAAGCGCGGAATGCCGTCTCTCCCCGATAATTCAAGTTATGTGCTTGACTTGACGGACCAGCCAGCCAGCCTCGCGCATGCGCCTGACATGGTTAAGCCTTCAGAGGAGCCAGAGTGCTGTTGATGACGCAGTCGCAATCAATTGGAGTTTGGCGGGGAGTTTCATTGGAAGTTGCCGCCTGGGATGCGGCCCATGCCGAGGTCGATTTGTCGGCCGTCTGCATGTTCACTCACGAAATCGCGGAAGCCGGTTTAAAAGGCGGCCTGCTACATCTGGATCAAGCTCTTTCCGGCGGGCTCGCCGAACTTTGTCGTAGCGGTGAATTCAAAGCCGACTTCATGGAAACCCTGCTGATTAGCAAGCCTCCCTCAACGATCAGGGCCGCAGCGCTTTTGGTGATCGGCCTTGGCAATCCGTCTTCATGGACAGCAGCAACAACAGCTCACGCCGTTAAGGCAGTTGCCCGCGCTGCAGTCTATCGAGGCGATCGGAGTGTCGCCTTCGCACCGAGCCTTCTCGATTCCCGCTTAACCTCAAGCCAAACGGGCGACGTTGCGCTCGACATGATGAGAGCCGTAATCGAGATCATCGAGGTTCAGACGCGGGTCGTCGAACGCGGATTGGCTCATACTCCCCGACTGCAGCACTGGATCTTCGATGTGGGCTTATCACGCGCTGATGCCGTCACCGAACATTTCCGAGAAGGCTTTCAAAGCATCACATCGGCCCTTCGCGCCGGCTCGACCATAACGACGCCAAACACCGACGATCCCTCATCCGCGCCAGGAGAAAACAATGGCTGATTTGCCGCCGCCCGTGACTACGCAGGAGATCCGAATCGTAGACGAACAGGGACAGGCCCGGGTGATCCTTTCTGCAAAAGGCAGCGGACCGACGATCCTGTTGTTGCGTAAAGACGGCACAACCGGGGCTTCCGTGAAGCTAGACACCGCGGATCGCCCGACCGTCGTTCTCGCTAATCCAAATCCATCCTGGCCGTCCGCAGCCATGGAAATCGACGACAAGGGAGCGCATGTCAAATTCGATCGTCCGGGTGGAGCCTCTTCCTATCTGTTTCTGAACAATGCTGGCGGCTCGGGTGTCGTCCTTATCGACACCACGGGCAAACGCCGTCTCGATGCTCTTGTCGGGGCGGATGGCTCGAGCAAGATCGAGCGCATTGATGACGAGGGAAAGCCGATCCCTTGAATGAACGCGGCGGCTGGCAAACATCAGAGATGGCTCGGGAAAATGAACTTTTGAGATAGATCCTCAAGGCGGCCTCGCTCCGCGGCAAACAGATATTCACTGAGCGGTTTAGCGATATCTGCTGCCCGGATCACCGCAGGCGATCGGGCGGCGCCCGTAAGCCTGCGGTGATCCGCGAGACGTCCGCCGAACGCACGTCAAGCTGCTGACAGCGACCGAACATCTTCAGGAGCAGGTATTTGAAGCGCGAGCCGATCACAACACAGGCCAAGGATGGCGTTGCGATCAGGGAATTCGCGCTGTGTGAATGATGTGCATGAAGCCTAAAGAATCCAAAAATGCGGACGATCGTGCAAGATCCGCCAGCACAAAACCTATTCAAAATGGCAGCGAACGCAAACCGATCGAGCTGGGCGAGATCTGCGCTGATCGGGTGGGGTTGGAGATGGGCCGCGAACAAATCAAACGATGGGACAGCCAACGGATTGAGCTTAGTCTCTTCCAGCGAGCTTTCAAATACCGACTGCACGTCGCAATTGCTCTCGCAATCTTGATTTTCGTGGCCGACACACTGAGCAGACACGCTACAGCAGTGGCGGTGATGTATGTTCTTTGCCTTATTGTCGCCAGCGATTCGGCGAGCCGAATTACCGTCAAATTGGTTTCCGGTGGCTGCGCAGTGCTCACGCTACTCAGCTTTTTCATTTCGCACGGTCTCGCCACAGAGACGCTACCCACCCTACGTTTGATCTTTAGTCTTTTCGCCAATGTAACGACGGCAATCCTACTCACCAAACAAGCAGGTGATCGACTAATCCTGCAAGCGCAAGCTCGGCTTTTGGAACTAACGAGTGACGCTATCTTCCTCCGCGATGGAACAGGCCGTATCTGCTACTGGAATCATGGCGCGGAACGGCTTTTCGGCTACCACGCCAGCGAGGTGCTGGGCAAATTCCACTGGGAAGTGCTGGCAGTTCAAGGTGGTGAAGGACGTGCCGACCCTGAGCGTTGCTTCGTGGAGACAGGAAGCTGGGAGGGAGAGCTCGAGGTTATCACGAAAAGTGGACGCTCGATCAACGTTTACAGCCGATGGCGGGCGGAGCAGCCTCGACCGGAGGCTCCCTTGATGATCATCGTCACCACAATCGATATTTCAGCTCGGAAAGCCGCAGACGCAGCTCTCCGGGCGAGCGAATTTCGCTACAGGACGATATTCGAAACGTTGCCCGTCGCCATATGGGAGCACGATCTGCGCCCCGTCAAAGCGGAAATCGATGCGATAAAAGCATCAGGTGTCGTCGATTTCAAATCGTTCCTCGATAATAATCCCGACTTCATCGTCAGAGCCAGGAAGATGGTGCGCATCACGGACGTCAATCAAACTGCGCTTCGCTTGATGGGCATTTCAGAAAAGTCGGATTTTTTTGAATACCTCAGCGATTTCTTGCCCGAAGACGACGAAAGCTTCGGTCAGTTTCTTGCCACATTGAGCGAGGGCCAGCAAGTTTTCCAGTCTGAAACAAGTATCAAGAGCAGCCTGAATGGGCAGATACCAGTCATTGTAACTCTAAATCTACCTCCGGTGACCTGCCACTGAGAATTTCCTCCAGAATGGATTAGAGTCCGGCCATTGAGTGGCACTGTCCTGCCCGAGACCTGGAGAAACACTATGTCTGCGCGTCAGGGCCGCCTCTCAGGCCCTGCACTGGCTTCTTGAACCTCACCCCTGCCCCACCGCCGTAATATCTGCAAACCCGTCCATCAGATCACACCCACCTCCGCCGTCCCGCTCGAGGCTTACTTCATGATACCGTGGTCTCTTGAATGGCACTGTCCTGCCTGAGACCTGGAAAAACACCATGTCTACGTGTCAGGGCCGCCTCTCAAGGCCTACACCGGCTTCTTGAACCGCACCCCTACCCCACCACCGTTTTTTGAAATGAACTCGATCCCAGCTGCCTCCAAAGCCGTGCGAATAGCATTCAAGTTCGCATTTGTGATGTACGGGACGCCATCCTCTACTTCAGCCCGGCTCACCGTGGCAACACCAATGCCAGCTGCTTTTGCAAGGTCTTTTGCACTCCAACGGATCAATGCTCGCGCCGCACGCAGCTGTGCGCCGGTGATTTTATTGACATCATCTGATTTCGAATTGATCACTTTTATCTCGTATGGTATTCAAGGCGTTGCTTGAGTCTGCAACTCAATGCCGAAAGGGCCAAGGTCAAGTAAACTGTGGCTGCAACCGGTGCTAGGAACACCGAATGCAGCCTAACCACAACCAAGCTATCGGGAGCTCGGATCATGGCTGATTCTGAGAATAGCAGAACTTTGCCTTCAAATACCCGTCTAAACATTCTTTCGTACACGACAGATTTTCTGGCGCGCGTGCAGGATCGCGACGGCAGTGGCGCCGATGCCGATCCGGCCCTGGCAAAATGGCTGGAATGGCACGAAGCCCACCGCGAGTTCGAACTGAGCTGCCGTCTGCAACAGCATCTCGAGACCCAGTTGGTCGAGGCTGTGGGCTTCCCGATGGTTAAGATTGAGGTCCCCGGCACGCTTGAACCGGTCGTCATCCAAAACGAAGCGGACATCGAATATTGGCTAGAAGGTCCGGACAACGAGGAGGCCCGCGATAGGGCCAAGGAGAAGCTATCGGTACAACTCCGTCGTTGGAGCGCCGCAGACCAGGTCATGGGGTACACAAGAGCCCGGGAAGCCGAGCGCGTGGCCGCCGATCGTGAGCTCGCCTTGGCGGCAGAATTATGGGATATGCCCGCGCAGTCCATCGAAGGGATGATCGCCAAGCTGCAGGCTGTTCTGACACTCGGAATAGCATCGCCTGAATGTGACGAATTTCCCTGGCCAGCGCTGCGTTCGGTGATGAACGATCTCATTGAGATGGTCAAATCGCTGTCTGAGCTCGCGACCTCGGACAAAGCACAAACTCCAATACTCGAGGTGGCAGCTGTAAGAGCTCGTCAACGGTGACCCGAAGCCGCCTGACACAATACCGTTCCAAGCGGAGCCGATACCAACTAACGCGTTGGCGTCAACGTGCAGTGAAAATCGCGCTTACACATCAGCAATCGAGTCACAATGGAGGAGGCTTTGGAAAAATCGAGGCTTGAGCTTGAGCAAGCCTCCCGTTTCGCCATGGTCGGCGAAATATCCGCTTCAATTGCGCATGAAGTCAATCAGCCGCTGGCCGCAATTATGAGTTCTACTCAAGCCGCACAACTTTGGTTGGACCTTAGGCGATGTTGACAAAGTGGGTTCACAAATCAGCTTTGGTCTGATTCAAGACTACCTTTTAGGAGGCAGTTTTGGCACGTGGCGATTTGAGCGATGCAGAGTGGCGGATCATCGAGCCACTTTTACCGAGGGAACGCGGGCGCAAGTCGCGCCCGTTGCATGATAATCGGTGCTTTTTGAACGGGATGCTTCACGTGCTGCGGGTCGGTTGTCCGTGGCGCGATATGCATGAGCGATACGGCAAGTG
>NZ_JARWKZ010000110.1:0-5186 GCF_050577975.1 Rhizobium sp. BR 315 | reverse complement strand
CTCCAGTATTGCGGCGCAGGGGGATCCCGCGCCCGTCAGAGAGGCATGAAATATTATGTGGCGGAGAATTCTAGATTTGGCAGTCCCCGGCTGGCGCCGTAATGGCTCCGCCACAAAATCTCACCCGATGCATAAATATGGTTATGTGGCGCGCCACATAACCCTTTAACGGTGCGCTTTATGTATTCCGCTCGAAACGTGCAGACCGGATCCGCATTGTTTGGTGGGATGGCAGTGGGGTCTGCCTTTACGCCAAAATAATCGAAGAAAATGGCTTCTGCTGGCCTGTCCCGTCTGCTGCCCGCGTCCGTCTCGACCATGCGCAATTGATGGCACTTCTGGCCGGAATGGATTGGAAAAAGATCCGCCCCGCCAAGGTGCGCCGGCCACTTTCGATCGGCTGATGACGACGTGCGGCAAGTTGAATCATGTTGCTGTAAGTGTTGGGAAATCGGCTGATTTTATGCTCTATTACGCGCATGATTTTACCCGGTCCCGACCTTCCTGACGACATCGATGCGCTGAAAGCGATGATCATCGCTTTGAACGCAGAGAAGGCTGCGACTGACGCCGAAATTGCCCGAATGAAGGCTGTCCAACAGAAAGCCGACGAGCGGATCACCACTTTGACGGCGATCTTGAAGGTTTTGCAGCGGGCCCAAAACGGTACGCGCTCCGAGCGACTGCGGCTGGCGATAAACGACGAGCAGATAGACTTCGCTTTTGAGGAGGTCGAGACTGGCCTTGCGGCGATTGACAGCGAGCTCGGCCAAGTGGGCAAAGAGCGGCCAAAAAGGGAGGCGCGGCCACGCAAAGGTTTTGCCGCCCATCTCGAACGCATCGAGGAAGTGATCGAGCCGGAGATCCCCGACGACTGCCAAGGCTTGGAAAAGGTTCTGATCGGCGAGGACCGATCCGAGCGGCTTGATGTCATACCGCCGAAGTTCAGGGTCATCGTCACACGCCGCCCGAAATATGCCTTCCGCGAACGTGACGGCGTGCTGCAGGCTTTGGCGCCCGCGCATATCATCGAAGGTGGGCTGCCGAGCGAACGGTTGCTGGCCTATATCGCCGTGTCGAAATACGCCGATGGTCTTCCGCTCTACCGGCAGGAGGCGATCTATCTGCGCGACAGCGTGGTTCTCAGCCGCTCTTTGATGGCCCAATGGATGGGGCATCTGGGCTTCGAGCTGCGGATCTTGGCGGATTACATCTTGGAACGCATTAAAGCCGGAGAGAGGGTTTTTGCAGACGAGACCACCTTACCGACGCTGGTCCCCGGCTCTGGTAGAACGATGAAGGCGTGGTTATGGGCCTACGCTTGCGATGACCGACCGTTTGGCGGGTCTGGCCCGCCGATGGTTGCCTATCGCTTCGAAGACAGCAGGGGTGGCAAGTGTGTCGCGCGTCATCTCGCCGGGTTCAGCGGCATCCTGCAAGTGGATGGGTACTCGGCTTATACCAGCATGCTCAAGGAGCGCGCCAAGTCCGGCAGCAATGAAACGATCAAGCTTGCCGGATGCTGGGCACATTTACGCCGAAAGTTCTACGAGCTGCATGTCGGCGGCATTAATGACGCTGCAACGGCGTCGATCACAGCCATGACGGAACTTTGGAAGGTCGAGGACGAGATCCGCGGCAGTGATGCCGAAACGCGCGCGAGGCGCCGTCAGGAGACGTCCGCTGGCRTTGTCGCCGATCTCTTCCAGTTGTGGGAGAAGGAACTCTCCAAAGTCTCCGGAAAGTCCAAGACTGCTGAGGCGATACGCTACGGCCTGACACGCCGGGAGGCGCTGGAGCACTTCTTGACGGACGGCCGCGTCGAAATCGACTCCAACATAGTCGAGCGTGCCATCCGGCCCCAAACCATTACGAGGAAGAATAGTCTCTTTGCCGGCAGCGAGGGCGGCGGAGAGACATGGGCGACGATCGCCACACTTCTGCAGACGGCAAAAATGAACAACGTCGATCCGCTTGCCTGGCTATCTCAAACGCTCACCCGCATCGCAAATCGCTGGCCAGCCGCTGATATTGAGCTGCTCATGCCATGGAACTTCAAACCAGACGCCGTCGGCTAACCGCTTACCACTGTTCAACTATTTAGGTGAGGATGGGGCAACGCGCAGGGCCGAACTCCGTGTCATGAATCCGACAAATCAACCGCAGTACCCAACAAGCTTAAGGGTCGTACTTTTTAAATAGCGGCAACCCATTACGAGTGGCGCCAACGAAGACGCCCGTCCGGCCGCACGATCGGAGAATGAACCGGTTCGTGCGAGCCGCGGTGCCCAAAACTACGATAAATGCCCTCCCCCCATTGCTTTGGCTCTGCCATGCCTCCAAGAGGCAAGCGTAGCTTTATACGCTTGAGTGGACGGACTTCTCCAGAATGTCCAAGCCACGCTGCAAGATCTGCCGTTCAATTGTCAATGGAGGAAGAAGCTTAATAACCTGATCTTCAGCGCCACATCGCTCTACTACAAGCCCGTCTTCAAAGGCTTTCCGTACGATTTCCCCCGCCAATTTGCCCGTACTGCAGTCGAGCCCCACCATCATGCCCCTTCCACGTACGGTAATGTTGGAATTTCGGTTGCTTTGGGCGACTTCCTGAAGGCGCTCTCTTAGAATGCATCCTGTTTCGACAACTCCTTTAGATAGCTTTTCATTTGTCCAGTATTTTCGCAAAGCAGCAGTCGCTGTCACGAGTGCGAGATTGTTGCCCCTAAAGGTTCCACTGTGTTCGCCTGGTTGCCATACGTCAAATTCGGGTTTGAGCAGCAGGAGCGACAGCGGCAGCCCACAACCGCTGAGAGACTTAGACAAGAGAACGATGTCTGGAGAAATGTCCGCAAACTCAAAGCTGAAAAAATCGCCAGTTCGTCCGCAGCCCGCTTGAATGTCATCAATAATCAGGAGGATCTCGTTCTTCCTGCAAAGCCGCTCTAGCGACTGCAACCAGTTTCTGCTCGCAGGATTGATGCCGCCCTCACCCTGAACGGTTTCGAGAATAACAGCTGCAGGCAAATCGACGCCACTGCTACCATCCGCAAGCACTTTGTCCAGATATTCCGTAGTATCCTGATCAGGCCCCCAATAACCGTCGTAAGGCATGAAGACCGCGCCGGAAGGAGGAAGACCTGCCGCATTTCGGAAGTATCGATTACCAGTTACAGCAAGCGCGCCCAGGCTCACCCCATGATAACCGTTGGTGAATGAAACGACGCTATGACGTCCAGTGACCTTGCGTGCAAGTTTCAAAGCTGCCTCGACGGCATTGGCGCCAGTGGGACCGACAAACTGAAATTTGTATGAGAGACCGCACGGGCGCAAAATCAGGTCGTCAAAAAGCTCCATAAACTCTCTTTTCGCCGGCGTAGCCATGTCTAACCCATGAATAACTCCATTTGAATGCAGGTATTCCACGGCAGCACTTAGGATGTGCGGATCATTGTGACCGTAGTTAAGGGCACTCGCGCCGGAAAGAAAATCAATGAACGCACAACCATTTTCGTCTTCGA
The DNA here is from genome assembly GCF_050577975.1 of Rhizobium sp. BR 315. Lineage (NCBI taxonomy): Bacteria > Pseudomonadati > Pseudomonadota > Alphaproteobacteria > Hyphomicrobiales > Rhizobiaceae > Rhizobium > Rhizobium sp. BR 315. The sequence continues at coordinate 1,668 of NZ_JARWKZ010000110.1, read as the reverse complement.
GGATGGCTCCTGCCGCTTTCGTGAACACCACGGGGAATGATCGGGAATAGGATCGCACGTTCGATTCATGGTTTTCAAAGGCAAATAGGGAATTGGAAATGCTGTCATTACTCACGATTATTTCCTCAACCAGATGCCATGACCCACCAGCGCCTGTACCCCTCGCCAATTACCGCGAGATCTTAGCAATGCTCCGAAAGCGGGCTCCATTTTGAAAGTTTCCGCAACTCTATACGGCCATTGCCAACTGTGCTCCTACCTAGAATGATAGTGTTCCTACTTGCCTATTGTTCGTCGCAGGAAAACAGGCCTGCGGCAGTGGCGGCACTATCACTTAGCGACGAACGAACATCGCCTCCTACAACTCGATAAATCCGAAATTTAACGCCTTAATAGCCGCGACGGTTCTACTCGCAGCGTCTAATTTTCTCATGACGTTTTTAATGTGAAAATTAACAGTATTTTCAGATATACTCATAATAATTCCAATGTCCCATGACGACTTTCCCCGTGCTACCCAGAGAATACATTCTTTCTCCCTTTGCGAGAGCTCAGGCACTTTCTCCATGACATTCGAACTCCCGACATTAGCAAGTCTCAGATGGAAATGTATCGCCGCTAGTTGTAAGTAGGCGATTGCCCTGTGGTGGAATTCACGCTCAATCTGCTGGGCAAAGCTCATGATGGCGAAACTTCCAGCCGCGCTGCGCAATGGAATGGTAATGCCTGACCTTACGCCAAAGCTTGCAGCCTCGTCGAAGATGCGCCGTTCGTTTGGAGTTGTGCTCGAGCTAACGTATGCCTCCCTCCATTGAATAGGGCCTGATCGCATTCGACTTTCCTTGATAATAGGAGCTTTCCGATCATAACCCATTTCGAGACATCGCTTCTGCCATTCATCAGGATAGTTCAGGATCTCAAAAGAAGGGCGTCGAACCGGCTGTAAAACCTTGCGCTCGGTTGTAAGAGGACCGTAGGCTATCCACGTGCAGCCAAGATTCAGAGCAAAAGCTGATAAGTGCTCAAATAACTGTTTAGACCGAGCGACGGTATGTGTCTGGTCAAGAAATCGGCCGAACTCGGCCGCAAGTTCCCCTCGATTTAAAGCTTGAGAAGGTGGCGAGAGGTCCGAGGAATTCAGATCGGTAACTCGGCCAGTCTGTTTATTGATTTGAGTGGAACCGCAACCGTCCCGAGACAATCGATGCTGTCTCTCGGGCAAATAATGGCACGCCATGCTGTCGCCAGATGAAGTCGCTGGCCGTGAGCGGCCACCGGCGAACGTTATCGCTAAAGCTTTGGAAGCGGGCTGTGGAAGAGCTGACATCCTGCTTTCCTCTCGTTTTTTCCGAGGGGTCGGAATTGCTGTCCGTAGTTCAAGAGTCGTGCCAATTTGAAAGAACCCACAGAGCCTCTACCAAATTTTCTTAACTGCATGCGAAATGCAGCATAATCAGCCGAGTACGTCGCGACCCTGGGTTGGACAAACCTGACAATAGTTCTCTTAGAGGCTGCCTCAAAAAGAGGTGGGTGATTTCAACAGGTTATGATTCCTTCGGATTTGCGAGATTCGATGGAGAACACGATGGCCTGGACCAAAATCACCCGTCGGCAATATGCCCGGCGAACGGCACGCTACGCAAGCGATATGACGGATCGGGAATGGGG
>NZ_JARWKZ010000109.1:0-5347 GCF_050577975.1 Rhizobium sp. BR 315 | reverse complement strand
MGCGCGCCTCTTCGAGAACGCGCATGTAGCCGAGCAGGTCGACCTCATCCAACATGAACAGCGCCCGGCGCTGAAACGCGCCGTCGGCCTCGATCATGGCATTGATAAGCGAGCCGACGATGACACGCCCGATCCCGGGATAGGAACGCAGGATCGACGCGGGGATGTTGAGGAACACGTCTTTCTTGCCGCCGATGAGATCGCTGGGCTTGAACATGTTGCCGCAGACAAGGGCCGCGTAATTGTCGAGCGACAGCCATTGCGTATCCTTCGACGCGGTCGAATAGACGCCTGAGAACGTCTGCTCGGTCATGTTGACGAACACGCCCAACGTTTCTCTGATGAACTTCGATGCTGAATTCTGCTGGATGTCGCGGAGCATCGCGAGCACGGAGGTCTCCGGCTCGGAGACGATCTGACGAAGACTGCGCAGGTTTCGCCGTCCTGCATATTCCGGTGACAGCATCACATGCGCAAGAAGGCCGGTCAGCAGATTGTGCGCCTGCGATTGGAAGTATGACCCGGTCGACGATTCGAAGCGCACGCTTTCCGACAACAGCATGTGGGCGATGCCGACAATGTCCTGTTCTTTCTGCTTGGAGGTCTCGATGCCATCAAGCACGTTGAAGCCCATGATCGGGTTTGTCGGGTCGAGCACCATCACCTGACGTCCGAGTTTCTCCCGCCGATGCTCGACGACTATGGGCGCGACCTCGGTGGACGGGTCGAGGCAGATCAGCGGTCCGGAATATCGAAGCGCTGTCGGGATCACGTTGCTGGTGGTTTTGTACCCACCGGACCCCGCAAAAAAAAGCATGTGAGTGGAATCGAAGTCTTGGCGGTAGGTGAGCAGCGGGGCTTTGCCGCCCTGTCCCCAGGTCGCCCGATCGTTTGGATCGAAGGGCAGCTCATGAACGATTTCCCTGTCGACACGGTAGCGCTCGCCGACGACAATCTCGCCGTCGTCGGGAAAGAGCCGGCCCGACGCGGACATGGAGAGCCAGTCCGCGTCTCCAAAGGTACCGCGCTTAGCGCGCTTCACCGGTTCGGAGACGACCGTCGAGATGCGCGCGGACGCCGCCGTCGCCATGAAACCGACGACGGCGCCGACAACCGCGACGATATCGATGAACGACAGCGCCTGGTTCCATGTCACCGCGCCGCTCTCTACGGACGGTGAAAGCCGACCGAATTCCCGCAAAGCATAAAAGCCAGCAACGAATAGGAAGCAGATGAGCGTCGCCATCGCGATCGGCTTTCGCCGATGCAATGGCAAAGCCCAAACCGTTAGAAGCCCCGTCAGGGGTCCGAACAAAAGAACCGGCACGGGAGAGGCTCGAAGAAACCAGTATTGTGTTTTCCCGCTCATGCCTGCGGCAATTTCTGGCCAACGCCAGCCGGCGACATAGGCCGCGAACGCTGTGACTATGATTGGCACGAGTATGAGCAACAGGCTCGGATGCGGCTTTGCCCTGATTGTCATTCTGCTGCCTCGACCATGAGCGGCGTGCCGACGTCCAGCATCTGGACTTTGAAAGCCTCCTCTCCGATCCCCCGGAGCCGCCGATGCTCCGGTGAACTCGGTGCAATCCTCGCAAGCTCGAGCAATCCGCCGAGCAGGAAGGCACGGTCTGCATTCGAAAGTCCCGCCCGAATGACGATGCCGCCGAGCAGAAACTTGTCTCTCGTCTCCCTCTTGCGGTCAGCTGTCATGAGAAACCTCCGTCTCCGCTCCAGCCCCACCATTTGCGTGTCCACGCGGCGCAGCAGATGCGCCACCAGACCCTTTCTTCTCGCCTTTGCGAAATCGCGCTGCGATCTCTTCGAAGATGCGATCGACCTCCTCATCAGCGATCTCCATTTCCGCCAGCCCCGACTTCGTCGCAGCGCGCGCGAAACGATCGGCAGATTTTACTATTAAAGTTTTCTTACGCTCTCGCAGCTTCTCGATCTGAGCGTCGATGTCCAGAATCGCCGATTTGGTCGCCATTATTCGTATCCTTCCAGGATTCGAGAAAATTGCAAATCAGCATTTAACTTACTAGAAAATAGTAGTCAAATATGCCACTGTGCACAAGTCCCCAAAACGTCGGTGCCGGAATTCCGGCTTGGCCGTCTTCCGGAAAAGCGGCATCGGTCCTTCGGTCCGATCGATTTGAGGGCGCAATATACGTCGCTGGCGCGACGTGCTCGAAAGGTCTGGAGACGTCAGTGGCGATCATGTTCGTCAGAGCGCAGGTGATCAGCAGAGGAGCGGGACGCAGCGTCGTCTCGGCCGCCGCTTATCGTCACCGTGCCCGGATGATGGACGACCAGTCGGGAACTTCCTTCAGCTATCGCGGCGGCGCGGCCGAACTGAAGCATGAGGAGCTGGCGCTACCGGACCAGGCTCCAGCCTGGCTGCGCACCGCGATTGACGGGAAGACGGTCGCGGCGGGGAGTGAGGCGCTGTGGAATGCCGTGGACGCCTTCGAGACGCGGGCGGACGCGCAGCTTGCCCGCGAACTGATTATCGCGCTGCCGGAGGAGCTGACGCGGGCGGAGAACATCGCCCTAGTGCGGGAGTTCGTGCGGGACAATCTGACCTCGAAGGGSATGATCGCCGACTGGGTCTATCACGACAAGGACGGCAACCCGCATATCCATCTTATGACGACGCTGCGTCCGCTGACGGAGGAGGGGTTCGGGCAGAAGAAGGTGGCGGTTCTTGGCGCCGACGGAGAGGCGCTACGCGTCGTCACGCCCGACCGGCCGAACGGCAAGATCGTCTACAAGCTTTGGGCCGGCGACAAGGAGACGATGAAGAGCTGGAAGATCGCCTGGGCCGAAACCGCCAATCGGCATCTKGCGCTTGCCGGGCATGATATCCGTCTCGACGGCCGCTCCTATGCTGAACAGGGTCTTGACGGGATCGCGCAAAAGCATCTTGGGCCGGAGAAGGCAGCACTCGCCCGCAAGGGCGTCGACATGTATTTCGCGCCGGCCGACCTCGCTCGCCGGCAGGAGATGGCCGACCGGCTGCTGGCCGATCCGCATCTGCTCCTGAAACAGCTCGGCAACGAGCGCTCGACCTTCGATGAGAAGGACATTGCCAAGGCGCTGCATCGCTATGTCGACGATCCCGTCGATTTCGCGAACATTCGCGCACGGCTGATGGCGTCGGACGATCTCATGCTGTTGAAGCCGCAGCAGGTGGACCGCCAGACCGGCAAGGTAGCGGAGGCGGCAATCTTCACGACGCGCGAGATGCTGCGCATCGAATATGACATGGCGCTGTCGGCGGAAGTCCTGTCGCAGCGCAAAGGCTTCGGCATCGGCGAGGGCAAGATCGCGGCGGCCGTCCGGGTTATCGAAACGGCCGATCCGGAAAAGCTCTTCATGCTCGACAGGGAACAGGTCGACGCCGTCCGTCATGTCGCTGGGGACCATGGCATCGCAGCCGTCGTCGGTCTTGCCGGCGCCGGCAAGTCGACGCTGCTCGCCGCCGCGCGCGTCGCCTGGGAAAGCGAAAGCCATCGTGTCTTCGGTGCGGCGCTTGCCGGCAAGGCTGCCGAAGGTCTGGAGGACAGTTCCGGCATCAGGTCGCGGACGCTCGCCTCCTGGGAACTCGCCTGGGCGAACGGACGCGATCTGCTCGGTCGGGGCGACGTCTTTATCGTCGATGAGGCCGGCATGGTCTCGTCGCAGCAGATGGCCCGAGTACTAAAGGCGGTCGAGGACGCCGGCGCAAAGGCTGTTCTGGTGGGTGACGCCATGCAGCTTCAGCCGATCCAGGCGGGGGCTGCCTTTCGGGCAATCGCGGAACGGATCGGCTTTGCGGAATTGGCCGGCGTGCGACGCCAGCGGGAGGAATGGGCGCGCGAGGCGTCTCGCCTCTTCGCTCGGGGCAAGGTCGACGAAGCGCTGGATGCCTATGCACGTGAGGGGCGGATTTTTGAGGCGGAGAGCCGGGCTGACGTCGTCGAGCGGATCGTCGCCGACTGGTCCGATGCGCGCCGGGATCTCATCCGGAACACTGTCGATAGCGAACAGCCGGTCCGTTTGCGCGGTGACGAACTTCTCGTTCTCGCCCACACCAATGACGACGTGAAGCGGCTCAACGAGGCGCTGCGTAAGGTCATGAAAGATGACGGCGCACTGACGGCCGCACGCGACTTCCAGACGGACCGCGGCGTGCGCGAATTCGCCGCCGGCGACCGCATCATCTTTCTTGAAAACGCCCGCTTCCTTGAACCGCGGGCGCGCAAGCTTGGACCACAATATGTAAAGAACGGTATGCTCGGCACGGTCGTTTCCACCGGCGACAAGCGCGGCGACCCTCTGCTGTCGGTCCGTCTCGACAATGGCCGCGACGTCGTCATTAGCGAAGACAGCTACCGCAATATCGACCACGGCTATGCCGCCACGATCCACAAGTCTCAGGGTGCCACCGTCGACCGAACCTTTGTGCTCGCCACCGGCATGATGGACCAGCACCTGACCTATGTGTCGATGACCCGTCATCGGAATCGGGCCGATCTCTATGCGGCACGTGAGGATTTTCAGCCGAAACCCGAATGGGGTGGAAAATCCCGTGTCGATCATGCGGCTGGCGTCACCGGTGAGCTTATCGAGACCGGGATGGCAAAGTTCCGGCCTCAGGACGAGGATGCCGACGAAAGCCCCTATGCTGACATAAAGATCGATGACGGAGCAGTCCATCGTCTCTGGGGCGTGAGTCTGCCGAAGGCGCTGGAACAGGCCGGCGTCTCGCAAGGTGACACGGTGGCGCTGCGCAAGGACGGGGTCGAACGGGTCACGGTCACCGTGCCTGTCGTCGACGAGACCACGGGGAACAAGAGTTCCGAGGAGCGGACGGTCGATCGGAATGTCTGGACTGCGGAACTCAAGGAAATGGCCGATGTCCGTCACGCGCGGATCGAGCGCGAGAGCCATCGGCCGGAATTGTTCAAACAGCTGGTCGAGCGGCTTGGTAGAACAGGCGCGAAGACCACCACGCTCGATTTCGAGAGCGAGGCCGGCTATCAGGCGCATGCACGCGATTTCGCCCGGCGCCGAGGTATCGACTTGGCTGCTGCGGTCGCGGCCGGAATAGAGGAGGGCGCCGCGCAGCGGCTGAAGTGGCTGGCAGAGAAACGTGAGCAGGTGGCAAAGCTTTGGGCGCGGGCGAGCGTGGCGCTCGGCTTCGCGATCGAACGCGAAAAGCGCGTGTCCTACAATGAAGAGCGCGCCGAAACCATTTCGGCACAAATCACGGCGAACCGAAAATATCTCATTGCGCCGACGACATCTTTTTCCCGAAGCCTCGACGAGGAGGCACGCCGCGCCCATCTCGCCTCGGATCATC
>NZ_JARWKZ010000108.1:0-7079 GCF_050577975.1 Rhizobium sp. BR 315 | reverse complement strand
CGATAAACCAGTGACCGATCAACGTCGTGACGTCGCGCAACCTCCGTCACCGTCATCTCGCCAGTCAGCGTCTCCGAAACGATCGATTCCTTGGAAGTTCGTGTGAACTTCCGGCGCCGCATACTGCCCGCCAAAATCTCAAGCTGATGGATAGACACGTCGTTATCCTCGTTGTTAGCAACGTGGCGATACCGCTCACCTCAGCAAAACATCGATATCACCGTGACAAAGCAAGGCGGTCCTCGGCGTGGGGATACTGGACCTCTGGAACTCCGGACTTCCTGTGAAGGATCACCAAACATGTAACCGATCGCGCAAGTCTGTGGTTACGACGGCTTCGGTAATATTGTTGGGAGATATCGACAAGCATGGGTGACGGCTAGCTCGCCGGATGCGGTGCCGCTGCGACGGCACCAAGCTGCCGCACGCCTCCTTGCGAAGGCGTTAGACGATAATCAATTGCGTCTTCGAGAAGATATAGGTCGACGCACGCAAAGCCACATTCTCGATAGTTCGCCACGTTAATGACGTCTGGTGTCAGAAGTCTAACCAGACAAAGCCAAGCGTGAAATAACAGCTTTCAATGTGTCAAGATTTGGCTGAGGAACAGCTTTGTTCTGTCGTGCTTGGGGTTGCCAAAGAAGTCATCGGGGTTGCCCTCTTCGACAATTCGACCACAATCCATGAAAATTACCCGATCCGCGACGGCTCGGGCAAAACCCATCTCGTGGGTGACGCAAACCATGGTCATTCCCTCACGCGCCAGACTAGTCATAGTTTCTAGTACCTCCGAAACCATTTCAGGGTCGAGTGCTGAGGTAGGCTCATCAAATAACATCACTGCTGGTTCCATACACAGAGAACGGGCAATCGCGACGCGCTGCTGTTGTCCGCCTGATAATTGGGCTGGGTATTTGTTCGCTTGATCGGGGATGCGAACGCGCTCTAGGAACTTAAGAGCGATCTTTTTGGCCTCTGCCTCGGGCACGCCATTAATCCACATTGGACCGGCCATACAATTCATCAGCACGGTCATGTGGGGAAAGAGATTGAAGTGCTGGAACACCATACCGACATTCTTGCGAACTTCGGTGACGTTACGCATTCTGTTGTGCAACCTGATCCCGTTAATGGCAATCTCACCCTCCTGATGCGCCTCAAGTCGGTTGAAACATCGGATCAGTGTCGATTTTCCCGATCCGGAGGGGCCGCAGATGACGATGCGTTCGCTTTTGCTGACAGTAATATTGACATCAGTGAGTGCCCTGAAGGCGCCGTACCACTTGGAAACGTTCGTCGCTTCAATTATTTTTTCTGCGCTCATCGAGACCTGCTTCTGCTTCGAAGACTTGTGGGATGACGGCACATGCACTGGCGGCATGTTGTCAATCCCCTGCAAAGAGTTGCGCTCATCGGCCCCCTTCACTTCAAATGTATTGCTAAGGGTCATCGTACCATACTCCTCCCGAAATGGCGCTCGAGCCGTGATTGACCAATCTCGAGGCAGACAGACATTGTCCAATAGATGAGCGATGCTGCTATCAGCATCTCCATGTGATGAAACGTCGGCTGACCGATTGTGCGGGCAAGGAACGTCAATTCCCACACGCCGAGTACCGACACAAGCGAACTATCCTTTAGCATTGAGATGAACGTATTTCCCATCGGTGGAATGATGACAGGAAAAGCCTGCGGCAAGATGATCTTGCGCATGGTCAGACCGAAGCCAAAACCGATGGATCTTGACGCTTCCCATTGGCCCCGGTCGATACTCTGGATACCGGCGCGAAAGATCTCTGTCATATAGGCTCCCACACAGAGCGACAACGCCAAGATGCCCGAGGGAACGGCATTGAGCACAATCCCCAACTGAGGCAAACCGAGGTAAATCAGATAAATCTGCATGAGAAGGGGCAGACCCCGGAAAAAAGAGGTGTAAAAACTGGCGGTGGCATATGCGAAGCCATTGCTTGAAAGCTTTGCGACCGCGGCGACAATCGCGATTAGCGAGGCAAAGAAAAGCGAGACCGCTGAAACATAGATCGTAGTCACCACCCCTTGGGAGATGAGGTAAGGCAAATTCTCCCATATGAAGGGCATGCTCAGATTGAATGATCTGAAAAAGGCGAGAAACAGCAGCAATAGTTCCATCCATACGATGCCAATCTGCACCTGTAATGGAATAAATCCAACTACTACGATGTTGAGGCTAAATATGATCGCAAGTACGAAGGCGATCGCAAAACGCCCGTAAATTCCGCTTTGTAGCGGGTCGCCAATAACCGGCCGCATAAGTTCGCCGAAGGTCGTGCCCGCAAGGTTGAACGAAAGAAAAAATGCAAGCATTGCGACGAAGATCAGGGCGACGAACCAAGGCTTATGAACAAGCACCTCGGATTCAACTGTATCCCGATATAGCATGATAGACCCTTCAAGAAAATGGGCCCGGCCGAGCCGGGCCGCTAACGCGTGATGTCTTATTTTTGTTCGCAGTAGTCCACCCCGAACCACTTGATCGACATCTTGGAAAGGGTACCGTCATCTTTCATACTCTTGACGGCGGCCGCGATCTTGTCATTGAATTCGTCGTCGCCCTTCAAAATTGAGATTGCACCTGGCGCGTAGAAGAGGGTACCAAGCACCTTGATCGGATAGCCTGATTTTATTGCTTCACGGGCCACCGTATCATCACCGAGAACCGCATCTAAACGAACACCGTCGCCGAGACGAAGGTCGTCGAATGCGACGTTGCTGGATCCATACGTCTTCACTTGGCCTGGCGTAAATTGGTACTGCACCGGCTTGGCGTCAATCCAACTGGGATTGAAGTTGTGATTGGCGTAGGATTCCGCCACGTTGCCCGCTCCGACGCCGACAATCTTTCCGTCCAAATCCGAAAGCGTCGTCGCCTTGCTGTCTTTGTGAACAACGGCAACTTCTGGCGCCCACACGTAGACAGCTGGGAAGTTTAATTTTTCCGCACGCTCCTTGGTTGGCGTCATTTGACCCATAGAAAGATCCCAGCGACCCTCCCACTGGCCAGAGGTGATGAGATCCCAGGCAGGCGTAACAAACTTGACCTCCACCCCTAGGTACTTAGCAACTCCCTTAGCGATATCGACATCGTCACCATCAAGTTCGTGCTTGTCATTCATGCGCGACATCGGCCCCCAGTCCGTTCCGACCGCAACTGTCAGCGTCTTGGTTGCGCGTACGCGATCAAGTACCTCACCGGCATTTGCTTTGGCTAATGGAATTGCCGAAGCAACCGCGACCGACGACGCCGCTGTCAACATTTTTAAAAATTTGTTCATCCGATATTCCCCTTTGTTAGTGCTTCTTGATTGTCGGCGCGGCTCATCGCGGCGCACCTCGGCTCAGCTTGTGCGTCCCGATCGGTATCCCAGGCTGCTGCCCCGTTTTCGAAGCGTATCGTGTGGTAAATCGAAATGCAACATTTGTTTTAAGTATGTCTGTTCGACCCGAATGTATCGCCGTGAGTTATTGGCTTAATAACGCTGCGGTATCCGTGTTGTGTAGCCGCTTGGCCCGGACCGAAGGGGGCGCGGGTGTCGTCACTTCTTGGAACTAAGTGTAATCGGTCGTCAAAGCGGACGGCCCGGAAGGCCTGATCAGTGGCCACGCCATTTACATTTAAACTTGCCAGGGTGCGGTGTCGCAACCTCGATTGGGGAGCGACATCCAATGGATGGCTCGTGCGCTGGCGCATCAGATGCAGCCCAATGATCTTGAAAGCGATGTTACACCTGATCCATATATCGCAAACTAAGACACTCGTTGCATTAGTGGTCATATTGCGTTAGGCATTGGTTCCGGCTCGTAGGGTCCTTGGGAGTGTGCCCCTACTTACCGGTCCGCCAGACTTGTGCCGTGTTGTTAATGGAAGGATGTTCGCAACAAAGAAGCGGCCTGATCGTCAGCTACTTCGAATGGGTGAAGAATCTCACGCATATCCCTTCGGCTTCGGCTTGATGGAGCGCCGCCGGCGCGAGCGGCGCAACCAGACCATCGCACCGGCCCTCGAATGCATGACCGGTAAGGAGTTCCCTGCCGACATCCGTGACGAGTTCCTCGAAGGCGGCGCGGAAATCGATCTCGTTCGTTCCGGACTGGAAGACGTGATGCGAAGCACCTGGGGGCGCATTGCTGACCTGATGGAGCAGCAACCGGAACTCGGTGACTACCGAACCGCCGCCTATGTCGCGTCAATCCGACAGATCGCCGATGCCTATGAAGCGATAGGTATCTGATCGGCGACACGTACGAAAAGGGCTTCGTTTAGGGGATCAGTCGCTTGAGCTTTGAATTCGCCTCCCAAGCGACTTGGCTGCCGCCGAACAAGGACGGCAGCCTCTTTTTTGCGAGAGAGACTGGTATCAACAGCGTCAAATCGCGGGAGGTCTTAATCCGCGTCAGAGGCCACCCAGGCAAAGGTACTTCATTTCAAGATAGTCCTCGAGGCCGTGGCGGGAGCCTTCACGTCCAATGCCTGACTGCTTGATCCCTCCAAAGGGTGCAGCCTCCGACGACATGCGGCCGGTGTTAATGCCGACCATCCCGTATTCCAGCGCCTCGGCCACACGCCAGACCCGCCTGAGGTTCGAAGCATAGAAATAGGCGGCGAGGCCGTAGATCGTATCGTTAGCGTATCGCACGACTTGCTCCGGGTCGTCGAAACGGATGATTGGTGCCAGAGGACCGAAAGTCTCTTCCTGGGCGATGCGCATTGAGCTGACGACATTTGTAATCACGGTCGGCTCAAAAAATGTTCCGGACGTGCCGATGCGCCGCCCACCACATCGCACTATTGCCCCGTTTTTGACAGCGTCATCGACATGCGCTTCGATCTTTGTCAGAGCATGATTGTCGATCAGAGGCCCGATCGCGGTGTCCTGTTCAAAGCCGTCGCCAACGCGAAGTCTTCGCGCGTGCGCGGTGAACTTTTCAGCAAATTCGTCATAGACGCGTTTTTGGACGTACAGCCGATTGGCGGACACGCAGGTCTGCCCAGCATTGCGAAACTTGGCTCGGATCGGGCCGTCAACGGCGGCGTCGATATCAGCATCGTCGAAGACGATGAAAGGGGCGTTCCCGCCGAGTTCGAAGCTGATGCGCTTGATTTGGTCGGAGCACTAGCGCATCAGTAATCGGCCGACTTCGTTCGACCCTGTGAAACTGATCTTTCGCACCTTTGGGTTTGAACACAATTCACGACCGATAGCGTCACCCTCTGACGCATAGACGAAATTGAGAACGCCCTCCGGGAAACCAGCTGCACGCGCGAGGGCGAACATGGCCCCGGCAACGAGGGGCGTTTGCTCAGCGGGCTTCAAGACAACGGTACAGCCAGCGGCAAGCGCCGGCGAAATCTTGCGCGCTACCATCGAGGCCGGAAAGTTCCAAGGGGTAATGGCCCCGACAACACCGATTGGTTGCTTGATCACCAGCATACGCCTGTCATTGGAGGGCGCTGAAATGGTCTCGCCGTAAATGCGGTTGGCCTCTTCGGCGTACCATTAGAGATATGCMGCCGCGTACAAGACTTCCGATTTCGCCTCTCCCAGCGGCTTTCCCATCTCAGCCGTCAAGATCACGGCAAGATCGTCGCTATGTTCGAGGATCAGCCGGTGCCACTTCCACAGGATGTCCGAGCGCGCCCGGGCGGTGAGCCCAGCCCAAGGCGCTTGGGCAGCATGCGCCTTGTCAATGGCTGCGGAAACCTCTTCGGCACTCATGTCCGGCACCTCGGCCAGCAGATCGCCGGTGGACGGGTTAAAGACCGCAAAGCGCTTCATAGATGTAGCCGTGTGCGTGCTAGGCTCGGATAGGTCGAGGAATTGCTCCGGATTTTTTAGATGCCTCGTTAGCGCAGCAGTGAGCGTCATTCCCGTTCTTCCTGTTCCGATCGTCAACGTCTACAGCTTTGTTCATCTGAACGTTTATGCTGAACGGGGACGCCGGAGCAATGTTGTTCCTGATCGTTGCGGTGAAGGCGGCGCGCAGCTTGACTGAGAGCGATCAAGGTCTCGATTTCACTTTTGCACCTTTCGCCAACGCCTTCCACCGCCAGCAGGGGTAGGGGGTCTAGAGGGGGGCGGCATAGATACGTTTGACGTCCGCGAAGTCGCTGAGTTCAACGAGCAGAACGGTCGCTTTCAACGTCTTCGCATGCTCGCGCTAGGCCTTCGCAAGGGAAGCAAGATTCGTCAAGCACCACTGTTCGGTCGCCATTGCATTCAACCCTGCGAGATCGCAGCTGAGCAGCCGGGTATTCGTTTCATCACGGATGTCGCTCAGCGCTTTGAAAGCGGAACGTATTCGCGCAGCGGTGCGCCGGTATAGAGCTGGCGCGGGCGGCCGATACGCTGATCCGGATCTTCGATCATCTCGTTCCACTGGGCAATCCAGCCGACGGTGCGGGCGAGCGCAAATAGTACCGTGAACATGGTCGTGGGGAAGCCGAGCGCCTTCAGCGTGATGCCGGAATAGAAGTCGACATTCGGGTAAAGCTTCTTCTCGATGAAATAGTCATCGGTCAGCGCGATACGCTCCAGTTCGATCGCGATGTCGAGCAGCGGATCGTCCTTGATGCCGAGTTCGCCGAGGACCTCGTGCGCCGTCTTCTGCATGATCTTGGCGCGCGGATCGTAGTTCTTGTAAACGCGATGACCGAAGCCCATCAATCGGAACGGATCGTTCTTGTCCTTGGCGCGGGCGATATATTCCGGAATGCGGTCGACCGTGCCGATTTCCGTCAGCATGTTGAGCGCAGCTTCGTTGGCGCCGCCATGGGCCGGGCCCCAGAGGCATGCGATGCCGGCGGCGATGCAAGCAAAGGGATTGGCGCCGGAAGAGCCGGCGAGGCGAACCGTCGAGGTCGATGCGTTCTGTTCATGATCCGCGTGCAGGATGAAGATGCGGTCCATGGCGCGGGCAAGCACCGGATTGACCACATATTCCTCGCAGGGCACGGCAAAGCACATGCGCAGGAAATTCGACGCATAGTCGAGATCGTTCTTCGGGTAAACGAAGGGCTGGCCGATATGGTACTTGTAGGC
>NZ_JARWKZ010000107.1:0-7372 GCF_050577975.1 Rhizobium sp. BR 315 | reverse complement strand
CAGACGAGCTTCGCTTCGTCGCTGTCCGACTCGATCCAGTCGGGCGTCGGCAAGCTGGTTGACGCCAACATGGAACAGGAATCGAGCAAGCTGTCGGCTCTGCAGACGCAGCAGCAGCTCGCCGTCCAGTCGCTCTCGATCGCCAACTCCTCGAGCCAGTCGATCCTGTCGCTGTTCCGCGGCTAATAGCAAGCGTCGGCGTCCAACGCCGGCTGAAATACGCAATGACGACTTCACCGCGCCCTCCCTCGAAGGCGCGGTTTTCTTTTGGCCCGCGTAGCGATGGTTGTTCGTCGCTTGCTTTATGGCAGCGCCGATATCCTGGCGGCTTAAACCAGATCGTCTGCTCGCTGCCTTTCTTTTGCGGTTAGATCGGCGAGTGTAGGTATGCCGGCATGGTCTCGTTATCCGCCTTCCGGGCAAGGTAAAGCCGCGCGGTATCAAGTGCTTCGCGAATAGTCAGATCCATGTCGAGATAGCGATAGGTGCCGAGCCGCCCGACAAAGGTGATCGATGTTTCCAAGTTCGCACGCTGCACATATTGAGCGAGCTGCTCCTTATCTTCGACGAGGCGGATTGGATAATAAGGGATGTCGTCAATGCCGCATTCCCGCGAGAATTCCCGATAGCAGACTGATCGCTTGTGTTCTTCCCAGGGCGAGAAGTGCTTGTGCTCGGTGATCCGCGTATAGGGCACGCTCACGTCACCATAATTCATCACCGCGCAGCCCTGGTAGTCGCCATCATATTCGAATCGCTCGAAATCGAGTGTTCGATATCCCAATGGGCCGAATTCGTGATCGAAATAGCCATCGAGCGGGCCGGAATAGAACACATGGGCGAAGTCCTGCTTCTGTGTTCGGTGAAACCGCGTCTTCAGACTGACGTTGATGTTGGGATGGTCGAGAATACGGTCGACCATTTCAGTGTAGCCGTTTTCAGGCATTCCCTGATATTTGTGCGCAAAGTAATTGTCGTCATAGTTGAAGCGCACCGGAAGCCGTTTCAGGATGGATGCAGGCAATTCCGTTGGCGAGCAGCCCCACTGCTTTTGGGTATATCCCTTGAAGAAGGCTTCATAGAGATCCTTGCCCACGAAGCGAAGCGCCTGTTCTTCGAATGTCTGCGGATCGTGGATGGATCCATCCGCCTGCACTTCGATGAAGGCGCGGGCCTCATCCGGCCTGAAGGTCTTCCCAAAAAACTGATTGATCGTGTGCAGATTGACTGGCAAGGAATAGACTTGGCTCTTTGACGTCGTCTTCACACGGTTCTTGTAGGGCCTGAAGGTCTGGAAGCTATTCACATAGTCCCAGACCTCCGTGTCGTCGGTATGGAAGATGTGCGGACCATAGACATGCACCATGACCCCAGTGTCACCGTCGCGCTCCGTATGGCAGTTTCCGGCGATGTGGTCGCGTGCATCAAAGATCTCGACCTGGTGACCGGCCAGCGCGAGTTCCCTTCCGATCACCGCTCCCGACAGTCCCGCGCCTACTATGCCGATTCTTTCGCTCGCACGCATTCCAGGATGCTCCAATTTCTCATTCAAAAAAGTCCACGCAAATGACAAAGGGCGTTACACCGCGATCGCGCTGCGCATCAGCTCGTCGTAGGCGTTAATCAAACGATCGAGGGCCAAGCCATTCTCCTGCGGTCCGAAGCTGAGATGGCTGACCGTGAAGTCCGAGAAGATCGCCGTCGGTCTGTCGAGAAGCTCCGGCAGGTCGACCGTCAGCGCGCGTTCATCATCGCCTTTCGGCAAAGCCATGTGCACGAGATCCTTGCCGAGCCATGCGATGAAGTTGATCGATTGACGTTCCTTCCACTCGATCACTTTGCTCGGCAAAGGAAGATGCTTGCTGTCAGTCTTCAAGAAAAAGTCGTGGAGGTCGTTGGCGCGTTCCGCACTTTGCCACAGGCTTCCGCCAAATCCGCCCGGCGGCCGCTCGAATTCGCCGACTTGCTCGGGAATGGAGCCGGCCATCTGTTGCCAATGGGCGCAGACCCCGTTGTTTACGACATTGGCGGAGACCAGCACATATTTCGGATTTGTGCGCCGGAATTCGATGAAATCGCTGAGCTTCTCGATATCCATGTAGACGATGTCGTCGTCGCACTTCAGGAAGATCGAGTCGGAATATGTCCTCAGTCGTTTTGCGTAAAAGTCATAGGCTTGCCAATAGGGCATGTGCTCGTTCGGATTGCCGACGAAGCGCTGTATCCGCGATCGCACGTTACCCAGTTCCAGGTCGGCACCCCAGCCGCCGCGAACCATGATCGATGCGCCGGCCGACAAGTCGAGATCCGCCCACTGACCGATCACCACGTTGTTGACATGGAGTGAGGGAATGCCGGCCGCATCGATGTTGAGGACGATCTGATTTGCGGCGCCCGGAGACAGGACGCCTGGCGTCGGCCGGCTCCAGACGGTCGCTGCATCGTCACGATCGAAATTCTTGAGTGCGCTGCGTGGCAGCTTGCGCAAGACAGAGTGCGAATTGCTCCAGCCGCCGACGACCAGCTCGAAATATTCGTCACCGTCGTCATTCGGCACGATGGCAATGTGAAAGTCGTTGGTGATCGTGGCGCTAAGGCGAAGCGGCTGGTTGGGCGCTGCCGATCCGGCGGACTGGTATAGTGCGGCGGAGCCCATATAGCGGATCGGGCCGAATTGGCACGTCACCCACTCATGATCCTGTTGTGAGCGCGTGAAATCCCACACATGCCACTCGTCTATGATCCCGGCATCCATGGCGGCTTGGATGTATCGGGTGAGAATTTCCATTCTCTTCTGTCTGCCCGCAAATGTGACAAGAATTACTGGAGCCATTTCAGCCTCGGTTTCTGGTGTGGTGCCGCTCACGACGCACTGGCAGTCTCTGCCGTCCATAAACGGCTATCATGGGGGATCGGCGAAAAGGCATGCCATTGCGCCAACTTCTCGGTGTAGCGCTGGCGACGGGTGAAATCGTTGCTGAACTCGACGTTCTCAGCGATGAGCTCTGCGCCGATCTCATAGTAGAGATCGAGATTGCCGAGATCCGGTACCGGCGTTTCGCCGCGTTCGCACTCGCTCTGCATTTGCCAGTACAGTTGCTCAAGACGCCGGACGAGAGCCGGAATGTCGCGCAGCACACTGGCATCGCGATGAAGCTCCAGGGCATGCCTTATCTTTGTCAGGCTTTCACGGTTCCGTGCAAAACCGATGGCCTTCCGGACGAAGTCGGCCGGGCCATCACAGATCAGATCCCGTGCCCCGGCGGCCGAGACGATGCTCGAACAGAACCGCGACGCGAAACCGTCGCCAGGGAACGTCAGGACCGGCAGGCCCATCGTCAAAGCATCGCCTGCCGTGGAATGAGCGCCATAGGGGAAAGTGTCGAGGAAAAGATCGGCCAGTCCAATGCGTGCGAGATGCTTGGCGTTGGGCGCCTTCGGCGCAAAAATCAGGCGCTCGGGCGCCACACCGCGCTGCTCGGCTGCTTGCCTCAGGCGCTGATCGACATCCTCGCCGCCGGTCAGGAGCCAGAGGACGCTGTCGGGCGTCTCGGAGAGAATGGTCATCCAACGGGCGAAGCAGGCATCCGTGATCTTCTGCATGCCATTGAAGCAGGCGAATATGAACGCGTCTTCCGGCAATCCGACATCGGCACGCCGCGGGCGCTCGGCGATCTGCCTCTTGCGATCGATCGGTTGATTGCAAGGGATCCGCAGTACCTTTTCCGTATAATAAATCTCGTTTTCGTGCGGAATGATCTGCTCATCGGCGATGATATATTGATGAAACGGGCTGCCCATGGTGCCCGGATAGCCGCAAAAATTGACGATGACAGGTGCCGGCCGATAGGCGAAGATCTTGGTCCGCGCGTGCTTTGTATAGCCGTTGACGTCGATGAGGATGTCGACCTCGTCAGTGACGATTTGCCTTGCGGCGTCGCGGTCGCTGAGGCCGGAGATGTCACGCCAGCAATCGACGGCGCTCTTGATTCGCGATTGCGTGGCATCTTCGGCCGACGAGTCGCCGCAATAATATGCATAGATTTCGACACTGTTCTTGTCGTGCGTTTCGAAGACTTCACGAAGGGCGAAACCCACCGCATGATCGCGTAAATCAGACGATACATAGCCGACGCGCAGCCGCTCTCCGGTTCCGAATTTCTGTCGCGGTAAAATACGCGAAAAGCCGCTCAGATCGGGGCGCCCCACAAGCGACTTGCAGTAGCGATAGGCCTTGGCGAGCTGGAAAAGCGGATCATCGAGGTGGCAAGAAAGTGTCAAGGGAGACATCGCGTCGAGCAATTGACGGGTCGAAACGTGCTCTGATCCGACCATGGCCGGCCATTTGCACTGGCGTTGCCGCAACGATGTCCAATGTTGCGCCGCTTCGGTCTTGTCTGGCCGCAATTCGATAGCTTGCCACAAAGCCGTCTCCGCCTCTTCGTAGAGACCGGCGTTCTCAAGGACACGGCCGACGTGCTGGAGAATCATCAAGCGATGAATGGCCCGATCCGCGGTGAGTTCGTTCGTGGCTTCCAGATAACCGCGCCATTGCTGAACGGCTTGGCTGGTAAGGCCGCAATCCTCGAGCGCGCGACCAAGGTTGACGTACGCTTGCCCGAAACGCGGCTCACTTTTCAAGCAGGCCCGCAACGCATGAATCGCACCGGTCACATCGCCCAGCTGCCGCAAAGTGACCGAGTAATTGAAGTAAACGATGTGCAGCAGCGGATGCGTCTCGTTGAACGCGATCCACGCTTTGTAAACCTCAGCTGCCAGCCTTGTTTGTCCGGTCTCGCTCAGGGTCTCAACAACCTGCAATAATTCGGGCAGCGACAAGCGTTGATTTCGAGCTCTGTCCAGCAGTTCTCCGAGCACGGGGGAGATATCCGAGGCGACTGCATTATTAACGAGCATAGGCATCCCACAAACAAGTGATCTTACGGCCAAAATTGAGGCCGGCTGAAATGGCACTCACTTCGTTTACCGATGCTAGCTTGCTTTGGGCTTGTCATCATTTTACGCGAGTCCAGTAATGATCCAATTTCTTATGATTGTATTTTACTGTTATGAAACAATTGATGGTTGATTTCTCGGTGCCGAAAGGCATAAAGAAGATTATACACTCCAAATCGCCGCTCTTCGCTGAAATCGTTATTAAATAATCACCTATTCCGCAGTTCGATGGTGCTTAATTTCAATAATTGCCAATATGTATCAAGCTTACAAAGGCGATCGCGAAATTTTGTATATAAAATTACATGATGCTATTTGAGTTATTCGAATAAGCATCGAAGATGTTTGTGATAATTCTTTAAATTAACCTAATTAGCCTCGCGCACCATCGGTGATTGAGGTTGCATATAAATATATCTTAAGTTGTTTTTTGAGGCGCGTAAGCAAAAGAGACGCCTCGTTAACTGGAAATTAAAAGCAGCCCACTAATCCTTTGGTTAAGACACGAGCTGATGAATGCAACATTAGCATGTGCTGAAGTCGGGATTTTGATGAAGCGGCTCGGCGATAGCGAGACGTATATAGTTGCAGGCGTAGGAATCAGGGTTGTTGCTCACCCTGCATGCATGAAGCCCTTCCTATGCTTCGGCTCCAGCGAGCCATGTTCTCACCACATTCTTTCCGTCCGGCGGGATACTTGAGCGGCAGGCGTCAATGACGACTTCTGCCTCCCGAATTGTCTGTGCTTCGTCGCAAGGTGCGCCTGAAGCCGCGGTCAAGAGATAGGCGCGCTCTTTTCACGCTGTCGGCGTCAGAGAAATGGCATCTGTTAAAGGTTAACATTAGGGGCCCCCAAACCAATGACCTCAATCATTTCTTCCTTGACTGTCAATCAGATCAAATCTCTTACCACCACCACAATCGCCTCTCTCACGACGAGCGATGTGGCAGCGATGAGCACCACGCAGGTCAAGGCGCTTTCCTCATCCCAGATTGCAGCGCTGGGAACCGACGATATCGCCACCCTGACGACTGACCAGATAAGCGCTGTATCCGCGAGCGCGATCAAAGGCCTCAACTTAAGCCAATTGGCTGTTCTCGACTCGACAAAGATCGAGATCTTGAGCACGGAACAAGTCGCGGCCCTTAGCGCAGCTCAAATTGGCGGATTTGGCTCGTCGCAAGCTGGAGCTCTGACGTCCTCTCAGGTTCGCGTTTTGAACTCTGCACAGATCGGTGCGCTTTCGACGGCTGACATTGCCGGCTTCTCGACGGCAGATATTGCCGCCATCAGCACTGCCGCCCTTGCCGGTCTGTCGACCGCCAACGTCGCAGTCCTGTCGTCCGACCAGGCTGCAGCCCTGACCACGGCTCAGGTCGCAGCCCTGAAGACCACCCAGCTCCATGCGCTCACCTCGACGCAGGTCGGCGCCTTGACCACGGCTCAGGTCAGCACGCTCAATGCGACGCAGGTTGCAGCTCTGACCACCGACAATGTCGCAGGTCTCTCGACCACGCAGGTCGCAGCCTTGAACTCGAAGTCGATCGCCGGTCTCACCACCGCTCAGGTCGGTGTCCTCGGCTCGGCCAACGTCGCGGCCTTGACCACGGCCCAGGTCGGTGCCCTGAACGCCGCCCAGGTTGGTGCCTTTAGCAGCGCCGAGGTCGCCGGTCTTTCGACGGCCGACATCGCCGCCATCAACACCGCGGCTCTCGGCGGTCTGTCGACGGCCAACGTTGCGGTCCTGTCGTCCGACCAGGCTGCAGCCCTGACCACGGCTCAGGTCGCAGCCCTGAAGACCAACCAGGTCAACGCCCTGACATCGACACAGGTCGGTGCATTGACCACGGCTCAGGTCGGTACGCTCAATGCGGCGCAGGTGACTGCCCTGACCACCGACAATGTCGCAGGTCTGTCGACCACGCAGGTCGCAGCCCTGAACTCGAAGTCGATCGCCGGTCTCACCACCGCTCAGGTCGGTGTGCTCGGCTCGGCCAACGTCGCGGCCCTGACCACGGCCCAGGTCGGTGCCCTGAACGCCGCCCAGGTTGGTGCCTTKAGCAGCGCCGAGGTCGCCGGCCTTTCGACGGCCGACATCGCCGCCATCAATACCCCGGCTCTCGGCGGTCTGTCGACGGCCAATGTTGCCGCCCTGTCGTCCGACCAGGCTGCAGCGCTGCGCACGGAGCAGGTCGCAGCCCTGAAGACCACCCAGGTCCATGCGCTCACCTCGACACAGGTCGGTGCATTGACCACGGCTCAGGTCGCTACCCTCAATGCGACACAGGTTGCAGCTCTGACCACCGACAATGTCGCGGGTCTTTCGACCACGCAAATCGGCGCTCTCACATCGAAGTCTGTCACCGGTCTGTCGACCGCCCAGGTCGGTGCTTTGAGCTCCACTCAGGTCGGGGC
>NZ_JARWKZ010000106.1:0-7471 GCF_050577975.1 Rhizobium sp. BR 315 | reverse complement strand
CCGATGGAACGAGCACGGCCGGGGCCGTGGTGGTCTCGCCTTACCTGTTCGGCGCCTATGGCGGCGTCAAGCTCTACCAGCCGACGGCGCTGGAGAGCGGCTTTTCGCGCGGCGCGGCCTATGGCCTCGGCCTGCGGCTGGCGGCGGCCGAACAGACGAGCTTCAACAGCATGAACGTCAACCTCGAATATGGCCGCGTCGAGCGCTTCGGCGACGGCTCCAACGACAATCGATTTACAGTTGCTGCGGCGTTTCAATTCTAGGATAAAAGTGATGACCCGACAGACGACCCGCATGATGCTTTCCCACAAGACCCGGCTTGTGGCGCTTCTGGCCTCGACGGCGCTGGTGCATTCGACGGCGGTGCTGGCCCAGTCGCTGCCGACGGGCGGTCAGGTGGCGGCCGGCAGTGCGACGATCGGAACGCCATCGGCAGGGGCACTGACGATCAACCAGGCGAGCGGCAGCGCCGTCGTCAACTGGCAGAGCTTCGATGTCGGCAAGGGCAACCGGGTCACCTTCGTCCAGCCCGATGCCAATGCCGCCATCCTCAATCGCGTCACCGGTGGGACAAGCTCGACCATTGCGGGTCAGATCAACGCCAATGGCCAGGTCTACCTGATCAATCCGAACGGCATTGCCATTACCAAGACCGGGACGATCAAGGCCGGGGCCTTCGTCGCCTCGACGCTCGGCATCTCCGACGACGACTTCATGGCCGGCAAGCGGAGCTTCACCGGCAATGGCGCCTCGGCGCCGGTGACGAATGCCGGTGCGATCACCATCAACCGCGGCGGCTACATGGCGCTGATCGGCGGCACGGTCGCCAATAGCGGTGTGATCACCGTGCCGATGGGCAAGGCGGCCTTGGGTTCGGGCGAACAGGCAACGCTCGATCTGTCCGGCGACGGTTTTCTGCAGGTGGCAGTACCGACCAAGGCGGGCGGCAGTGGGGCGCTGGTCGAGAACAGCGGCAAGATCTCGGCCCGGGGCGGCACGGTGCAGCTGACGGCGGCAGCGGCCAAGGACATGGCGCGGCAGGCGGTAAACATGTCGGGCACGATCGAGGCGAGGGGTGTGTCGGGCCGAAGCGGCGATATCGTGCTGTCGGGCGGCGATGGCGAGGTTGCGATCTCGGGTAAGATCGATGCGAGCAGCAGGCACGGCTCGGGCGGCAAGGTGCAGGTGACGGGCCGCAAGATCACGCTTGCGAATGCGAAGATCAATGCCTCGGGCAAGACCGGCGGCGGCACGGTCACGATCGGCGGCAATCGTCAGGGCAAGGGCACGCTGCAGCATGCCGAGACGCTTGATGTCGATGCCAACACCGCCATCCATGCCGATGCCATCACCACGGGCAATGGCGGCAATGTCGTCTTATGGTCGGATGACCTCACCCGCTTTGCCGGCACGATCACGGCCAAGGGCGGCGCGGTCTCGGGCAATGGCGGCGAGGTCGAAGTCTCGGGCAAGGCGCTTCTCTCCTATGCCGGTCTGACCGATCTGACGGCGGCGCATGGCTCGTTCGGCAATCTGCTGCTCGACCCCTATAACGTCACCATTTCGACGGGGACGGACAGCAACTCCTCCGGCTTCACGGCGTCAGGCAATGACAGCGTCATCAACGTCAACACGCTGACCAATGCACTCGCGACCGCCAACGTTACGATCTCGACCGGTTCGTCAGGCACGCAGGCCGGTGGCATCACGATCGCATCACCGCTCACCTGGAGCGCCAATATCCTCAGGCTCGACGCGGCGCATTCGATCAATGTCGCGTCAACCGTCACGGTCGGCGGCACCGGCGCGCTGATGCTCAACACCAATGTCGGTGGCGGCAGCGGCGGCACGATCGATTTCGGACTGACCGCGACGCGCTTTGCCGGCAGCATCGACTTCACCGGCACGCCGGGCTCGCAAGCGCTTTTGCTCAATGGCGCGCAGCAAACGCTCGTTTATTCCGCCTCGGATCTGCTGAACATCAACACGGCAAACTCTGGCCGTTTCGCTCTCGCCAGCAACCTCAATCTTACGGCAACGCCCTATACCGATGCGCCGATCCCCACTTTCACGGGGAGCTTTGAGGGGCTGGGACACACGATCTCTAACCTGACCATCAACAGCACAACCAATAATGCGCCCGTCGGCCTGTTCGGCACGGTTACGGGCGGCACGATCCGGGATGTCGGCCTGGTTGGCGGCAGCGTCAGCGGGGTCGGTACAACGCCCAGGTATCCGAATCCCGGAGCGATGGATGGTGCGTTGGTCGGTCTTCTAACAACGGCCAGCAACGGCACGCAGGCCTCGGTCATCAACGCATTTGCCTCCACGAGCGTGAGCGGCGGAACGAGCGCCTCGGTCGGCGGGCTTGTCGGCGCGACATTGAGCCACGGCGCGCCGGTGTTGATCGCCAATTCCTATGCAACAGGTACCGTGACGGTCGGACAATACGGCATGGCCGGCGGCCTGGTCGGACAGAACCACGCCTATGCGAGCTCGGCCACGATCAGCGGCTCCTACGCGACGGGTGCAGTGACGACAGGCTCCGGCGGATTCGGCGGCGGCCTCGTCGGCTACAATTATGGCGATAAAGATATCGCAGCGATCACAGGCTCTTATGCGACGGGGACAGTCACCGGTGATGCGAATTCCACTCTTGGCGGCTTGGTGGGCGAGAATTTTGCCTACATCGGTGTCACGGCTTCGATTTCCAATTCCTACGCGACCGGAACCGTCGGCTCGACAGCGGGAGCGGCTGCGACCGGTGGGCTCGTCGGGATAAACTTTGCATCGAACGGTGCTTCCGCGCCAATTTCCAACGTGTTCGCGACCGGCGCGGCCTTCGGCGGCACCATGGCGGGAGGCCTCATCGGACAGAACTATGCGTCGACGTCCGCGGCAGCCTCTATCATCAATGCCTATGCAACTGGCGCGGTTTCCAGCACGCGATACGGTCAGGCCGGCGGTCTCGTCGGAATGATGATGACAGATGGTGGGACTTCCAGCGTCAGCAATGCCTATACGACCGGCCGCGTTACGGCGCCGACGCAATCCACCGTGGGCGGGCTAATTGGCCAGACCATGCCGCGGAGTGGAGGCACGGTCTCCGTTACCAACGCCTATTGGGACATGTCGACGAGCGGCATCGCCAGCAACGGCATCGGCAATGATGGGGCGGGCCAGCAAGGGAATGTGAGCGGGCTTGCTACATCGGGTCTCCAGACGACGGGCGTCAATCTCGGCTCCGCCTTCGCCGGCGGCACGAATGGTCTTTATCCCTATCTCACCAGTTTCTTCCCGAACGGAATTCAGGCGATTTCTGGCACCGCCTATGTCGACAACCAGGTGACACCGGCCGCCTCCGGCCTCAACGGCGCGGTCACAGTGACCGGTCTTGCCAACGGCAGTCGCTTCGGGTCGGCCTCGACAGGCGCCAATGGCTACTATTACCTCTTCGGCGCTGCGGGATCCTTCGCGCCCGGTGCTTCGCTCGTCACCTATACGAGTGCCAATCCCGGAACCGGCGTGACCAACTCGGCAGCATTCGCCACTGCGTCTAACCAGCCTGTTCAAACCGGGTTCAATCTTCTCGGCAACACGATGTCGGGCTCGACGGTGTCGACGCTTTACTCAACCGCTGGTGTCACGAAAGCGGCCGCCATTGCTGCGAGCGGCAATGATGCAAGCGCCACCGCCGCCATCAACGGTACGTCCAACATTCTGATCAACGCGCTCGGCGCGAGCTTCACGATCGATCAGGCAGTGACGGTAGGCGGAATGACCGTAACGACTGCGAGCGGATCGCCGTTGACGGTCGCCAGCCCGCTGACACTGACGGGAGGCAGCAGCCTCCGTCTACTCTCTGGCGGTGCGCTGACGATCAACGCTCCGATCACCGTGAAGGGCGCGGGTTCCGTCGCGCTTGCCTATGACGGCTCGTCGGCGAGCAATCTCTCATTTGGACTGACCGGTTCCGGCTTCGTCGGGAGCATCACCTATCTGAATGCAGATGGTACACTTGCGACGTCGAACCAGGGCGGCTTGCTCAGTGTCAATGGCGCGGCTTATTCGCTTCTCTACTCGATGGCGGATGTGGCCAACATCACGTCGGTTGGTCTCGGGGGCCAATATGCACTCGCCAGAAGTCTTGACGCGGCGGGCACCACTTACAGCGATGCGCTGATTGGGCCAAACTACCTAAACTATTTCACCGGCGCGTTCGAGGGCCTTGGCCAAACAATCAGTAATCTGACGATCTCCAAGAGCGGCGACGGCGCTGGGTTCTTCGGTTATAGCAGCGGCCTCATTCAGAATATCGGATTGGTCAACGTCTCGGTCGCCAACACGAATCCTTATGGCCGTTACGTCGGCGGCCTTGTTGGATACCAGTCCGGCAACACAATCAACAACACCTACGTCACCGGCTCGGTGAATGGCGGCAGCAACACCGGCGGCCTCGTCGGTTATCTGAACGGTGGTGCGATCAACAGCGCCTATTCCTCCGCCACGGTCGGCGGCGCCGTGAGAGTGGGCGGTCTTGCCGGATATGTCAGTGGTGCCGTCAACAATGCTTACGCGACGGGCGCTGTCACAGGAACCGGAAACAATGCCGGCGGCCTCATCGGCCTGACCGACTCGTCTTCTTATGGAGTCTCGATCACCAACGTTTATGCGACCGGCGCCGTCATTGGTGGCA
Organism: Rhizobium sp. BR 315; assembly: GCF_050577975.1. Lineage (NCBI taxonomy): Bacteria > Pseudomonadati > Pseudomonadota > Alphaproteobacteria > Hyphomicrobiales > Rhizobiaceae > Rhizobium > Rhizobium sp. BR 315. The sequence goes on along the minus strand of NZ_JARWKZ010000106.1, from coordinate 2,775 downwards.
ATAACGTCGGCGGACTCATCGGATACTTATTTGGTACGATCGGCAACGCCTATTCGACGGGCGCGGTCAGCGGTGGCAATGCTGGCGGTCTTGTCGGATATACATATAGCGGCTCGATCGCCAATAGCTATTGGGACACGCAAACGAGCGGGACGACCACGGCAATCGCAAACGATTCCGCTGGGCTGTCGGGCAATGTCACCGGCCTCACAACGGCGCAATTGCAGGACGGTTCTACGGCCAGCGGGCTCGGCTCTGCATTCACCGTCTCCCCCGGCCTCTACGCTTACCTTACCCCGTTTTATGCCAACGGCGTTCAGGCCATCTCCGGCATCGCCTATCAGAACAGCGGCACGACCGCGCTTGCCTCCGGGGCGAATGGTGCGGGCCTCGTCAATGTCCGTGTCGGAAACGGCACTGTCCAGACAGTCACGACGGGAGCGAACGGCTATTACTACGCGATCGTCGCCAATGGCACGATCGATACGACCAACGGCACCAATGTGCTGGCCTATACGGCTGCCAATGCGACAACGGGTGCGGCCGATGGGGCAACATTCCGCACGGCACTCGGCACCGTCAACAACGTCGACGTTTCGGGTGGCTGGCGGCGCGACACGACCGCCCTTGGCACGCTGTCGGCGCTTGACGCGGCCTATGCCAACGCGACTGCCGGCACGACGGCATCCGGCCTCACATTCGCCAATCGCTCGATCTTTGCGGTGAACGACTTCGCCGTCGATACGGCACTTTCGGTCAGCGGCACGGTCAACCTGTCGAGCCCCGGGAACGTCACACAAACCGCCGCCGTCTCCGCCAATACTTTGATGCTGCAGGGGTCAGGCAACACATTCACGCTCACGAACAGCGGCAATCAGTTCAGCCAATTCGTAGCATCCGGCGGAGCCATGGATATCTACGACGCCAGCGCTTTGACGGTTGCGGCGAGCGCCACTGATGCCTGCAACTGCCTCGTGACAGGCGTGACAGGCGATCAGATCAAGATCGCGACGGCGGGTGACCTGACGATCGCATCAGGCGCCGCGATCTCCGGCAGCTCTCCTGTGCTCGTGGCTGGTGGTGCCTTCATCAATAACGCAGGGTCAAGCGCGGTCGCAGCCACATCCGGCCGCTGGCTGATCTATTCCGCCAACCCGACTGGCGACACGTTCGGCGGGCTCGACAGCGGCAACACGGCCGTTTGGAATACGACGGCTGGTGGCGCGGTGTCGGCGACAGGCAATCGCTACGTCTTTGCCTACCACCCGACCTTGACGGTGGCAGCTGTCGATGCAAGCAAGACGTATGGCGACGTCGCGACGCTGCCGAACGCCACGATCACCGGCCTGGATACGGGCGTGACCGGGGCCTATCTTGGCGACACGCTTTCAGGTGTCGTCTCGGGATCGGCCAGCGTTACCTCGGCCGGCGCGGCAGCGTCAGCCGACGTCGGAATCTATGATATCGTCGCCGCGCAGGGCTCGCTCGCCTCGAGCGGCTATGGCTTCAACTTCGTCAATGGCAGTCTCAGCGTTACCCAACGCGCCCTGACCGTCACGGCGGACGCGCAAACACGCATCTACGGCAACGCCAATCCGACGCTGACCTACACCATCGGTGGGCTCGGGCTCGTCAATGGCGACACGCTCTCGGGCGACCTCGTGACGGCGGCGGCGGCGGGATCCAACGTCGGAACTTATACAATCTCGCAAGGCTCGCTCGCAGCTTCCGGCAACTACGCACTCACCTTCACCGGGGCCAATCTCAGCGTCACTCAGCGCGCGCTCATGGTGACGGCGGATGCTCTGTCGAAGACCTATGGCGATGTCAACCCAACGTTGACCTACACCATCGGTGGGCTCGGCCTCGTCAACGGCGATACGCTTTCTGGTTCGCTTTCGACATCTGCCGGGCAATATTCCAACGTTGGCGCTTACGCGATCAGCCGGGGCACGCTCGGCAATTCCAACTATTCGATCAGCTACACCGGCACGAACCTGACGATCAATCCGCGAGCGCTCACGGTGACGGTGGATGCTCTGTCGAAGACCTATGGCGATGTCAACCCAATGCTGACCTACACCATCGGTGGCCTCAGCCTCGTCAACGGCGATATGCTTTCCGGTTCGCTTTCGACACCTGCCGGGCAATATTCCAACGTTGGCGCTTACGCGATCGGCCAGGGCACGCTCGGCAATTCCAACTATTCGATTAGCTATACCGGCGCGAACCTGACGATCAATCCGCGTGCGCTCATGGTGGCGGCGGGTGCTCGCTCGAAGACCTATGGCGATGTCAACCCAGCGCTCACCTACACAATCGGTGGGCTCGGCCTCGTCAACGGCGATACGCTTTCCGGTTCGCTTTCGACACCCGCCGGGCAATATTCCAACGTTGGCGCTTACGCGATCGGCCAGGGCACGCTCGGCAATTCCAACTATTCGATCAGCTACACCGGCAATAATCTTCTGATCACCCCGCGCGCGCTCACCGTCGCCGCGAGCAATGCAAGCCGCATCTATGGTGATGCCAATCTGGTCTTCGGCTACACCGTCTCGGGCCTCATCAATGGCGACACGCTGACGGGCAGCCTTGCAAGCTCAGCCACGACCGGCTCCGGCATCGGCACCTATGCGATCGGCCTCGGCACGCTCGGCAATGCCAATTACGCAATCGGCTACACCGGCAGCAATCTGACGGTGACGCCGCGCGCGATCACGGTGACCGCCAACAACGCCAGCCGGTTCAGCGGCGTCGCCAATCCGCTCTTCACAC
>NZ_JARWKZ010000105.1:0-7892 GCF_050577975.1 Rhizobium sp. BR 315 | reverse complement strand
GGTCATCGCTACGCGCGGTTCCGAAGTCTCATCCGGGTCCAATGCCAGTGCCTGATGGCCGCAGCCGCCCAGAACATCAAGAAGATCGCAATGGCCCTCACCAAGGCCAGCCAACCGAGCCCCGCATAAGCAGAGGGAATCTGAACGGCCCGTTCAAAACATCCAGTCAACCTCGAAACTCAACACAAAATAAAACCCCGCCAAAAAATGACGGGGTTTGTCAGCGGTCTGAGCGGCGCGTCTTACACGCGCCGCTTTTCATTGAAGTAGGCCCCGCCAATAGCTCACTCACCACGGCGGAACCGACCCAACCGGTGGCGCTTGCGACAAATACGGCATTTCTGTCTCTCTTGAATTTGAAGTGCGTGGGATGGGCAAGCCTCAGCTGAGCTTGATCGAAAGTTCGATGTCGCCGGCGAAGGGGAGGGAGAGATAGCGCCCCTTGGATGCCCGGATGCGCTCCAGATATTCGGGGCACATTTCCGCGTCATCGGCGAGGATCAACGCTCCCTTCCGCAGCTTCTCCTCGACGAGGTCGAAGATGTCGGCGTAGAGCGCCTTGGCACCATCCAGCAGAAGCAGGTCGATGGCTTCGGGAAGATCGCGTGCCAGTGTTTCCATCGCATCTCCGGCGCGGATCTCGACCAGATCGGCGAGGCCAGTCTTTTCGAGGTTTTGCTGCGCCCTTGCGATCTTGCCGGGTTCGAATTCGCTGGAGATCAGCCGCCCGCCGCCGTTGTCGCGCAACGCCGCAGCAATGTAGAGGCTCGAGATCCCGAACGAGGTACCGAACTCGACGACCGTGCGTGCACCTATCGCGCGGACCAGCATATAGAGAAGTTCGCCCGTCTCGCGCGAGACCGGGAGCCAAAGGTCTTTCAGCCGGCCATAGAGGTCGAGGTATTGGGTCTTGCTGGCGGTGAGAGCGGTGCGCTCTTCGGATGTGAAAGACCTGATGGCTGGGCTCGTCGCTGCATCCGCCTCTGCGAACAGTCGATCAAGCAATGGTGCGACAGGGTCTGACGTGAGGGTAATCATAGTTGTCTCCAAAACACGGCATTGTGTTGGGCAGAGAAATACGATTAATTCCTCGCGTTTTCTAATCGCATTGACGGGTGGCTTGATGACGCAACACGTAAAGCCCCGGATTTCCACGAGAAAGGAGCCCCAGCAAAGCCGTTCGAATGAGCTTGTTTCAGCCATTCTCACTGCGGCTGTTCAGGTTTTGACGACGGAGGGTGCCCAGCGCTTCACCACGGCGCGCGTGGCGGAAAAGGCCGGGGTCAGCATCGGTTCGCTCTATCAATATTTCCCGAATAAAGCCTCGATCCTGTTCCGGCTCCAAAGCGACGAGTGGCGCCGGTCGACCGAGATGCTGCGCGAGATTCTGGCGGATGCCGTGCCACCGAAGAAGCGGCTGCGGAACCTGGTCCATGCCTTCGTTCGTTCCGAATGTGAGGAGGCGCCGGTGCGCGTGGCGCTCGCCGACGCCGCACCACTCTACCGAGATGCTCCAGAGGCGCGCGAGTTGCGGGCAGAGGGCGATCGGATCTTCGATAGTTTCATATTGGAGTTGCTTCCCCGTATATCCGACGACGTCCGGGACATTGCCGGCGAGCTGATCGTTACGACGCTGACGACCGTCGGCAAGGAGTTTTCACAAACGTCGCGGACGGAGCAGGAAATCGATGCTTACGCCGGTGCCATGGCGGATATGCTCTGCGCTTATGCCGAAACGCTGGCAATGGGCTAAAGCCTATTTTTGCGCGAAAGGAACGTCTTTCGGCCACCCCGCCAATTGCCAGGCCGAAGCTCTAGCTGAATTCTACGAAGGGCTGAGAGCTCGGGCACTGTATACGGCAAACAAGCGCCAGAAGCGACTGCGAGCTGCGGACTAGGACCAGCGCTCGCAAAAGGCCTCGATATCGCTTGACTGAAAGTCGGTGAGCCGCGCCAAGATGGTCTCGAATGGCCAATCCCACCAGGCGATAGACGCAAGTCTTTCTGCGATAGTTCGGGTGAAGCGCTCGCGAATGAATTTGGCGGGAACACCACCGACAATAGTATATGGTTGAACGTCTTTGGTGACGACCGCACCTGCTGCGAGCACAGCACCGTCCCCAACCTTTACACCAGGCAAAACAATGACCCCGTGACCAATCCAGACGTCGTTACCAATGATGGCGCGATCTTCCTTTCGCTGATCAAAAAAGGAAACGTCGCGCACGGCGTCCGCCGAGTAATATTCTGGGCAATAGGTGAAGCGGTGCATGGACGGGCGGTCCATTGGGTGATTGGGGGCGCCAATCCTGACATCTGCGGCAATAGCGCAGAATTTTCCAATCGTTGCATCGCCGACAATGCAGCGCGGCCCCAAGTAGGAATAATCCCCGAGTTCGACCGTGTGCAGCGATGTGTCCGCCAAAATCTCGCAGCATCGGCCTATGCTCGTATCCCTTATGGTCGCCGTCGAGTGGATAACGGTCTCCGCGATTTTGGGGCGATTTGGCTCTGCGGTCGAGTGCATTGGCGTTCTCCGGATTTTGGTCTGCCTAGCCGGAGACGATGAAGGGTGTGTGACACAAGGCCACCGCCGGACCGAACGGAGAGGTCGGCGAAAGAATGCTGCAGGCCAGGCGCGCTTCCAGACAAGGGCGCGCGCATCTCAAGCTTCGTCACGCTGGATAGAATGCATCAGGTTATTGATCAAGCGTAACTAAGAACTAACTCAACCCCACCGTTTATACTCAATAAGGATGATGGGACATTCGAGAGTATCCTATGGTAAAACATGGATAATCTTGGAGGGTGGGATGTCGTGTCTACGTCACGCCGCGACCGTTGCGCTGAGCGTCGTGCTGCTCGCGCCATTGCCTTTGAAAGCTGCCGAGACGGTCGGCCAGGCGGTGCTGATCAAAACCGAAGTTAGAGGCGCAGGCGGTCCGCTTGTAGTCGATGATCCCGTCCACCGGGACGAGCAAATTCGCACCTCCATTTCGGGCCTTGGACAGTTCACATTTCGGGACGGCACGAAATTGGCTGTCGGAGCCGGCTCGTCCGTTACCATCGACAAGTTCGTCTTCGATGACTCGGGCTCGGTCAAAAAGCTTACCATAAATGCGGCGAAGGGCACTTTTCGCTGGATGAGCGGAAATTCGGACCATTCGGCCTATCAAATCGTGACGCCGGCCGGAACGATCGGCGTGCGCGGAACCGCGTTCGATTTTTATGTCGGCGCCAACGGCATGACGGCGGTCGTCCTATTGAACGGCGCCGCTCAATTTTGCGGCGCGGGCGGCTGCAGGCAATTGAAGGAACAATGCGACTGTGTGGTCGCCAAACGCAATGGCGAGATAAGTGATCCGCGCCGGGTCAATCGCGATATTCTCAAGAAGCTCGGCAACCAGCGAGCTCTACCGTTTCTGTCCGGGGATCAACAGCTTTCGGGACGAATGGGTTTTGTCGGCGGCGGTGGATGCGGTCTGTCGACGGCGACGAAAGATCCGCCAAACGGGATATCTCCACGCAGCGCTCCGGCAAACAATCCTGCTCCGGCACAGCCCAATACGCCGAGCGTACATAGCGCGCCGGAATCGCCACACACCCAAGCTGCTGCACCGAGTACGCCCGAAACTCCCAGTACGCCGAAAGACCATGATCATCATCATGACAGAGGCGATCATGACGACGAAGACGACCAAGGTCACGACCGCGACAATGGTGATCGGGACGGCGGGCATCGACATCGTTAGCACGAGGGGACTTGCGAGCGACGGCTGCAAAATCAGCTAAATGTCGGCTGCCTTGTCTGCAGGCTCGTCGACGAAGTGTCCGCCTCGGCGCGAAATCTGGCTGTAAAACCCCTGCAATAGTCCCGTCGTCGCGACCTGCGCCTTGAGTCTTGTGGCGCCGATAAGTTTGCGGCTGCTCGTCGACCGTGTTCGCAGGGCGGCGACAAGCTGCCTGTGCATGGCCTGAAGTTCGACAAAGTCGGCAGATTTCGCCAGGCGCGCATCGCCGACCACCGCAAAGAGTTTGGTTCGCATACTCTTACCTTTGAGTGTCAGCGCTCCCGCCTCGAGCAGAGCGCAATCGGGCAGCAAGCCTGCTGTCGGTCCAGATACCAGAATGTCGAAATTGATGTCCTTGCAGGCGGATTCGATACGCGCGGCAATGTTCACGGCATCGCCGACTGCGGTATAATTGAAGCGCGTCTCCGCACCCATATTGCCGACGCATGCAAGCCCCGTATGGATGCCGATCCCTATTGCGACCCGCCGCTCATCGCCGAAACCGAATGCATCGCTCTTGTTGAGGCGGACGAGTGTTTCCCGCATGCCCAGGGCCGCATGAACAGCCTTGCCGGCGTGGTCGGGGACATCGACGGGTGCGTTCCAGAAGGCCATGATCGAGTCCCCGATGAACTTGTCGAGCGTGCCGTCATTGGCGATGACATGGTGGCTCAGCGCATCGAGCAGCGTGTTCAGAAACGCGACGACGGCGCTCGGGGTCATCTCCTCGCTGATCTGGGTGAAGTTTCGCACATCGACGAACATGACCGTCAGCTCGCGCTCATCTCCGCCAAGGCGCAGGGCGTCGCGCGTATGCTCGATGCGATGGAGCAGCGATGGTGAGAGATAGTGGCCGAAAGCCCGCCGCACGTCGCGCCGCTCCCGATCGATCACGAGAAAGCGGAATGCAGTCGCGGCGAAATGCGTGATCGATCCGGATACGATCGGTGCCAGTGGGTCGAAGAGAAGCCCCCCATAAAGGAAGGCAATCCAGGAGGCCACAAGGGCAAAGAAGGTAATCAGCAGGCCGCACGCAAGGGCTACGGCCGGATTGACGAAAGTGGTGAGGATCACCAGAAGGCTGCCCAACACGGCGATGGACAGGATTTCCAGCCCGTCTGCCCAATCCGGCCGGGAAAGGAAGCGGCCTGAAAGGATCTGCTCGACGATCTGCGCATGAATGGAGACACCCGGCACGTTTTCGCCAAGGGCTGTCGCGCGGACATCCTGAAGACCGGAAGCAGAGGTTCCGATGAAAACGATACTGCCGTCGATGGCGGTTCCGATATCGGCGGAAGCGTTTCCGGCCGCGAGTACCTTGCTTGCCGAAATATAGCGTTTCGAGGTGTCGGGGCTGACGTAGAGCCAAAGCTCTCCTGATGCCGTAACCGGCACCACGAAATTCCCGATCTTGACCCGGGTCAGCGTATTCGGCGCGTCCGGCGCTGCGTCGAGCACGTAGGTGGAGGCCCCCTGTGCGACACGCAGCGCTTCGAGTGCAAGACTGGGGTAAAGCTGCTTGCCGTCGCTAAGAAAAAGCGGAACCGCGCGCACCACTGCCGAGGATGTCCCTGGATTAAGGCTGATATGGCCGAGCCCCGCCGCATTGGCTTCCAATTGCGGCTGCAGCGGCGTTGCGGCCTTGATTGCGGGCGGCGCACCGAAGGGACTTTCGCCGGTATAGGCAAAGCCTGCCTTGACCGGCGGCAGATAGCTTCCCTCGTTGGAGAGGCCGAAGCCCAATACCACCGGCTTCCCCGAGAGCGATTGGGAAAAAATCTCATCATTATCCGGCAGCTTGCCCAGCAGTGAGGGATCGATGCCGGTGACATCGCGAACGACATTGCGAGGCGACAGGCGGTCGGGCTCGGCGAAGAGTACATCGAAGGCGATAGCGGCCGCGCCCATATCGGAAAGCCTGTCCACAAGGGCCGCAATCCGGTTTCTCGGCCAAGGCCATTGACCGAACTCGCGCAGTGACGCTTCGTCTATGTCGATGACCCGGACAGGCTGGTTCTCGAAGGTCCGGGGCACCAGGTGCTGATACTGGTCGAATGTCAAATCGCGGGCGAGCCTTAGCAACTGAGGATCGCTTGCCCGCAGGATCGCTAGCGCTGTGACGATGGCCAAGCCGATAACGACGCCAATTTGCTGCGCACGCGTCACCATTTCGGTGTCTGTCCCTTTGCCCCGCACCCCGGCAATAAGTAGAAATTCAGAGAAATACAAAAATCTATCGGTCTGCTGCTGCGCCAAGGAAGAATATGCTGCCTTGTTCTTGAGGGCGATGCAATGATCAAAGTATCGAAGAGATACGGAACAGAATTCGCGCGCGGCCATATTCAGGCGAGTCTTACACGGTTCGCTTGTGGAGCCTTCAACTCGATGATCGCCGAGATCGATGCTATCAGGCCTTCAAATCATGAGTGCCGGTCATTCAAAAGCCATAAAACTGACGAGGCTCGAGAGGGCAAGACAGATCGACATGATCCAAACACCCGTTGCTTGATATATGCGTGAGGCACCACGCGTCACCACATGTCCTTCTTTGCAACGGGTCCACCTATAAGGACCTGAATGAGAAGGTTCGCCGCGACCAAAGCAGATCTGCGAGGTTCAATGCGATGTATTCCATCCAAGACCGCGTTCCCGTTTCCATCGTTATTGCAAACTATAACTACGCGCACTTTCTAAGGCGCAGCATCGACAGCGCACTGGAACAGGACTACGACGACGCTGAAGTCATCGTTGTCGACGATGCATCGACAGATGCAACGGCGGAGGTCGTTACCTCCTACGGCTCCCGCATAAAGACATGTCTGCGAGAGGTGAATGGCGGACATGCCGCGGCATTCAACACGGGTTTTGAATCCAGTCACGGCAAGATCGTGCTATTTCTCGATGCAGATGATTATCTCTATCCGAATGCGGTATCTGAGGTCGTCGAGGCCTGGGATGAAAAGACAGCCCAGGTGCAGTTCAGGCTGCATATCGTCGACGAGGATATGCATATAAAGGATGTATTCCCATCTGCGGAACTGCCTTTCGATTCCGGAGATGTCACCCCGGAGCTATTGCGAAAGGGGCGCTATCAAACGACTGTGACCAGCGGTTTGGCGTTCAAGCGCTCGGTGCTGGACAGGGTCATGCCGGTCCCGGAGCAGGAGTTTCGGCAGGGAGCCGATGGGTATCTTGCCACGGTTGCACCCCTGCACGGCGAGGTGACATCCATCGATGATTGCCTCGGCGCCTATCGCATCCATGGCGCCAACCATTCCGTCTTTGCCGAAAAACTCGGCCAGCGTGCACGCTGGCGCATCCAGCATGATTTTCGCCGGCTGAAGGCCCTGTCTGATCAGGCAACGGAGATCGGACTGGATGTGCCTGACGATGCCGGTCTGCGCGACCCGGTGCATTTGGAAGAGCGTTTGGCCTCGCTTTGCATCGATAGGGATCAACATCCCATTGCGAACGATTCCAGGCTCTCCCTCGCCACCGCGGGCGCCGTTGCCAGTCTCAAGATGAACGCATCCCGGAAACGCCGCTTGATGCTGGCCGGCTGGTTTCTTTCCATCGGCGTCCTTCCGCGGGGCATGGCAAAAACCATTCTGTCGTGGAAGCTCGTCGCCGCATCGAGGCCCCAGTTCCTCTTGCGTCTATCGAAGACCATCAGGCATGCGATGGGATAGACCGAATTCAAGAGGTTCATGGAATCTCGCGCACGAATGGGGAAGCGGCATAGCGTCAATCGCGATTTAGATGCCGTTTCCCAGATGATTTGCAAGGCTAACTATTTGATATCGTTTGGCAGAAATCTCACGGTTGAGCGCCAAGCGATACCAGCCTCTTTCCTCAAGCGATCCTTGCTTGTGTTTGTGGATCGAAGAAGACGGCCTTGTCGAGGTTGAAGGCGAGGCGGGCGTGCTGTCCGGCGCTGATGCGGGCGTCGGCGCGCAGGCGGGCGACGACCTCCTTGCCGCCGAGCTTGGTGACGGCGAAGGTGTCGGAGCCGGCCGGTTCGACGACCTCGATCAGGCAGTCGTTCTCGGCCAGGGTGCGGGCGTTGCGGTCGGCGCCTTCGGGAATCGGTGAGCGCCTCGG
>NZ_JARWKZ010000104.1:0-8273 GCF_050577975.1 Rhizobium sp. BR 315 | reverse complement strand
CGCACAAGGCGATTTGTCGCAAAGCGAGCTCGAAGTCATAAAGCGAGTATTTGACTTAGCTACGACGCAGAGCTGGTTCGATGATACTCAATACAGCCGACAGGGTTTTGCTGCCGCGCTGATCGACTTGTTTCGATGCGGAATGGTAAATCCGACCCAGCTGGAAAGGATTGCGATGTTTTGGGCATTGAGCGACTTTTCCCAGAACATGTCGAATGCCCAAAGGGCTAAACTGAGATCACTCTACGGCCGATGCGAGGTCGAGCGATAAGTGTAGCTGTTGAGGAAGGGAAGTATCGATTTGCAGCGCGATCTCACCCAGTTTTGCATTTCTCCGTGACCCTACTTCGATATCGATATCGTTAATGGCGTCTCCGCGATTGAGCGGATCAGCGTTAAATGAAAATACGGGTCAGAGCCGCGTCGAACTCGACAGCTCGGCGCAAAAGAGCCAGCTCGCCGGTAACCATTTCATCGCCGTTACGTCCAACCTCGACAAGCTTCCCGAGTTGGGCGGCCTGACCCTGTGGAAAGGCGCGCGGAAGATCCGCTTCAAGACGATTGAAGGCCGAAATACCAGGGCACCCCGCTTTTAGCTGGGGTTAACTGAAAGCGGGCAGGACGCTCGGGATTCGCTGGGCCAGAGCGCCCTCCGTGCGTCACAATGAACGCACGGGAACTCCAGCTGCGGAAAAATTGTCACCGGGATCGGCGTCGACATGGCTATGTTGTGCCGGTCCCGATGACGAGTGGCGGCCCCACGCCGTGTTTTATTGCGGTAAAACGGCAGCGCGAGGCCGGACTGCCGTTATTTCTCCGGCATCATCGACGAATGGTGGGACGTGATCAGCCACTCGCCCTTCTTGAACTCATAGGTGTATGTGTAGCGTGCCGGGACCTTCGAGCCGTCCTTGAGGGTAAAGGTGTAGGTGCCGACGTCGACCGCCCAGTTACATCCGATCTTGATGTCGCGGCTGTCGATATGGCCCTGCGGCTTCTTCTCCAGGAAGTGCTCGAAGTATTCGCGTCGATCCTCCTGCGTCAGGCGGGGCTTGTTTGCCAGCGTCGCGAGAAGAACGGAGTCTTCGCTATAGTTCTTGAGAACTTCCTCCGGCTTCAGTGTCGCAAGCGACGTGTTCCAGCGGTCGAAGAGGCTTGCGATCTGCTGCTCGGTAACCGGGGCACATGCGGATTTTTCCACGGTTCCTGTCGCAGAGGCGGCGGCCGGTTGGATCAGCGCAAGGCCGGCAACGAGGGTAGCAGCAATGAGGATACGCATTTTCAGTTTCTTCCTATCTGGCGGTTCCGGCGGACATCGCATCGGTCAACCGCATGACCAGATATCTAGTTGATCGGCCTGGCAGCCTCATCTGCCGATTGGTGCCAATCCGATCTGCCGAACGGCATAGAGACATCGCGGCCGGAATGATTATGGTATGATGGAAATGATCATTTTTAGGAGCGTGGCTGCGCAGGCATGGAGCAAGGTATCGACACGACGCAGTCGGCAACCGTCAGGGAATTGAGGACCCTCTATCGTGCTGCGGAGGCGCGGGCGGCACGCTTGCGCTTCATTATCGAAGCGCGAGACTTGCTGGATGGTGAAACCTTCGAGACCGCCGCAAGGGAAATATTGGCTCGCATCATCGTCTTTGCCGGCGCACTGCGGGCCGTGCTCGTTCTGCCGCAGCTTCGGAATGAAGACCCCCTGGAATTGAGCGCCGGCAGCCCCGCGTGCGATGCGCAAACCGAATCCATCGTGTTTTCCTGGGAGAACGCCGCCGGTCTCCATCTGACGATTGTGGGGGTGTCGAAGGGGCGTCCGATTGATCCCGACGATCGCCAGACCATGGAGATCGTCGCGGGCCTGCTAGCTGATGCGTTCAATCTCGAACGCCAGGCGGCGGAAAGGCTCGAACTTCTCGACAATCTCGCGAGGCAGCGCAACGAACTCTCGGCGTTGGTCGCCCAGCTGATCGAAGCCCAGGAGCAGGAGCGGCGGAGGGTCGCGCAAGATCTGCACGACGGCGCCGCCCAAATCGCCGCAACGCTCGGCTATCATTTGCAAAGCCTCGGCGTCCGCGTCGGCGACGACCATGCCCTTCGCGGCGAACTCGATGAACTGGCAGCGCTCGCCCGCCGTTCTGTTGCGGATATCCGCGCCGCCATCGCCGATCTTCGCCCTGCCGAGCTCGACGATCTCGGGCTTGCGGCGGCGCTGCGCGCGCGTCTCGATGCCATCGACGATATCGAGGTGATTGCCGATCTGGATAAGGCGGCCGCCGATTGGCCGACATCCACCGGGATCGTCTTTTACCGTGTGGCACAGGAGGCGATCGTCAATGTCGTCAAGCATGCCGATGCGACAAGATTGATCGTCCGTCTTTTCGAGGATGAAGGCTGCGCTCATTTGGAAGTGATCGACAACGGAAAGGGCATTATGGAAAATCGGAATCCTTCCACACGCGGAGAACGTCTTGGCATTGTCGGCATGCGGGAACGCTTGGGGCTGCTGAACGGTCAAATCACCGTCGCGGCCAATACTGGCGGCGGAACGCGTGTTTGCGCCGTCGCACCCCTGAAGCAGAAGACAGCTGGCGCATGACCGCTTCAATTCTCATTGCCGACGATCACGATCTCGCCCGTGCAGGCCTCGCTGCTATGATCGGTGGCGAAGATGATTTTCAGATCCGCTGGAGCGTGCGCGATGGTATGGAGGCGGTGGATGCCTGTGCGGCCCATAGGCCGGACTTGGCACTCCTCGATATTCGTATGCCGCGTCTCGACGGTCTGGGCGCGACGCGGGAGATCCGGCGCGTATCACCGTCAACGCGGGTCATGATCATCACGATGCACGACAGTCTCGATTATCTGGAAGCAGCTATCGAGGCCGGGGCGTCGGGATATCTGCTGAAGGATGCCAGCCGCGATGACATTCTGCGCACCATCCGGCGGGTGCTTCAGGGCGACGCTTTCTTTGACGGCGCCCTCGTCGCCAAGCTCTTGCGCCGTGCCGCGACGAAGCCGCAAACCAGCAACAGCGCTCTGGAGACGCTGACGGTTCGGGAGCGCGAAGTCCTGTCGAAGGTCGCAGAGGGCCTGACCAACAAGGAAATCGCACGGACCTTGAAGATCGCGCCCGGCACCGTGAAGATCCATGTTGAGCGCATCATCGCCAAGTTGGGGGCCGGCGACCGCACCCAGGCGGCCGTCATGGCGGTTCACGGCGGGCTAGTGGAAATGTCGAAAGTGCCGTCGCGATGAGCAAGGCCATGCGTGCGTCCCAATGGCGCTTCGCCGATCTTCCGTTGCGCACCAAGGGCATCGTTATCATTTTGGTGCCGCTGGCGCTGCTCATGGCAGCGCTCGCTTCGGTCTTCGTCGCGGACCGCCAGAGCAGGGTGGCCGAGGATCAGGTGCGGGTGACGCTGGAAATTCAATCCGGTATCCAGGAGATCCATGCCCTGATCGCCGAGGCGGCAACCGGGGTCCGGGGTTATCTCTTGACCGGAAACGACGATTTCCTTGACCCCTATAATCGCGCCGAGGCAAGGCTGCCGATCGTTATCGACGACATGAGCGGCAGACTACGGGACGAGGAACAAAAGGCTCGCCTTGAGCGCATTCGCGCCCTTGTAGGCACCAAGCTCGCCAGCCTCGATGCCTTGCGGCACGCCGATGCATCGCCGGCGCCATCTCGCGAGGGCCTGACGGCCGCATTGACCGAAAGCAAGCGGGACCTTGACGTGCTGCGGGCCGAAATCGATGCGATGACGAAGCGGGAAGCCGATCTGCTGGGCGCCCGGACCGAGACGGCGGACAGGGTGCGCATCCTCTCACGAAGCCTGATGGTGGCTGCCGGGGTTCTCGGTTTTCTGGGCGCGTTCATCGCGGTTCTCTTGTTCTCGGCGAGCATCGTTCGCCGGGTCTATGCCTTGAAGGCTCAGGCGCATCGTCTGTCGCGGGGCGAGGCTGTCGTCGTTGCTGATGCTTCTCGCGACGAGCTGGGGGTGCTTGAGCGGGCGCTTCAGGATGCAGGTATACTCCTGAAAGCGCGCGAGGCCGACCTGAAGGAGAGCGAGGAGCGGTTTCGCCTTCTGGTCGAGGGTGTCAGCGACTATGGCATCATCAGACTCGATACCAATGGACTGGTGGTCAGCTGGAACGCCGGCGCCGAGCGGATAACCGGCTATAGGGCCGAAGAGATCATCGGAAAGCCTTTCGCACGCTTCTACCCTTCGGAAACACAGGACACTTTGCCGGCGAAGGAGCTTTCGGAGGCGAGCCTGATCGGGCGGGCGGAGGCGGAGGGATGGCGCGTTCGCAAGGATGGATCGCGGTTCTGGACCCATGCCGTTGTAACTGCGCTGCATGATGAAACAGGCCGCTTGCGCGGCTTCTCCAAAATCATACGCGATATCACCGAGCGCAAGCAATTTGATGAGGCGCTGCTTACGGCCCGCGAGGAGGCAATTCAGGCGAACAACGCGAAGAGCGAGTTCTTGTCGCGTACGAGCCACGAGCTGCGAACGCCGTTGAATTCGATACTCGGTTTTGCCCAGCTTCTGGAAATGGACGCCAGGGACGACGACTCAAAAGACAGTGTCGGCCAAATCCTGAGAGCTGGGCGGCACCTTCTCAGTCTGATCAACGAGCTTCTTGACCTGTCGCGGATCGAGGCCGGGCGAATGGATATCTCGATCGAACCGGAACCCGTTTCCGAGGTGATCGCGGAAGCCATTTCGCTCGCTAAGCCTCTTAGCACCGAGCGCCAGATCCTGATCGGGATCATCGAGCCGGCTGAGGCCGGTCTGGTCGTGCTGGCCGATCGACGCCGTCTCCTCCAAGTGCTGCTCAATCTTCTGTCCAACGCAGTCAAATATAACCGTCGCGAGGGAAGCGTCACGGTCAGCCACGGCAAGGCGAAAGATGGCCGTGTCCGGATTGAAATCAGCGACACCGGCTTTGGCATCTCACCCGACCTTGCCTCGCGCATTTTCGATCCCTTCGACCGGTTGGGAGCCGAGCGGAGCGACCAGGAGGGGACCGGTCTCGGTCTCGCTCTGTCGAAGAGCCTGATCGAAGCGATGGGTGGCACGCTTGGCTTTAGCAGCAGTCAGGAGATCGGCGCCACTTTCCATTTGGAATTGCCGGGCGGATCTTCCATGTTTCTGGAACACGAGCCTCTAAAGATCCATCCCATTGAACGAGGTGCATGATCGATGACCAATTCGGTAGACAACCTGCGACGATCGACGATCCTGATCGTGGATGATGAGCCTGCCAATGTCGCATTGCTGGAGCGTCTGCTGAAACGCGAGGGGTTCACCGAACTCCTGACCACCACCCAGCCCCGTGAGGCCTTACGCCTCTTCCGGGAACATCCCGTGGATCTCATCCTTCTCGACCTTATGATGCCGGATCTCGATGGTTTCGCCATCTTGGAAACCTTTGCGCGGCTCATTCCCGAAGACAGCTATCTGCCGATCCTCGTGCTGACGGCTGACGCGACATTGCCAACGCGACGGCGGGCTCTTTCGCTTGGCGCCAAGGACTTCCTGACGAAGCCCTTCGATGCGATCGAGGCCGTTCTCAGGATTTTTAATCTGCTTGAAACGCGGATATTGACCCTTGAGCTTGCCAGGCACGGCTTGGCGCTGCCCAAATCGGAGCGGCCGAGAACCGATTGAGCCGGTGGGCTTTTATGCGCTTGCCCGGATTGTCCTCGATGCGCGCGAGATCATCAGGTCGAGGTCCGTCCCGCCTGTACCAATGCTAGCCGCTGGGATTGCGCGCTCAAGCGGACGTACGACGAGAGCCACTTTGACGTCTGGCTTGGCCTGCGCATGGCCAAGGAGCTCGTCAACACCAACGCCTCGCTCGTCGATGCCTTCCAGACGTCGCTGAAGCTTGCCCGGCTGAGGAGCACTGCTCCGGTACTGACACACCTCAACTGCATCCTCGGTCGGAAATCTCGCTGGTCCAAGGGGATGGTGGAGGTTCAAGTAGTACCATTGAAATGTCAGGCCGTTTAAACGATCGAATTTGAGGCCAAAAATTCCGTCCTTAATTCTATTATAATGCGCCGGAGATAATGAACGATGGAGGATTTTTTTTGTTGTGGCCCGCAAGACAAGTGCGGGCCGAGGCCAAATCGGAGTGTAAGTGTCGCGGAATTCCACCTTTGATATCGAAGCTTGGCGCAATGAAGAAATCAGGACCGAGCTCGAGCACCGAACCAAAGTCACACCAGCGATGCTCCATTCGATCAACAAGGACGGCCTACTGATCTCGGTGAGCGATGCGTGGCTGGATAAACTCGGTTACACTCGAGAAGAAGTTATCGGCAGACGTTCGTCTGAGTTTTTAACCGCCGAGTCGCGCGCGTACGCATTGCGGGAAGTCCTTCCGGCCTTCTTTCTGACCGGCCATAGCGACAACATCGAATATCAAATGGTTTGCAAGAACGGCCGCATTATCGATGTTTTGTTGTCGGCGGTTTTGGATAGGCTTCCGGGTGAAGCCCAGGGTGTGTCGTTGGCGGTCATCACGGATGTGACGGCACTGAAAGCAGCGAAGCGCCAATTAGCCTTAAGCGAAGCACGATATAGGGATCTCGTGGAAAGCCAAACGGAGTTGGTGTCGCTGGCAAGCCCTGAGGGTGAGCTTCGATTTGTCAATCATGCCTACGCACGTCACTATGGTCGCGAACCCGACGAAATGATCGGAAAGAGTCTGTTCGACTTCATTCCAGAGACCAGCCGATTGGCGGTCGAGCACCATTTGGGCAAGGTTTGCAGCGTCGATCACAGCATTGAGAATCAAAATCAAGTCGTGTTGCCCGATGGCCGGGTCAGATGGATGGCATGGACCAACAAGGCCCTGAGAGACTTGGACGGGCAAGTAACCGCTATTCATTCGGTAGGCAGGGATATTCATGACCGGGTAGTCGGTGAGCAACGGCTTAAGGAAAGCGAGGCTCGCTACCGGCTGCTGGCGAACCATGGAACCGATATGGTTTTCCAACTCGATGTTGATCTTGTTCACCGGTACGTCTCTCCGGCATGCTACGATATCCTCGGTCGCGAAGCTGAGGAACTGATCGGCACGCACCTAATTGCGATCACACATCCCGAAGATACTGAACGTGCAGGATCGGCATTTCAGTCGCTTGTCGACGGCGACCTCGAGCGCCATTTGCTTCTCTGTCGCTTGCGTCATCGCGATGGGCGTTGGATCTGGGTCGAAGCGCAGCTAAAGGCGCTGATGGATCGGCAATCGGACCTCCCGTCAGGTATTATCGGAACCCTAAGGGATGTTTCGGAGCGCAAAGCGATCGAGGAGCAGCTTCAGGAAGCAAATCGCCAACTACAGACGCTTGCAGATCAAGATGGGCTTACGGGTCTGTCGAACCGCCGGTTGTTTGATGCCGCCTTCTCACGAGAATTCGATCTCGCTTTAGAAGGCGAGAAAGACCTCGCCCTTCTCATGATCGATGTGGACTGGTTCAAGTCGTTCAACGATGGCTACGGTCATCCCGCCGGCGATAGATGTCTGAAGAAGATAGGAGAGTCTATTCGAGACCGCGTGCGGCCGGGCGATATCGTTGCGCGCTATGGCGGCGAAGAATTTGCTGTGCTCCTTCCGACTGCCAGCCTACCAGAGGCAATCGTCATCGGAGAACTCATCCGGAAGAGCGTGCTGCAATTAGCGATCGAACATAAAGGCAGTCCGAACCAGTTTGTGACAGTCAGTATCGGCGTGGCCTCTTTGGAAGTAGGTAATTCTAGTCGGGAATTGCTCCTCGGCAGGGCAGACAGCGCTCTCTACAGAGCTAAAGAGAACGGACGTAACATCGTCGTTCGTGACGCTTAGCATCAATTTCCGCTGCCCAGGTGGTGGTACGAGCGCTCATCAATCGCTGGCGGTTATCGGATATATCGACGTCCATGAACCAGGCCGAGTTAGTGGAGGCTGCGGACCAAGCGCTCTGTGATGCCAAGATGAGTGGCCATGACTGCGTTGCGGCGGACGGTGGCCGGGCAAGCCGCGCCGCGGGCCGTGATCGAGGGCCAAACAATGGCGATGATGTCCAGCCATCACAGGAGACGACAACCCGATGCGTAACGCGAGGGGTTTCCACCCGTCAATTCTGGCATTCATATAGGGTTCAGATGCGGCATGCAGAAATACATGCGTCCCCTAAGACACCCGCTAACTTTCGGAGGCACATATGAAAATCACCTATGCTCTCGCCCTCGCCGGCATGTTGG
>NZ_JARWKZ010000103.1:0-8747 GCF_050577975.1 Rhizobium sp. BR 315 | reverse complement strand
GGCTATGCGGGCGATAAGTTGAAGCGGCGACTGAAAAAGATCGGGCGCTGGACGATCGAGATCATCAAGCGCTCAGACAAGGCGAAAGGCTTCGAGGTTCTGCCGCGTCGATGGGTGGTCGAACGGACCTTCGCCTGGCTTGGCAGATGCCGCAGATTGGCCAAAGACGTCGAACGCTCCATCGCATCAGCCGAAGCGTGGATCATGATCGCCCACATTCGTCTCATCACCAGACGGCTAGCAAGGTATGGATATCGTTGAACGCTTTTCGAATCCGACTCTAAGGGGGGTGCGGCCCGGAAACGGGCCGCGCCTACCCGACTGATGGCCGCGACGGAGGATGAAGTGGCGGCCCAGGCTGCTGCCGCCAGAACGTCGAGCGTGCGTTCGTTCACACGCAAACGGCCGGTGCGCAAACCCTGGCCAGAGGATGCCGAGCGCGAGCGCGTGGTGATCGATCCCCCGACCATCTGTGCTGCGGCGGCGGGCCGCGCCTGTCGAAGCTGGGCGAGGATGTCAACGAGACACTGGAGGAGATACCGCTGCCGCTTCAAAGTGATCGAGACGGTTCGGGAGAAATTTACCTGCCGCGATTGCGAGGCGATCAGCCAGGCGCCAGCACCGTTCCATGCCACGCCGCGCGGCTTCATCGGTCCGCATCTGCTGGCGACGATCGTCTTCGACAAATTTGGGATGCACAGTCCGCTGAACCGCCAGAGCACAAGGTTCAAATGTGAGGGCATAGACCTGTCGACCTCGACGTTGGCCGATCAGGTCGGATTTGGAGCGGCACCTCACGGATCACATTAAAGGAGCGTCCAAACGAGTGACAGGCTCAGGCGACTCCGCAGCGATTGGCAGAGGCACGAACGCTGGCTCGACACCATGCGCTCTGACGGCAGTGTTACGGCAGTATAAGAATGCAGTCGCGAGCCTGACGCCGCCAATCGGAAAGCTGGTTCGCTATTACGCCGTGACGACGCGCGACATCAACAACACGAACACCAGGCTCAAGGCTTTCCGCCACAATTCGAGCCTTCACATCATCCGGCGACCGCCGGTTACCGCGGCGCGGCTCAACAACCTCGTACCGACCAACAAATCCATCATCCATCATTCAGCTTCCATATGCGCCTGGAAACCTTCTCGCATTCGAACCTATGCTGCAAAAAGCAGCCGAACCGATGGGACACAGACGGGGCTTACGCTCCACCGAAGGTGGAGGTTTTATCTTGCTCACAAGAAGTCGTCGCCATGATCGGCGAGAACTTCGAATTAGTCGAGAGGTAACCGCCAACTCGGACAATATCGCCGAAGGCAAACTGGTTTATCTCCGTGGCGGCAGTGAAGATGGCAAAAGGCCTGACCGAAAATGGGATTGACGATCTTCAAGATCTCCTCGCCGACATACGGTCAGCCGAGCGTCCCGACGCCAGATGTTCAGCAAACCGCGATCGCCAAGTAAGTCGCCAACTGGTGCGAACCCAAAGCTGCTGGTGAGAAGGTCTTCCCCACGTCTCTACCTGCTTTGCAAAAGCCGCCCTGCCGTTGATGCGTTGGTTTCAGCACGCTCCATCCGGCTCAAAAGCAATGGAAACCAGCACCTATCTCGTGCGCATCGTTCCAGATCCCGACATTTGCGGTGATCGAGTTGTATGCCCGCGGTCGACAGTACGCATCCTAGGTGGTCTGCTCAGATGTATATACACCAACTACCAAGACTAATAGTTGAGCAGGTGGGCACATTCCGAATATCCTTCTATCCGGAAATTAACAGGAAAATGACAGGAATGAATGTACACCGTCTGCGGGAATAGTGATCCCATGCGGTTTACAAAGCTCAGAGAGTTCGGTGCAAACGACACCTTCCGCGACAAGTGCTCGTGAGTGTGTGAGCAAGCATACGGAAGTGGGACCCGAGTGGTTCGATAGTGCCGGGTCTACGTTTCGACCGCCGCCTGCATAAATACAAGGTCTACTTACCCGTCCAAGAGGTTAATACCGCATGCTGCTGGTTAGCCAATTCGCTACGGTCGCGATGGGAGTCGTCGCTTAACGAATTCACGCAAAATATGAGATTAAAAATGGTTGAACTTGAAACAGTAGCATCCTCATTGGCGCCGCTAGAAGACTCTGGCTGGTCATCGATTCCTACAGTGACAGAGCTATTTGACTGGGAATTTGCGACGAACTACCGAGATCCCATGCGGCCGGTTCTCCTACGTGGAGGCTGTGCAGCCTGGAGTGCCTGTCAGCGCTGGTCACCTGAGTATTTTGAGAAAGTCGCCGGGTCAATGATTGTACCCACCAAAACGCTCGACGGCAGCGAGATTAAGGTCTCTTCTTGGGAACTAGCAAAATACGCCCGGTTTGTAATGGAGTCACCGTCTTGCCACGATGGAGCCTCTTCATTGAACGCGAGAGCGGCACCCTACTGCCACGACATCCCCCTACTGGGCTTAGTGGAGAGCTTGGCGGAGGACTGTCAGCCCTTCCCGGTTAACTTTGTCAGTTCGTCTTACCGCCGGCACTGGTGGCGCTATACGCAGTTTTTCATGGGTCCGGAAGGAACCGTTACCCCCCTCCACTTCGATACGCTGCTTAGCCATAACCTATTTTTCCAAATCTTCGGTGCGAAGCAGTTCACCATTCTCCCACCCAGCCAAGCCACCCGCTGTGCACGCCGAGGTTGGCGGTGGTTTGATGTGGACCCGGAGCAACCGGACTATGTGCGCTTTCCGCAGTACAAGCGAGCGACACCCCTCGTAATCACGGTAAATCCCGGTGACATCCTTTATATGCCGCCCGGAACGCTCCATCACGTTCGCAGCTTATCGGCCTCGATTTCCTTCAACATCGATTTTCACACGAATCGCAGCGTATTAGATGCGCTAACGCAGGCAGACAAGGGCATGCCGAAAGAGGTCATTTTTTACAACGCGGTCACCGCGCTGGCGGTAATCAGCAACGTACCGGAAGCTATCACGTTTCCCCTATATCGGCCCTATCTGAGCTATGTGAGTTGACAACAGTGAGCCGCACGAGCTCGCATACGGGATTGCTAGATCAAACCTGCTGCGGTAGTGAGGTGTTGCCCGCTGAGCTGTTCCTCCGACGGTCGCTCGAACAAGCCGATTGCACCGGGCGGGGGAACTGACGGGAGTTTGGGTTCCAGATGAGACCCATGAGGCGATCCGCGATCTGGTCCGGGCTCGTGAGGCTGCAAACGACGCCCTGAAGAAATCCCGCCAGCAGTTGCAGGCTTTCCTGCTGCGTCGCGGTCATATTTATAGCGGCCGCTCGCCCTGGACACAAGTCCATCGGCGATGGTTGGCAGAGTTGTTGTTCACCCATCCCGCCCACCACATCGTTCTCGCAGAATACATTCAGACCATCGAAGACGCTGAGGTTCGGGTAGAGCGGCTGACCAAACAGGCCGCCGCGACTGTGGTCTCCTGGTCGATGGCGCCAGTCGTCGAAGCCTATCAAGCAATGCGCGGCGTCTCGCTCCTCACAGCGGTGACTTTCGTGGTTGAAATCGGCGACGTCAGGCGCTTCGAAACGGCTCCGCAGCTGATGGCGTATCTGGGGTTTGTGCCGTCCGAGAGCTCGACTGGCGAACCGGTGAAACGCAAGGGTATCACCAAGGCGGGAAGTACGCGGGCCCGCCGTGTTCTGAGGGCGCGTGGACGTATAGATTACCCGGCCCGGGTAAGTCGGGCCATTCAGGCAAGACTGGAGGGGCTGCCACAGCCGGTCCGCGAAATCGCCTGGAAAGCTCAGATCCGGCTATGCGCACGCTATCATCAACTTATCGGCGCGGGGAAGCTCAAGGCAGTAGCCACCATCGCGATCGCTCGGGAAATGGCGGCGTTCCTGTGGGCTATCGGTCAAGAGGTCGCTCCCGCGGCATAAGCGTGATCAACGCCAACCTCAATACATGAAAGGAAGCAGCTAATCAGCATTCGCATATATCTGCTGATGTATAAACTTGGGGGCAGAGCCCCGGTGGGGAATCCTCGCCAAATCCAAGTGGCAAGCGTTGAGCCCATGCCCGATCGTAGACAGAGGCAGCCCCAGACGAACCTGTCAAGCGAATCGAGGAATTGACCCCTCTGCCGAATTGAAGAACTGACCCCCTCATTTGTTTGCAGTTTCGTTGGTTTCAAGCGCCGCTCCGGCCTTCTGCAGAAGGCCGGAGCGGCGCTTTTCGCGAAGTCGGTAGCTATCGCCCCGAATGGTGATCACTGTCGAGTGGTGAAGCAGGCGATCCAATATTGCCGTGGCAACGACGGGATCCCCAAAAACACTTCCCCATTCGCCCACAGAGCGATTTGAAGTGATCAGGATTGAGCCCTTTTCGTAGCGCCGAGACACCAGTTGGAAGAACAGGTGGGCGGCATTGGCCTCGAAGGGCAGGTACCCCAGCTCGTCAATGATCAACAATTTCGGTCGCGACAGAATCGTCAACTGTTTGTCGAGCGAGCCGTCGCTGTGAGCCTTCGCCAGCATCGCCACCAAGGTAGCCGCCGTGACGAACTGGACGTTGTAATTTTGACGGATCGCCTCGCGGCCGAGGCTCACCGCCAAATGCGTCTTGCCTGTACCTGGCGGTCCAAGGAACAGAACAGTGTCACCGTGGGCGATCCAGCGGCAGGTCGCTAGTTCCCTGATCTGCCCCTGATCCAGCGAGGGCTGCGCCTCGAAGTCGAAGCCGTCCAGTTCGCGCACGAACGGGAATTGCGCCAGCTTGCTCGACATTGATATCCGCCGCTCGTCGCGCCGGGCGATCTCGCGCGATACCAGGAAGGCGAGAGCCTCCCGCAATGTCATCTTCGACCGCGCTGCCTCGTCCAGCAACGTATCGAGCTGGTCGCGGATCGCCGTCAGCTTCAGCCGGTCGAGCGTTGCGATCAGCACGTCATGATCCACAGTCGTCATCACCAGCCTCCTCCAACCACTGCTTCATATTCCGCAAGCGGCCGCAGCAAGGCAGCGGGCGCGGCCTCGATGGCCTCCTTACGAACCGGCCCGTCGAAGCCGGTAACGCCAACAAAGTGCGCCCGGTCCACAATTCGTTGTCGTCGCCCCCGGCACTGGGGATGGTTAGCGATGACCTGGCCGGCATGACGGATAATCACGCGGCCGGCCAACACTACGACCTGAACGCTTTCACCGATCAGGTGCCAAGGGACCGAGTAGCTGTTGGTATCGAGGTCGATCGCGCAATCGGCTTGAACCTTGCGAACCAGATCCCGCAATTGTCCGAAGGGTGCCCGTCCGGCCAGCGGACGTAGCGCCTTGGCTTCGTCGGCAAAACGTTCCGCCGGTTTGACACCGGTGGTGCCGTGTTCACGCTGGTCGGCAACTTCGCGTGTCCATCGATCCAGGTGCGCTTCGAACTCGGCCCAGCTCTCGAAGCGTCGCCCGGCGATCGCGTTCTTCTTGATGTAGCCGACCCCGCGCTCGTCTTTGCCTTTCGTTCTCGCCCGATACGGTGCACAGGCCCGCGGCGTGAAGCCCCAATAACGGGCAAAAGTATGCAGTCGCGCGTTGAAGCTTACCTCTCGCGTCACCGCATCATGATGCTCGACCAGGGCTTTCGCATTGTCGATCAGCACTTCCGCCGGAATCCAACAAACCGCAGAAAGGCGCCTTCCATCCCCTCGAACCAGTCCGCCTGCCGCTCCCTCAGTGACGCGCGAGCGTGCATCCGTCGCGAATAGCCCAACGTCGCCACGAACAGATGAACCCGAGCCCGCTCGCCGCCGATCCATACCTTCGTATCACCGAAGTCGATCTGCATCTGATGGCCTGGCGCCGTCTCAAAGCGGACTGTCGCCCGCTTCTGTGCTTTTAGCTCTCGCCGCCACTGCCGAACTCGAAGCTCAACTGAACGCAGACCGATGGTGATTCCATGCTCGCTCGCCAACTCCTGGCGGATTACATCCGCATTGCCGTCGTGCCGGAAAAAACGCTCGCGAAGCCAATCATCAAGCCCGTCGAACCCCGTGCGCCGAACAGGCTGTTTGAACGGTGCAACTCCGCCTTCTCGAAGATAACGCCGGACCGTATTGCGGGCGCATCCGAACTCCTTCGATAGACGTTTGGCGCCCCAACCGAGCTCGTGCAGCCGCAACATCGCCACCACCTCATCAGCCTGAAGCATATCCCCGTCCTGCATCGTTCGCGACAATGCAGGATGCGATAAAATCGTGCTCGTCATCCATCATTCCTCGTTTTGACACGAGGGGTCAGTTCTTCGGTTCGTCAGGGGGTCAGTTTTTCATTTCGCCCGACAGAACCTACGGAAATGCGGTAAACAACCCGCGCACAAGAGTATGCCAACCGTCGTCGAAAGCCCTGCCTCCAACTTTGTATATCAGCTTCATCTACACGGCTTCATCACTGCTGATGGAAGGGACACAGTCATGCCTAGACCACTTGACAACGAACATAAGAGGATTTGAAGACTCGGTTTGATAGCCAGTTATCGCACGTGAGCTCTGATGTTCATTGTAAAGGTAAATCGTGCAACCTTCGGCCTTCCTTATTATGGGCCTGGTATTTGGAGCGGCTGCGCAGGGCGGGAGACAGAGCTTTAGACAGTTGAGCAGCCAGCGACGCGAGCCAGATGGTGGCTCAGCTAGGTCCGCATGTGCGCTATCAAGGGCGCTGATCGATCCTGTCCTCCGGCCAATCGATAGGGGAAACAAACGCAACTCAGCCTCGATGCGATAGAGTTCAGCGACCTGCTAGGCGGAAACGAGCGGTTCAAATTTCTGGCTCTTCTTTAGTCATGAGAGTTCTTGCCGACGCCGCTCTTCAGAGCATAAGTTTCGAATTCCATAAGTTGTTCTTCATGGTCAGCCAGAGCTCGAAGAGCGAAGCTCCCGCGTCTCGCGGCGACCAGTTCCATGAGACATTCTACTGCGGCCAATGCGGGAGTCATCGTGTGAATAAATGAAGGAACTTCGGTGCGAACGCGGATTACCGCTTGAGAAATCTTGGCGATTGGAGACAGTTCGCTGTCCGTCAAAGCGACGAGTTTTGCACCACGGGATACGGCAAACTCGGCTGCCTGTACTGTGAAGCGAGTGTAAGGGTTGACTGTGACCGCTAGCAAAATGTCTTCTGGGCCGACAGACCGAAGCGCATCATCGGAGGCACCGCCCATCCCATCGATCAATGTTGTAGGAGAGCCAAGCAATGATCCAACATGGTGCATTAGATAGGCGATGGGAAAGCTTGAACGGCGGCCGACGCAAAAAATTTGTTTCGCCTCCGCTATTAGGTCGGCTGCTGCCGCCAACGCGGCAATCGCGGGCGGCTGCGCGAACCTGCTTAGATGACCCTGCAAAGCATTCACTGTATCGCATATGAGGACGCCATCGCCCCCGATCTCCGCTCGTGCCAATAACTCCTCTCCACTCCCACCGAAGCTTTCCGGCCGTTCCCTGACCCTATCGGCGAATACCTCCTTTAATTTGTCGAAACCGTCGAAGCCAAGGCGTTTTGCAAGTCTCGTTAATGTTGCCGGAGGCACTCGTGCTCGGCGTGCCTGCTCCCTCATTGACAGCAGTGCGACCTCTGTCGGATGGTCAACCAACCAACGCGCAGCGACCTTCATTTGCCGAGGAAATCGCTCATAGTTGTTCTTTATGAGACTTGTGGTGGGACAATCCATTCTTACTTCCTGAAGTCTATTAGGCAAATGCTTAAGCGACAAAGGCTTTTCCTTGGTCTATGGATTAAGGTCGCCGTCTTCGTTGACAAACGTGACCATTCCGCGATGCCTCAAACAGCCCGTGTTGCCTACGGCATCCACGTGCTTAAGCGTTCCCCGGGACCTGGTTTGATTGAAACTTTCTTGAAGATCAGGCGATGTCAACCCAAGCGCACCAACATCGTCAGGAGAATCAGGACGGCGCCGAACATGAAATTACTCGATGTGCGGCACGCTGTCTTCTACTTCTCATCATCATAATCTCGTCCTTGACGTTAAGATCGGCAGTCCATTGCTTCGCAATAGGAAGCAAGCAAAAGATGTGCCAACTCCGCAGAATTAGCCAACGAAGGGGTTATCTCCACTGTTCGTAAGCGGACAGGCCATCCCACGTAGCATGGAGACGCGAAATCGCTCATTTTCAGCATGAATCATGCTGGGAATCCTATGAGTGAAGATATGAATCATGATCGTACGTTCGAAATTCTGACGGCGGAGCCGGTGCGAACGCGGCGGAAACCGAAGTCGTGGTCAGATGAGGCGAAAGCTCTGATCCTGGAGCAAGCGTTGGCTCCGGGCGCAAATGTCTCTGCGGTCGCGCGTGCCCATGGAATGGACCCATCGCAGCTCTTTGGATGGCGGCGCGTAGCCCTTGCATCTGGTTCGGTTCAGCGGTTGAGAGCAACCGAAAACGATGAGGCCTTTACTCGTTTCGAGGCGGTGCGGACGGACACTGTCGAGATCCAGGTGGGCGACACGACACTTCGCGTCAGCGCTTCGATCGATCCGGCGCTGCTGAGCGGCATCGTCAGGGCGGTACGGCAAGCATGATCGCTTCGGGTGTCGTGGTCTATGTGTCGTGYCARCCSGTCGAYTTCCGCAAAGGCGCKGCMTCGYTGATGGCCCTGGTGCGCGATGGCGGCCTCGACCCCTTTTTATGCATCGGGTGAGATTTTGTGGCGGAGCCGTCATGGCGCCAGCCGGGGACTGCCAAATCTGGCATCTTCCGCCACATAATGTT
>NZ_JARWKZ010000102.1:0-8850 GCF_050577975.1 Rhizobium sp. BR 315 | reverse complement strand
AGGGAGGGCGCGGTGAAGTCGTCATTGCGTATTTCAGCCGGCGTTGGACGCCGACGCTTGCTATTAGCCGCGGAACAGCGACAGGATCGACTGGCTCGAGGAGTTGGCGATCGAGAGCGACTGGACGGCGAGCTGCTGCTGCGTCTGCAGAGCCGACAGCTTGCTCGATTCCTGTTCCATGTTGGCGTCAACCAGCTTGCCGACGCCCGACTGGATCGAGTCGGACAGCGACGAAGCGAAGCTCGTCTGCAGGCTGATACGGCTGGAGATCGAACCGAGCTTCGAGTTCATGCTGATCATCGAGTTCAGAGCGGTCTGAACCATGTTCAGGGCGCTGGAGATCTGACCGGTGGTCATCTTGCTGATGTCCAGGCTGAAGACCGAAGCGTTGACGGTGGTGTTCTTGGTGCCAAGGATACCGGAAGCCGTGTCGAGCGCGCCGGCTGCGGTCGTGCCGAACAGAACGTTGCCGACCGAGCTGGAGTCGAACTTGTAGGAGGTCGAGCTGATCGAAACCGTGCCGTTGGTGCCGCGGATGAAGGAGGARACGACCGAAGCCGAGCCACCGTTCTGAGCCATGACCCAGTTTTCGCCGTTGAACGAAGCCGACTGGGCAACGCTCTGCAGCTGCTGCTGCAGCTGGGTGATTTCTTCCTGGACGGACTTCTTGTCGACCGACGGTTCCATGGCGGTCGCAAGCTTGTTCTTGATCTGGCCGACGATGTCGATGGCGCTGGTAGCGGCRGTGGTCGCCGTGTCAACCTTGGCGGCACCGAGGCCGAGAGCGTCGGAAACAGCGCCGATGGCGCTATTGTCGGACTTCATGCTGGTGGCGATCGACCAGTAAGCGGCGTTGTCGGAAGCCTTGGAGATGCGCAGGCCCGACGATACGTGGCTCTGCGTCTGCTGCAGGTTGCTGCTGATGCCACGCAGCGTCTGGAGGGCAGCCATTGCAGCGTTATTGGTAAGAATGCTCGTCATAATATTTGCCCCTTTTGGCAGTGGTTAAATCAAGGGACATTCCGGACCTAAAACCGGTAACGGCATTCAGCATCATGCCTGTTAACCCAATCCGTTAAGGTTAACTCGCCGCTTCGATGGTCCTAAGAAACAGCAATATGGTTAAGAAAAGCCGAACCTGCTTCCGGTCGAAAAGCGAAAAAACAACACCTTGAGTAGAGTCCCGGATCGGCGAGTTATCCCGGCGGCGCCGAACATCTATGTTCCAGAGGTCGGGTCGCGAATTCGTAAGAATGGCATGAAGGATACTTTTGCAGCTGGACGCCCCCGATAAAATCACGGCGCCTCGTGAGCGCCGGGAAAGGTTCGCTTCGTTCGCCTCTGATCGCGCAACAAGCTTAGTGCCAGTATCGGGCAAGCACTTCGCTCAGAAGCTTCAGTTATGGGACTACCGAATGTATGAGAGTGGCAGTGAGGCATAGATTTTGTCACCAAATGGTGCTAATTTGCACACATTGATAGAGGAAGTGACACCATGCGATCGACCATCAATCTCGACGACGCACTTATGGAAAAGGCTCGGTCTTTAACCGGCACTAAGGAAACCGCAGCGCTCGTCCGCCAGGCACTGGAGACGCTTGTTCGCGTAGAATCGGGGAAACGTCTCATTGCGCTCGGAGGCACCATGCCCGATGCCGAGGCAGCTCCACGCCGCCGGAGCTCGGCGGCCAAGTGATATTGGCGGATACCTCGATCTGGATAGATCACTTCCGTAAAGCCGATTCAGAGCTGCGCAAGATTATCGAAGACGATCGCCTACTTTGCCATCCAGCCGTGATCGGCGAGCTTGCGCTCGGCAGTCTTCGAGATCGCAGCAGCGTGATATCTTTTTTGACGGCTCAGCGTTCAGCTGTTGTTGCAACCCACGACGACGTCATGACAATGATCGATCGCCACGGTATTTTCAGCATGGGTATTGGCTACACGGACGCCCACTTGCTGGCATCGGCCCTCCTTGATCAGCGGGCAGCCTTGTGGACCAGAGACAAACGGCTTCGGACTGCGGCCAAAAGGGCCGGCGTTTTAATGCACATACCGGCGAACCTGCCCAACTAAATCCTGAAACAAGCAATGAATGCTCACGGGTTTTCCGTCCCTTTCTCTTGATTGGAACAGAACCGGCGACCTATGTTTGCAGTCACCAATCTGTCACGGAATGCCCCAACCATTATAGTCACAGGTCGGGGCGTTCGTTGAATTGTGAAGATGGGCTCGATCCTCCCCAACACTAGAGGCGATGTGACTCAATAATCAGGTCGTGCACCTGTGTTGCATCCCATCAAGCCTTGCGGCTTTGTACAGTCGCAAAGTCCTTCGCTTCCGGCATTATTCCATAAGCGCTGATTGGACTTGGCAGCTCCAGCTACTGGGCGGTCACGAATAACGGCGACGTCCAGATACGGGATTGATCCCGCTGACGTGCGGTAAGGAAAAGCGGGTGTTCGCGCCCATCTTTCAATCCAAGTCCCGAAAACGGTATCTCGCCCGAGAGATCGCGTGGGAGATGGTAATCGGTGACGCGCTCCAACAGGAGACGTAGCTCGACACCGGCAAGATCGATCGAGATAGAGCCCTTTGCGATCAACTCGCTTCCGCTTGCCTCCAATAACACTTCCGGAGCATGGGCATGTGGCGGCGGCTGCAGCGGATCCCCGATCTTGCTATAGCCGTGGAGCTTGGCAGCAACGGCGATGCGCGCGTCACGAAGGTCCGAGAGCTTCAATTCGATACCATCGATATCTCCATGCGTTGCCGTTCGGAAACCCAGAGTGCCGAGGCCCGTACGCCATACGCTTTGTTCCGGATGGTCGAAGCCGACCCCATGTGCATCCAGGAGCGCGGCCCCGGTGACAGCCACCTCCCCACTCCAATAGGCCGCCCGATAGCGATCCTTGATCCGTGCGCCGCCAAAGCGGATTCGCACGCTCCGTTCGCTAAATCCAGCCTCAGCGTGAAGATCGCGATGCCATACGATGCGGTCGCCATCAAAGAGCTGAACCTCCTCCCAGCCGGCGTGGCCAAGCAAACGGTAAGAGAGCGGCTCTTCGGACGCGGCATTGAACACCTCGCCCATGAAATGCGTGCCTTGCGATAGAACGGCGAAACTACGTTCGCCCGTCGTCGCAAAAGTACGTCTCGCCCGAAGCGCCTTGCCAACGCCGGAGCGGTCGAAACGGTCAGTGATGACGCCGGTAAGCCCGCCGCGTGAGCCAAAAGTCCCAGTCGCCGGCGCACCGCCACCGCAACGGCCTTGGTGTTCGTCGCTGGCCGCGGAAGCCCCAACCCTGTATCCGCGAGCTAGAGCTTCGGTGTAGAGCCAATGGAATTGACCCCAGGAGGAACCGACCTCAATGAGGCGCTCCAGCTCCGGATGATTCCAGTCCAGAATGCAGCGCCTGCCGCCGACATGCGGGATCAGCAAATGACCTTCTGGATCGTCCTCATACGCTGCATAGAGCCGGTCCACCGGCCAGATACCAGGGCGGATCGCTCCAGCCGTCGTCTCATTCCATTCGAAAGAGCGAAGGGACCTCCCGTTCTCGTCGAAGGGAAACCGGGGCTTGCCATCGCGCAGGAAGACGACGTTGCGGTCGCCGCCGGCAGCGGAGTTGCCGCACCATTCGGTGCCTGGATAGCAGACGAAGCGACCGGGCTCGTTGAGATCGTGGATGGTCCCAACGGCCTCGTCCCAATTCGCCTCGGTGATATTGAAGTCGTTGACGGTGTAACCCACAACATCAAGCCCAGCGATGTCGCGTCCGTAGGTGAGATTGTAAGTCGCGTCATTCGTGCCGACGGTATCGTCGGAATGGACGTGCAGATCCGCATAGAGAGGACGCAAGGCGCCCTCTTCGCTCTGCACATAGGCGACAGCCGGAGCAACGGAGGAGGCCCCGTTCAGCCGCGCTTCCAGTTTCCACTCGCCAGCTTCCGCGAAGGAAAGGCCGGAAATCCGTGCGAACGTCCAGCCTTCCGCTGCGAATTCCACCAGCTCTGTCCGTTGCCCCCCATCCGGGGCAGTGATGACAAGCGCACCCTGAAAGTTGCGATCGTGGCAGGTATTTCCCCATATGTCGTCGACGCGGACGATCGCATCGAAGGGTTGACCGAGGCCGATCAGCCGCGGCGCGATGACCTGAACGGCATGCGGCTGACCAGCCAAGATTTCCAGCTTGCAGTCGCCAGGCACTTCCGCAAATTTCGAGCTACCCAGCGGATCGATGAATAGCCGGAAACGGAACGCCTTCTCCACGAAGGTCTGCACACGGGTGCCGGCGCCGCCCTGCCGCCGATCGCCCAGCCGGATGACGATCCTGTCGCCGGGATTGAGATAGCCGTCGACGACGTCGATGATGACAGCCTTCTGGAAAGGACGTTCGTGTCCCTTCTGATCGAAACGCACCTTCAGTGCTTGAACCGTGCTCGGGCTTTGCCCCAAAACCAGAGGGCCGGCATGGTATTCGGCGGAAACATAATTGGCACCCGTCGGGTCCGTTGTCTGGAACAGCGCCCAGTCGGAATAGAACTTGAAGGCGAGCTTCAGCCACGCGCCGTCTGCGAGACCGACAGCGCCGACCTCATAAACGAGCTCCAATTCGGTCCACTCGCCCGCGGTCAGCGTCTGCCTCTGACAGATCAGACGGCCGAGAAAGGGTAGAGTATCGAAGTGATCAGCAAGGCCCACCGGAGAATGAGCGGTGGCTTGGGATATCTCATGTGGCAAAATCTCGGTCATGGGAAAGGTCCGTTATTGTCCGCGCCAGCCTTCGTAGCGGCGCTCTATCCGTCGAAATACGAGGCTCTCCATCAGCCACGCGGTAAGTCCTATGATCGCGATGCCGAGAAGCACCTGCGCCGAATTGCCGAGCTGCCCTCCCATGGCGACCATCCAGCCGATACCTTGCGAGGCGCCGATCATTTCCGCTGCCACCAGCGCGCGCCATGCCTGGGCAAAGCCGATGCGCAATGCAGCAATCAGGAAAGGGAGAGAGGCCGGAAGATATACATGGGCCAGCAATTGCAGTCGCCTTGCACCCAGAATACGTGCCGCGCGCACCTCCCCATCGCTGATGGAAAGCACGCCTTCCTGAATCGTCACGGCCATTGGAAAGGCAGACGCGATGAATATCACGACGGCGATGGAGAGATATCCAAGGCCGAAGAAGATCAGCGACAGCGGCGCCCAGGCGATCGGAGGGATAGCCATGAAGAGGGCGAGGAGAGGCTGGACGAATTCACGGAAGGGCCGCCAAAGTCCGGCGGATACGCCGATGAGCACCGCTGCCACGACGGCTGCGCCGAAGCCGCCGAATTCTCTCAACAAGCTCGCCACTACCTGGTGGCCCAACTCACCCGACCGGAGCCAGCGAAACCCTTCGGCCGCCACATCCCACGGCTGCGGCAGCACATAGGACGGAACCCTGCTTGCCGCGAGGCACCACACGACAAGCAGGAATGGAAGCGCTGCCCAGCGCCAGGACGGTTGCGGAAAGCACTGCCGCGCTGCCAACTTCTTCATCGATCGGATCTCATCATTGCGCGGTCGCCTTTGCGGCGAAGCTGTCATCAATGATCTCGTCGACATTCAGCCGCTTGTCGAGAAAGCCGAGGGCGACGGAGTAGTCGATGAGGCGCTGGATGAAAGCACGGTCAGACGGCTCGATTTTCCCCGACCAGCCAAGGCGTTTCCTTGCTTCTGCAACGATCGCTTCTGGCGGAACAACGCTTCCGTCCACGGCCTTCAAGGGTTCCAGCTTGAGGCTCCGGGCGATGATCCGGTTGGCTTCTGCGGGATGCTCTTGTAGAAAGGCAATCGCCTTCGAATTCGCTCGCAACAATTTCACGAGATCGTCCGGGCGTTCCTTCAGCGTCTTGGCAGGTGCTGCTACGACATACCACGGATAGCCAGGCAGGGCGTTGTTTACGTCGAACACGACGCGGCCCGTTCCGCGGAGCACAGATTGGCTGATGAAAGGTTCCCACGAAAAGGCCGCGTCGACGACGCCGGTATCAAGGGCGGCATTCATGTTGCCCACGGGCATCTGCGACAGCGCAAGGTCCGTGTCCGGGCTGAGGCCGGCGGCTTCTTTCAGGACGAAGCCACGTAGCAGCACGTCCATGCCGCTGCCCCTGTTGACGCCGGCAAGCCTCTTGCCTTTAAGATCGGAAAGCAGGTGGATGGGGCCGTCCGCCTTTGCGATCACGGCAGCCTGACCATAATTGACCTTGGCGATGATTTTCGCATCGAGACCGCGTGCCGCCCATTGATAGACCGGCGGGGCGCCGATATAGGCCACATCGATTTCGCCCGCGGCCACCGCCTGCTGGATGACCGGACCATCGCCGAAACCCTTTAGGTCGACGTTCAACCCCTCTTCCCGAAAGTAGCCTTTCTCCTCGGCAATCAAGGCAGGCGCATTCGCCATAGCCTGGACCCAACCAATGCGAAGCGGCTGCGTATCCTCGGCATGGGCCGGCAAAGCCGCCGCAAGTGCGAGAAGAACTGCAGGTAGAATGCGTTTCATCCGATAGTCCCCTTCAGGTAACGCGTTGATTGCTGGTCATGACCTTTGCGATTTCCTCCGAGAGCCGTTCGCGCATTTGCGCGAACAATGGATTGGCGCGCGTGCCTCGCTGATCGCGAGGACGGGGAAAATCGATCGCCACTTCCGCCGTGATGCCCACCGGCGGCAGCCCAAGGACAAGAACCCGGTCAGCGAGATAGATCGCCTCGTCGATGTCATGAGTGATGAACAGGACGGTCTGTCCCAAATCCGACCAGATACGAAGCAATTCGTCATTAAGGGCCGTGCGCGTCATGGCGTCGAGTGCTGCAAATGGTTCGTCCATGAGCAGAAGACGTGGCTCGAGCGCCAGTGAGCGCGCAAGCGCAACCCGTTGACGCTGCCCGCCCGACAACCGGTGAGGCGGCTCCTCCGCTTGTTGTTCCAGGCCGACAAGCCGCAGAAAATGCAGCGCGATGGCTCGCTGCTCCTGCGGAGATCCACGGCGATTCATGCGCAGGCCAAAGCGGACGTTTTCCAAGACATTCAGCCAAGGGAAGAGGTTTGGCGACTGAAATACATATCCAAGAGCCGGATGTTCCGGCGCAACAGGCACGCCGTCTATAGTGATATACCCCGCTTGCGGGCGCAGGAAGCCGGAGAGAAGATTAAGGAGCGTTGACTTGCCACAACCGGACGGACCGAGGATCGCCACGAATTCTCCCGGACGGGCTTCCAGTGAGAAATGTTCGAATATGCGGCGCCTGTTTTCAAGATAGGCGAAAGCCATGCCATCCACTGAGAAGGCGGCACCTGAAGAAAGCTGCCGTGGTGCAAGTAGAGATGTCATGTTGTCTTCGAACGATCTCGGATTGGAATTGTCCAATTTCTAATACATTATAATACATGTTATCAACGTGAGGAGTTCTCCTTGTCCGGCAGCAAGAGGGAACGCTATTCTAAAGCTCAGAGAGTCCGTGGTCTTTTTAACCCCGATGGAAAATAATGAACCTGATACGGAACAACCCGGTGGCGATGTATCTCCAGATCGCCGATCGCCTTCGTGTCGAGATTGCCGAAGGGACGTACGAGCCTTCCGGGCGACTCCCCTCGGAAGCGCAGATCATGGCCCGCTTCAATGTCAGCCGCGTCACCGTCCGGCTGGCGCTCGAACAGCTCGATAAGGACGAGTTGATCGAACGCCGGAAAGGCAAAGGTACTTTCGTCGCCGGCAAGCAGGTGCGCCACCAGATCGATACGCTGCGTAGCTTTCATGAGTCGCTGAAAGTCCAGGGCTTCGATGCCACGATGCAGATTGTCGATCTGACCGCCATTGAAACGCCGCAGGCTTTTGTCCAGCTATTCGGACAAAAATGCGCGCTTCTTGAGCGGCTTCACATGGTGGGCGACGACCCTATTGCCTTGGGCAGAAGTCTCCTGCCGGCCTTCATGTCGGACCTTGGGCGAGAGATCGCTGAACAACAGCCGACTTATGCGC
The DNA here is from genome assembly GCF_050577975.1 of Rhizobium sp. BR 315. Lineage (NCBI taxonomy): Bacteria > Pseudomonadati > Pseudomonadota > Alphaproteobacteria > Hyphomicrobiales > Rhizobiaceae > Rhizobium > Rhizobium sp. BR 315. Next base: position 828 of record NZ_JARWKZ010000102.1, on the reverse strand, counting down.
TTCTCAAAGACAGAGCCGGTACCAACATTACCTCCGCCGAAATTGCGATCGGCGCGCGCGCTGTCTCGCCTCGGATTACGTCGCTGACAGGAGCGGCGGCAAATGCGGTCTTACTGGTGCTCGAACGAACGTCATATTTCGATAACGGTACCTGCGCCGAAAGGTCAGAGTTCTTCATTCGACCGGAACGCTACAAATTTGTCCTCGGCAACCGAACGTCTGCGTAAGCCCCCCGCCGATCCATTCTTTCACCCACTTCCCGATGAAGATCTCAACCGGTGAACCGATAGGGAGCAAGAGAGAAAGATCATCTGGAGAGCCATATGGTCGCTCATCTTCCCTTCGCTGAGTAGCATCATGATCGGACGCCCCTTACCGTCGCAAACGGTATGAAGCTTGGAATTCGGTCCGCCTTTGATTCGCCAGGCACGACGGGGAACAGCCCCTTTTTTAGCAAGCTTGCTGCCGCCTTATATGTCTTCAGATGCGTCGCATCGATCATGATACGATCAGGTTTGGGGCCTTCTGCGGCGAGCGCGGCAAAAACAAATCACTCATCACCGCCTCCTTTCGGAAGCCATGAGACCCCATGTCCTTGGCCGGCAGGGTGGCTCGTCTCGCATTATGTTCAGAACGAGGGTTAGCTGCAGAGCCAGAGCCTCAAACATAGGAGACGAGCCGTGGTCGATGATATCGCACTTTACGTTGGTTTGGATGTGAGTAAGGAAAAAATCGCGATCGGTCTGGCGGAAGCAGGCCGCAAAGGCGAGGTTCGCTATTACGGCGAAATCGCCAACCGTGCCGATGCAGTGCGCAAATTTGTCGACA
>NZ_JARWKZ010000101.1:0-9416 GCF_050577975.1 Rhizobium sp. BR 315 | reverse complement strand
GACCTGAAGCGGGTCAGGAACGTCAAGCCGCTGTGGTCGAAGTTTGGCACGGCGATCGGCGTGGCACTCGGCGGTCTCGACATGTGGACCAACCAGTTGTTCGGTCTGTCGCTGTTCGGCACGCTGAAGCACGGCAAGAGCGATGCGCAGAGCCTCGAGCCGGCAGCAAAGCACACGAAGATCGATTACCCGAAACCCGATGGCGTGTTGACCTTCGATCGTCTGTCCTCGGTGTTCCTGTCGAACACCAACCACGAGGAGGATCAGCCGGTGCATCTGCAGGTCAAGGACATGAGCCTGCAGAAGCGCTCCGAGCACGACATCTATGCCGGCCCGTCGACGCGCTACTGTCCGGCTGGTGTCTACGAATGGGTGGAGAAGGACGGCAAGGACGTGTTCGTGATCAACGCGCAGAACTGCGTGCATTGCAAGACCTGCGACATCAAGGACCCGAACCAGAACATCAACTGGGTGCCGCCGCAGGGCGGCGAAGGCCCGGTCTATCCGAACATGTGAATCCGTGCTGAAATCCTTCAATCGAGCCGCCGACTGTGTGCCTTTGGCAAATCGCGTGGTTGCAGTTTGCGGAGCAGTCTCGTAGCACTCAACTGTGAGATTTCGAGCAAGGAAAGCCATGAGCAAACAGTATAAGGTTTCAGAGTTGTCTGCTGCGACCGGTGTGCCGCCGGCGACGCTTCGGCTTTGGGAGCAACATGGGCTCATCGTTCCAACACGGACGGCCAGTGGCTACCGGATGTACTCCGAGGATGACTTCGCCCGCGTACATCAGATCGTTCGCTTGAGATCCGTCCAAGGCCTGAATCTTGCAGCGATCAAATCTTCACTGGACGGAACGGATCTGGTCTCCCAGGAAACAGGAAGCGAAAACCTTCCGCCTCCGAGGCTCGGGTATGAGATCCGGCGGCTGCGTCGCGAAAAGGGTCTGACGATAACGGCGCTTGCGAAGGTGTTGGCCGTGTCCTCGTCGGTGATAAGCACACTTGAGCGCACGTCTCGAGGCGCCAGTGTCCCGCTGTTGCGCGCTATAGCCGAAACATTGGGCGTTACCGTGACGCAGCTCACTGCCAGCCCAGAGGAAACACCGAAAGCCGTCATAAGGAGCGGGGAGGGGCGACAGCTTCCTTCACTCGGCAAGGGCATTCAGATCAGAGAGTTAGCTTCTGGTCCGCGGATGATGGACTGTCAGGAGTGGACGCTTGAACCGGGTGCCGGAAGTGAGGGTTTCTACCGGCATGAAGGCGAGGAGTTCATCCGGGTGTTAGAGGGTAGCTTTGAGATCGAAGTGGATGGGCTAGGTCTCGCTACCTTGAACCCAGGCGATGCCATGTATTTCGAAAGTCACCGCGCGCACTCCTGGCGCTCTGTTGGCTCGAAGGCTTGTAAACTGATCTGGGTGAACACCCCCCCGACTTTCTAAAGCGATTGCCGGCGATGAACCTTCGTCCCTTGCCGGAAGGTGGGTGCCGAGAGATTTTTATAAACTCGGCATGATTTCTGTAGAGTTTCAGCCCTGATATGATATGAATCCTTTTCAGACGGACCGATCCCGAATGCGGGCGAGCCGGCGAGATTAAGATCTGCCATCAATGCCTCTGATCGCCGGATAGAACCATGTCCGCCAGCAGGAGCTACGAGGGCAGGGCAGGCTCCAAATCTAAAGGACACAGGAATGGATATTCCATCACAGGCCGATGTCGTCATCATCGGCGGCGGTATCGCGGGCTGCTCGATTGCCTATCATCTGACGAAGCTCGGCATCAAGGACGTTGTTCTTTGTGAGCGTCGACAGCTCACGAGTGGAACGACTTGGCACGCCGCCGGTCTTGTGACGCAGCTCCGTGCAACGCAGCGTATGACGGAACTTGCGCAATATACCGGAGAGCTCTTTGGGCGGCTCGAGGAAGAGACTGGGCAGGCGACCGGTTTCAAGCAGAACGGTTCTTTGCGCCTTGCGAAGACGCAGGCTCGCTATGAGGAATTGGCACGTGGTGCGTCGATGGGGAGAAATTTCGGCCTGCCCGTCGAGGCCATGACCGTTGATCAGATCAAGGAGCGTTGGTCTCCGATCAGCACTGAAGGGCTCGTGGGTGGTTTCTGGTTCCCCAATGACGGCCAGGTTAATCCTGCCGACGTGACGATGGCCTACGTAAAGGGAGCTCGCCAGGGCGGCGCCAAGATCCTCGAGAATATTAAGGTTACACAAATCCTCACCGAGAGCGGCAAGGCTGTCGGCGCAATGACCGAGCAGGGGCGGATTTCTGCCAAGAAAGTGGTCATCGCAGGTGGGATGTGGTCCCGTGACCTCGCAGCTCAAATCGGCGTGACCATTCCCTTGCATGCCGCAGAACACTTCTATGTGGTGACCGAGGCTATCCCAGAGCTGCCGCGCAATCTTCCGGTTATGTTCACAGCCGATGAGTGGGCTTATTACAAGGAAGATGCCGGCAAGCTGCTAATTGGCTTCTTTGAACCCGGAGCGAAACCGTGGGGTCAGAACGGCATATCCGAGAGCTTTTGCTTCGATACGATCCCCGAGGACTTGGAGCACATCAGTCCATACCTTGAGATGGCCATGGAGCGCGTTCCTGTCCTGCAGGAGACTGGCATCCAGCTCTTCTTCAACGGTCCCGAAAGTTTCACTCCGGACAATCGCTACCATCTTGGTGAGACATCGGAAATCGACGGCCTTTTCGCCGCGACCGGCTTCAATTCCATCGGGATCCTTTCATCAGGTGGTGTCGGGAAGGCAATGGCATCATGGATCGCTGAAGGTCGTCCGCCGGTCGAACTGCTGGATGTCGACGTTCGCCGAACGCAATCGTTTCAGCGAAACAAGAAGTATCTTGCCGACCGCTCCGTCGAGACCATCGGCACGCTGTTCGACATGCATTGGCCGGGGAAGCAATTCGAAACCGCGCGAGGCGTTCGCCGCTCGCCGTTCCACGACCGCCTGTTGGCATCAGGTGCGTTCATGACCGAACTCGCAGGATGGGAACGCCCTGGCTTCTATGGCACAGAGGACGAGCTTGCCAACATCGAATATTCGTATTCAAAGCCGAGCTGGTTCGACAATGTCGCGGCTGAGTGCGCCAACACAGCCGAGAATGTCTCACTCTTCGACCATAGCTGCTTTGTCAAATATATAGTCGAAGGCCCTGACGCTTTAAAGTCCCTGAACTGGATCAGCGCGGCTGAGTGTGATGTGCCGATTGGGAAGGTTGTTTACACTCAGTGGCTGAATGAGAACGGCGGTATCGAGGCCGACGTAACGATCACCCGACTGGCGGAACAGTCCTATCTGGTCGTCACGGTGGCTGTTTCTCAGCGACGCGATATTGCTTGGTTCAAGCGACGCGTGCCTGTAGGCGCCCAAGTATACATTACAGACGTTACCTCGGGGCTTGCGATGCTCGCGCTGTGGGGACCGAAGTCCCGCGACCTGCTCGCGAGTGTCTCCTCCGATGATTTCTCGAACGAGTTCTTCCCGTTTGGCACGAGCCGCGAGGTCGATCTTGGCTACGCGCGCGTCCGTGCCAGCCGGCTGACGTTCGTCGGCGAATTGGGCTTCGAACTCTACATCCCGAGCGAAATGGCGGCCCATGTCTATGATGTTCTGATGGAAGCCGGACAAGATTTTGGGCTTAAGAACGCTGGGTTCTTCGCACTCAATTCGATGCGAATGGAGAAAGGGTATCGCCATTGGGGCCACGATATCGGTGAGGAGGATACGCCGTTCCAGGGGGGCGTTGCTTTCACCGTTGCGCTGGATAAGCCAGGCGGGTTTATCGGCCGAGACGTTTTGGTACGCCAGAAGGCCGAGGGCACTTTGAAAAGGCGGCTTGTGCAGGTGAAAGTCTCTAATGAGAGCGGGGGCACACACCCGATGTTGTTTCACTACGAGCCGCTTATTCGTGACGGCATCATTGTAGGGTCGATTATGTCGGGAGCGTACGGACACCGCGTCAAGGCTTCGCTTGGTCTTGGATATGTCTCGTCCAACGAGGGCGTGACCAAGGAATGGCTGGCAAGTGGCAAATGGGAGGTGGAGGTCGCGATGAAACGCTACCCAATCGAGGTCCAACTCGGCGCTTGGTACGATTCACGCAGCGAGAAGGTGAAAAGCTAGTAGACGGTTGTGGCTGGAACTTACATGTTCCAGCCACACCTATTGACCACGACCTGAACGGACACCTCGATGACGAAGGTTTTAGTTCTGGGAGCCACCGGTCAAACCGGTCGTAAAGTTACGGAATGTCTCCAAGCAAGGTCGGCAGTAGACGTAATCGGCGCGTCTAGGCGACCCCATGGTTCCGGCGGACGGGCGTTCGATTGGAATGTTCCTGAAACCTGGAAAGCAGTTCTTGCGAACGTTGTCTGCGTCTACCTTGTCAAACCGAACGCCTATGGTGCTGTGGACGTTGAAGCCACGGTGGCAAGCTTTCTGGACGACGCAAAATCGGTCCGGCGCATCGTGCTTTTGTCAGGCATCGCGGCTGAAACTCGGAATGAAAATCTCGACGAACGGCGCGTCGAGCGGCTGATCGAAACCTCGAGATTCGAGTGGACGATTTTGCGCCCCATTGGTTTATACAGAACTTCTCCGCCCCCGAGTACTTCCTTCCGAAGTTACGCGACGAGGGCGAGGTTGGGGTGCCTACTAAGGGTTGGCCAACTGCGTTTGTCGATACCCGCGACATAGCAGACACGGCGGCGACGGTCCCTAGAGGCAGGGCATACCGGCAGATCCTACACTCTACCGGTCCAATCGCCCACACATGGCACGAGGCGATACAAGCGATCGTGAAGGCGGCGGGTCATGAAATGTGGTACGTTGACGTCGATATCGAGGAGCATCTGTCCGGCCCCGGCTATTCAGGTTTGCCGAACCAGGCCATGGAGCATCACCGTGCTGTGCATGAGTTCATGTGCAGCAAGAATTCCTCGGATATATCTGGTGCGATTGAAACTATTCTAAACCCGCCCTCTCGTGCGCTACATCAATATAACCGCGAAAGCGTCCATCTGCGGCGACGTGAAACAACCCGATCCAAATTCCCAATGCGACCATCAGACCGTTGAGGTTGATGGTCGCATTGGGATGCATTTCAATTCAAAGAGCAGAGCCGCCGTTCACGCCCAGTACCTGGCCTGTCACGTAGCTAGCGTCGTCGGAGAGAAGGAAAACAATCGCCGAGGCGATTTCCGCCGGACTGGCCTCGCGCCGCAGGGGGATGCTCTCAAGCCATCCTTGGCGGATTTGCTCCGGAACAGCTTCAACCATCGGGGTTGTAGTTGTTCCCGGAGCGACAGCATTTACCCGAATACCGTTACGTGCTTGCTCGATTGCAACGGTCCGCGTCAGGCCGACCAGACCCGACTTCGCCGACGAATAGTTCGACTGGCCAAACGCGCCCCACCGAGCTTCGGACGACAGGTTTACAATCGAGCCACCGCGACCAACCATCAAGGGCACGATGGCCTGGCACCCGAGCCACGCCCCTTTCAGGTTGACGTTCAGGACCACATCCCAATCGTCCTCGCCCATCTTTAGCAAGGACTTGTCACGTGTCAKGCCGGCGTTGTTCACAAGGCCGTCTGCTCCGTCAAAGGTTTCCTTGATCTTGATCGCGGCTTGGGCCCAGCTTTCGCGATCCGAAACATCGAGCGAGACGGCCAACGCACGGGCGCCGGATGCGTCGATTTCCCTGGTCGTCGCTGCTGCGCCATCAAGGTTACGGTCCGCAATCACCAAGATCGCACCTTCCTCGGCCAGGCGGATAGCGGTCGCTTTACCGATCCCTTGCGCGCCGCCCGTTACGACCACGACTTTGTCCTTTAAGCCACGCATCAGCCTCCACCTCCGATAAGATATCTGTTGTATCCGTCCTGCACGATCTCGCCCCGTTGGTTGCGGATCGCGACCTCCACTTCGACCACACCGCGCGACGGGTCCTTCGAGCTTGGGCGTTTCGATTTCACGACGTAACGCTGGCAAATCCGGTCGCCCGGTAGCACCGGAAGAAGCATCCGCCGTTGTGTTTCCAGGAAGCCGAGAATTTTCCACGCCGAAAGCTCTGTGCAGTTCAGGCCCTCGCCGATCGAATGAACGAGTAGTCCGTGCGCGATGCGGGAAGGGTATTTGGTATTTTCGCGAACCCATTCTTCATCCATGTGGAGCGGGTTGAAGTCCCCGCTCAAGCCGGCGAAATTCACGATGTCAGCTTCCGTTATGGTCCGGCCGGCGGACTCGTATTCCGCGCCTTCTTGGATGTCGTTGAACACGGTTTCCATTCGTCAGCCCTCCACGAAGCAGGGCATTTTTACGCCGGGATGAATTTCACGGAACACGACCTTGAGGGCCATATCGCACTGGATTCTTTCGATCGGTGTATCGACGACCCAGCTTGTGATACGGGCACCCTCTTCCAGATCGACAATCGCGATAACGAACGGCGTTATCGCCGCAAATTCCTTGTGGATTGATCGCTCGACGACGGTGAAGGAATAGAGAGTGCCGCGGCCCGTGGCTTCGGCCCACTCCGGCTCTCGCTCTGGAAAGCCCGCCACGCGGGCGCGAGGGTACATCTGTGCCGCGCCGGTAAGCGGATCCCTTTGAATGAGCAGGACATCCCTGCTAGCCGCCTCGAACCAATGCTTTGAGAGAGCATTGTGGACAGGATGGACAGAGGTCATTTCAATCATTGTTTGCCTCCAAGAATGAGAGTGGCCGTGGCTGAAAGCCAGCCGCCGGTACCGTTGATGAGGCACAGATCTGGGGAAGCAAGTTGAAGGCCGGGGCTTTCGCCTCGGAGCTGGCGTACTGCCTCGATTGTCGCAAACATGCCGCGTCTTCCCGCGTGGTTCGATGAAAGGCCCCCACCATCCGTATTGATTGGGAGCCGTCCGCCAGGCGCGATCCCACCTTCGGAGATAAAGTTGCCCACTTCACCCTTGGGAACAAAGCCGAGGGCCTCGAGCGTGAGAGCGACCGTGATCGTGAAAGAATCGTAGATCTGCGCAACATGGATTTCTTCGGGTGTTAATCCAGCGGTCTGGAACGCCCGCCGGCCCGAATGTTCAGCGACAGTGGTGGTCATGTCGCACATCTGGTTCATCTGGCCGTGGCTGATCGCTTCTCCGAAGCCCAACACAGAAGGCCCGCCTCGGCGCGTGTCGCGTGCACGGTCCTTAGACGTGACGACGATTGCACCGCCCGAGTCGCTGACGACGCAACAATCGAGTTTGTGAAGCGGCGACGAGATCATCGGAGAGGAGAGGACGTCATCGATCGTGATAAGATCGCGGTACATCGCCTCCGGATTCAAATGTGCGTACCGGCGCGCTTGAACGGCGATTTCGGCGAGGTGTTCCGACTTGAGTCCGTACTGGTGCATGTATCGCGTCGCGGCCAACGCATAAGCGGAAATTGTCGAAACTCCGTACGGTACCTCGAACTCGCCCGGTCCGGTCTGCCCGGTATTGAAGTCGCTTGCGCTCAGAGGCCATGAGCGGCCGGATGAGGCGTATGAAACGACGACTGTGTTGCAGAGACCGGCCTTGATCGCCGCGACGGCGTTGCCGACATGGCTCAGAGCTGCGGCTCCTCCGATATCGGTGCTGCACACCCAAGAGGGGTTGATACCCACGTATTCGGCGATCTCGACGGCATTCAGCTGCCAGCCCGCTTCGGAGGGAAACGAGGCTGCCGTAGCGAAACCGTCGACGTCAGCAATCGTCAGACCGGCATCGGCAAGCGCCCCGGCGATCACCTCAGAGTGGATTTGGTAGGGATGGACGCCAGGCGCCTTTCGACGCGGGGACTCAAAGGCTCCCACGATTGACGCGGAGCCGCTTGGAAAACGTTCGGTTGCCATGAGCTAGGATCTCACTTTTGTAGCACTTCGACTTGTAGTGAAAGATTTTGCGGCGACGATGATTGTGCCGATCAAGACCGGTGCGATGATGATTGTCGCGACAGCTGAGACCGCCGGAGTGATGCCGCTTCGAAGGAAGGAATAGATCGTGACTGGCAGTGTTTTATCGAGTTCCGTCTGGAACATCGCCAGCACAGCCTCGTCCCAAGACGTCACGAAGGAGATGAGGAACGCGCCAACGAGCGCCGGCATGGCGAGCGGCACGACCATATCCCAGAAGGCCCTGGTACTGCTCGCACCCATCGACCAGGCCGCTTGCTCGATCGAGATATCGACGGCAGCAAGTGCATTGGCCAGCACGAGGAACACAAGTGGCAAGCAAAGTACGGCATGAGCGACGACTAGTCCGAAGTCGCTGCCCAGCATGCCCAGCCGACCTTGGACGTCATAGATTCCGATACCGAGTAAAATGACCGGAACGATCAGAGGGATAATGGCGGCCATCTGAATGGCTGACTTGAGCGCCGCAGACTTTGAACGCGTCCCGACCCTGGCGAGCGCGAGGCCGCAGAGGGAAGCGAAAACTGCCGTCATGACGCCAACCCTGATGCTCTTGAGGAACGCATCGATCCAGATCGATGACGTCAGAGCCTCGATGAACCACTTGGTACTGAAGCCAACCGGTGGGAATTGAATCTGGGTGGTCGGAGTGACCGACGTCGGGATGACGACAAGGAGCGGTAGGATCAGCAGAATGAGATCGAAGACGAGCACCACGACGCAAATACTGGTCACCGGAGTTGGTCGAAGGGGGGCGCGGGCTGAAGCGCCGCGCGAGCCTTGCTGGACCGGCGAAAGCATTCCCTTACCCCCTACCTTAAGTGCCACGGCATATCCAACGATCGAGACCGCCAGCAGGACGATGCCCATCGCCGCTGCCTTGCCCCACTGGTAGTTCTGGACCTGCTGCTGGATGAAGATCGGGATGGTCAGATTGTGCGGACCGCCGAGGATTGCCGGTGTCAGGAAGAAGCCAAGCCCCAGGACGAAGACCAGCACGCTTCCACCCAGCAGCGCCGGGCGGACCTGCGGGAAATAGATGTCGAGGAAGACACGACTTTCAGATGCGCCCATTGTTCGAGCGGCGGTGAGAAGCGAGGTATCGATCGACATCATCGCCGAAACGAGGATGAGAATTAGATATGGCAGCAGGTAGGCGACCATGCCGACGATCGTCGCGAACGTGTTGTACAGCAGGGGAAACGGGCCAAGCCCGAGCGCTCCAGCAGCGGAATTGATGATGCCTTGCGTACCGAGGATGGTGGTGAAGGCAAATAATCTCACGATGATCGATACCCAGAACGGCATAAGCACGAGGACCATCATCAGCGATGACAAACGCCGGGAGAGGCGCGAAATCACGTATGCGGCCGGAAATGCCAAAAGCACCGTTGCGATCATCGACACGAATGCGAGCATCACGCTGTGCAGCGCTACCTGACGCAACAAATCGTCCTGGAC
>NZ_JARWKZ010000100.1:0-11203 GCF_050577975.1 Rhizobium sp. BR 315 | reverse complement strand
AAAGCATAGACAGACTTCGGGGGCACTGCCATCAGCCCTCTGAGCAAGGTCCCTTCGCCGGGACGATGGATGGGTTAGGCCGCAACCGCTCACGCAGCACTCAAATGACTGCGCATCTTTAGATTGGCCAGCCGGTCCTCAGCAGACCCCATACAGCAGCGGCCCCAGCGTCGACTGCGGACAGAAGCAAGCACTCGGCGAGGGATTAAGCTCAAAAGGGATTGACTCAATGCCCGTTACAGAAGAGCGGTTCTCAGATTCCGTGAAAAACTGAACCGCTCTAAAAGCCGCGCCTGCTGAAGGCATAATCGATCCCCCAAACCGGTTCAGGCCTGGGGGGGGGTTGTGCTATACTATGGCACATGAGCTTTTCCTATTATCGATGTGACTGGATCCATCCGGAAAACGAGGATCCTGTCGTCGTCTATTACGAGGTCGATGACGCCGGCGACGTTCCTCGGCTTATCGACGTGTTTGCCAACGGTCGCCGGCAATGCATGTCGGTCGTCGATCTTGCCTTGATCGGGCGTGACGGACGGCGCATCGCCAGCCTCGTCGAAGGCTCGTTTTACGACGGCATTGCCGGTATGGTGGACGGCCTCTTCTTCGAGGAAGGCCAGGAGCGCATCAGCATGACGCACATCGCCGCCGATAAGTTCGAGATCGAATGGCAGACGCATCGTGCGGCCAACCCTGAAGGCTCGCAGTAGAGCGAGGCTGGGCCCTCGAAAGCAGCTATGCTGGCCTCCTGGAACTGCTCAGGCGGCGGCCGGTTCCAATCCCTTCAGTTTGGCCGGCATTTCGCCGCCATAGGCCCAGTCCAGCAATTCGACGGTATGCAGAATCGGGATGCCCGTTCCCGTGGCGATCTGCGTGATGCAGCCGATATTGCCTGTCGCGATGATATCCGCCTTGGTCGCCTCGATATTCCTGACCTTGCGGGCCTTCAGCTCGGCCGAGATCTCCGGCTGCATGATGTTGTAGGTACCGGCCGAACCGCAGCAGAGATGCCCTTCCGCCGGGTCGCGAACCGTAAAGCCGGCGGCCTTCAGGAGGAGCTTCGGCGCCATGGTGATCTTCTGTCCATGCTGCATGGAACAGGCGGAATGATAGGCGACGGTGATGCCCCGCGGCATATGCGAGGGCAGATCGAGGCTGGCGAGATATTCGGTTATATCCTTGGCGAGCGCGGAAACCTTCGCCGCCTTTTCGGCATAGGCTGGATCGAGGCGGAGCATGTGCCCGTAATCCTTGATCGTCGTGCCGCAGCCGGATGCGGTGATGATGATCGCATCGAGCCCGCCGGCGTCGATCTCGCGCGTCCACACGTCGACATTGGCACGGGCGGCGGCAAGCGCCTGCTCTTCGCGCCCCATATGATGTACCAGCGAGCCGCAGCAGACCTCCCCTTCCGGCGCCACGACCTCGACTCCGAGGCGCGTCAGCAGACGGATAGTCGCTTCGTTGATCCCTGGATCGAGCACCGGCTGCGCGCAACCGGTCAGGATCGCCACGCGACCGCGCCGTTCTGCCTGCGGCTCATGCCGACCGGGCCTGGAAAATGGGGACGGCGCCGGCACGCTCCGAGGCGCAAGATCGAGCATGGCGGCAAATGCCTTCATCGCCGGGACGCGCTTCAATGGGCCCTTGAACGGCCTGCCGACGCGCGCCAGCTGCAGAGCCAATCGGAAACGGCCGGGATAGGGTAACACAGCGGCCAGCACGTTGCGCGTAAACCGGTCCATCAGCGGCCGCTTGTAGGTATTCTCGATGTGCGCGCGGGCATGATCGATCAGGTGCATATAGTCGACACCCGAAGGACAGGTCGTCGTGCAGGCAAGGCAGGAAAGACAGCGGTCTATATGCGTCGTCACCTCGGCATCGGCGGGCCGGCCGTTTTCCAACATATCCTTGATGAGATAGATACGGCCGCGCGGGCTGTCGAGCTCGTTGCCGAGCGTCACATAGGTGGGACAGGTGGCTGTGCAGAAGCCGCAATGCACGCATTTGCGCAGGATCGCCTCGGACTCGGCCACATGCGGATCGGCAAGCTGTTCGGGAGTAAAATTGGTTTGCATCGAGCAGCTTCCCCCGTCACGCCATCTTGCCGGGGTTGAAAATCCCGGCCGGATCGAACTTTTCCTTCACGTGCGCCGAAAGCAGCGCCACAGCCTCGGGCTGCGGCTGGAAGGCCGGTGTCGTCGCGCGGTGGGCCGGCGTGGCGCGCAGCAAGGTCGCATGTCCACCGCCCAGAGCATGAATATAGCGGCGCAGTACGTCACCTTCCGGCTCGGCTTCCATTCGCATCCAGACCAAACCGCCCTGCCAATCATAATAGGCATCAACCCCTGTTTCGAGGCGAAGAGCGGCGACGAGCTGGTGGCCAGTACCGGGCGCGACCGATACGCGCCAGACGGGACGCCTCGTGCCATCGGCATAGGGCTTCACGTCACGGATTTCTCGCCAAAGCCTGTGGCTGTCATCCTCCGCAAGGCGCGTCGCCGAACCAAGGCGGCTCATGGCGACAGCCAGCTTCTCGGCTCTCACCGAAACAGAGCTGGCAAGCCCTTCGATGCGCAGCACCGTCGCCTCCCCTCTCGGCAGCTTGCCGTCAAGGAAGGACCAGGCGACCGAGAGCGGCAGATGCGCCGCCCCCGATATTTCGAGCGGCAGTGCCATGGCGGCGGCCATAGCTCTCGCCGCCTCGGCGTCGTTGAAGCCTGAAACGACGATCGTCTCTTCCGTCTTCGGGCGCGGCGGCACGCGGAAGGTTACCTCCGTCAGAAGGCCGAGCGTCCCGTGCGAACCCGCCATCAGCTTGACGAGGTCGAGGCCGGTGACATTCTTCATCACACGACCGCCGGCCTTGACAATCTCACCCCTGCCGTTGACGAAACGGACGCCGAGCAAACTATCGCGCGCAGCTCCGCTGACGAAACGGCGCGGGCCGGAAATATTGGCCGCGAAGACACCGCCGATCGTTGGCTCGCCCTCAGTTGCCATCAGCGCGCGATGATCCATGGGTTCGAATGTCATCATCTGGCCGCCTTCGGCCAGCGCCGCTTCGATCTCGGCGACCGGCGTGCCCGCACGCGCGGTCATCACCATCTCACCCGGATTATAGGCGACGATGCCGGCGAGGCTGCGCGACGACAACAGCGCCTCGGCAGCAACCGCATTGCCGAAGCCGGATCGCGTATTGCCGCCGACGATCGCGAGAGCCGCGCCGCGCGACGTATGATCACGGATGATGGCGGCCGCTTCCGCCTCGGTCGTGGGATGAAACTCGCTCATGCGGCGTCGCGCCCATCCAGCGGAAACACTTTGGAAGGATTGAGGATCCAGCCGGGATCGAAAGCGGCTCGCACGGCCATCATCTGGTCGAGATCGACCTTGGCATATTGATGCCGCATCAGGTCGCGCTTCTCTATGCCGACGCCATGCTCGCCAGTGAGACAACCGCCGGCGTCGACGCAGAGCCGCAGGATATCGTTGCCCGCCGCCTCCGCCTTGGCGGCATCCTCCGGATCGTTGGCGTTGAACAGGATCAGCGGATGCATATTGCCGTCGCCGGCGTGAAAGACGTTGGCGACACGCAGGCCGTAACCGTCGATGATCTCGGCCGTCTTCTTCAGCACGTAGGAAAGCTGGCTGAGCGGCACGGTGCCGTCCATGCAGATATAGTCGGCGATGCGGCCGGTGGCGCCGAAGGCGGATTTCCGGCCCTTCCAGATCAAGGCCGCCTCCGTCGCCGACTGGCATTCGCGCACGGTCTTGACCTTATGGGTGCGGGCGATGTCGACGATGCTTTTCAGCATATCGTCCATTTCCGCCTCCGAGCCTTCGACCTCGACGATCAGCAGGGCGCCGACATCAAGGGGATAGCCGGCCTTTGCAAAGGCCTCGCAGATCTCGATCGCCGGCTTGTCCATGAATTCGATGGCGACCGGAACGATGCCGGCCGCAATGACATCGGCGACGCAAGCGCCCGCCTCTTCCGACGTCTCGAAGCCGAACAGCACCGGCCGGGCGCCTTCCGGCTTGGCGATCAGCCGTACCGTCGCTTCGGTGACGATGCCGAGCTGGCCTTCGGAGCCGCAGACGAGGCCGAGCAGATCGTATCCCGCCGCATCCAGCGCCTTGCCGCCGAGATCGATAACGGTGCCGTCGGTCAGGACGAGCTTCACACCGAGCAGATTATTGGTGGTGACCCCGTATTTCAGACAGTGCGCGCCGCCGGAATTCATGCCGATATTGCCGCCGATGGTGCAGGCAAGCTGCGAGCTCGGGTCGGGCGCATAGAAGAAGCCATCGGCAGAGACGCTTTCGGAGACGTTCAGGTTCGTGACACCGGCCTGTACCGTCGCCGTGCGATTGGCATAGTCGATATCGAGGATGCGGTTCATCTTGGAGAGCCCGAGAACGACGGCATCTTCCTGCGGGATGGCGCCGCCGGAAAGCGAGGTGCCGGCGCCGCGCGGCACGACGGGAATGCCGTAGCGGTGGCAATATTTCATGACGGCCGCCACTTCGGCGGTCGAGCGCGGCAGTGCAACCGCGAGCGGCACACGGCGATAGGATACAAAGGCATCCGTTTCGAAGGGAACGAGTTCGCGCGCCTCGTGAATCAGGCATTCGGGCGCGAGGAGAAACGCAAGATCGGCAACGATCGCGCTGCGGCGGGCAAGAACATCCGCGCGCGGCTCCATAAATGAAATAGCCTCGGCCATGCCATCCTCCTCCTGCATTCGATTTGGGGCGTAGCCTCCTTGTAACGCATTACAGGCTTAACGCTTTCCCAAAGTTGACGCAAATGATAAGCATTTATTCCAAAACAGGAAATAATCGTGCATGACCAATCTTGGGGACCTTGAAATCTTCGCCAGCGTCGTCGCAACAGGCAGCATGTCGCTGGCCGGCCGCGCGCTCGGCTTTTCTCCGGCCGTCATTTCCAAGCGCATCAAGCGCCTGGAAGACAGGCTCGGCACACGGCTTTTGCAACGGACGACGCGGCAGATTTCACTGACCGAAGCCGGCCAGGGCTTTTATGACCGGGTGCTTGCCATCCTGGCCGGGCTGGAAGAGGCGGAAGCCTATATCGCCGGTCGCTCGGCGCAGATGCAGGGTACGCTGAAAATCTCCGCACCCACCTCCTTCGGCCGGCTACACATCGCCCCGCATCTGAAAACCTTCATGCAGGCCCATCCGGATCTGGCGATCAATCTGGTGCTCAGCGACGAGTTCGTCGATATCGTCGGCGGCGGCTTCGATCTTGCCATCCGCATTGCCGAGCTTACCGATTCCAGCCTCGTCGCCCGCAGGCTGGCACCCGTGCGCCGGGTGCTATGCGCTTCGCCCGCTTATATCGAGTCCCATGGCATGCCTGACGATATCGAGGATCTGCGCCGCCATATCTGCCTGCCGGCGCACAATCACGATCCCTGGCGGCTGGACGGCCCGAAGGGCGGCCTCACCTTCCGCCCGGAGGGCAAGCTCATCACCAATTCCAGCGAAGTCATCCGCGAAGCCGTGATTGCCGGTTTCGGCATTGCGCTGCGCTCCACCTGGGACATCGGCCCCGAGCTGCGCGACGGCCGCCTCGTCCAGGTGCTGCCCGCCTATGAAGGATCGCACAACGTCACGCTTTCGGCCGTCTATCCGACCAGGCAGTTCCTGCCGGCGAAGGTGCGCGTATTCATCGACTTCCTGACGGAACTTTATGGCCCCGTGCCCTATTGGGAGCGATAGGCGACGTCTTCGGGAATCGAGGAGATCAGCATGTCCGCGCTTGAAACCATTCGCTCCGATCTATCAGACACGACCGGGACACGCTTCACAATCGTTCTTGGCGATATCACCGGGCTTTCGGTCGATGCCATCGTCAATGCTGCAAACAGTAGCCTTCTCGGCGGAGGCGGCGTCGATGGCGCGATCCACCGGGCTGCCGGGCCGGAGCTTGTTGCCGAATGCCGGATGCTGAACGGCTGCAAGACCGGGCAAGCGAAGATCACCAAGGGATATCGCCTGCCGGCCAGGCATGTCATCCACACGGTCGGTCCCGTCTGGAACGGCGGCGGCAACGGCGAGGACGAGCTGCTTGCGGGCTGCTATCGCAACAGCCTCGGCCTTGCCCGCGAGCATGGCCTCAAGAGCATCGCCTTTCCCGCGATTTCCACGGGTATCTACCGCTTTCCCGCTTTGCCCGCCGCAGAGATCGCCACGCGCATCGCCGTTGCTGAAAGCGCTGATGGCGCTTTCAGTGAGATCATCTTCTGCTGCTTCGGCGACGAGATGGCCCGGCTCTATGATCGACTGCTGCCGGAAGCGCTGGCGAGCGCCTGATGGTGCCGCCCGTTAGCGCGCCAAATCGAGATAGGCGGAGGCGACCATGGCGTCGATATCGGCGGGAACAGGGATGACGCAGGCTTCCCTGCCGAGCCCGCCCTTGGCAACACGCTCCAGGCAACGAGCCTGCAACGTAAAGCCGAGGTCCATGGATTCGACCGTATTGCCGAGCGGGCGTGGGCCGGCGAGATTGGCCATATGGCCGCCGCCGAGAATGTGGAAGGCGCGGCCGTCGCGCATGCGCACGGTCTCGATGTATTCCGCGTCGTAGCGATCGATACCGGCGACATCGGGGCTGTTGCGAAACGCTTCGACATCGATCTCATGCGGGAAATGTCCGCCATTCATCAAGATCGCGCCATCCTTGATCAAAGGCAGATCAGCCGCGGTGATGATATTCGGATAGCCGGTAACGGTCACCAGAATATCGGCAGAACGGATCGCTGCGTCACGCAAAGGCGTCGTGAAGCCATCGAGATGAGCCTCGAGCGCCGTGACCGGATCGATGTCGACGACGCTGACGGCGGAAAAGGCGTTGCGGAAGCAAGCCGCCGTGCCCTTGCCGCAAGCACCATAACCGAAGACGGTGACGCGCTTGCCATTGGTGGAGCGATTGGTGAAGCGCAGATAACTCTCGAACATACTCTGTCCGACTGCATGGCGGTTTTCGGCGAATTGCTTGATCGGGCTGTCGTTGATAACGAGGATCGGCATGTTGAGCTTGTCGCGCATCGGCAGCAGCCGGGTGCGGCCGGACGTCGTTTCCTCCGTGCCGCCGAGGAAATTGGTGTAGGGCCGTTCGGCCGCGCGGACAAAGAGATCGCCGCCATTGTCGAGCAGCAGATCCGGCTTTTCCGCCAGGATCGCATCGAGGCTTGCGCCATGCTCATCGGCATCGCGGGTCTGCGTCGCAAAGACCTTGACGCCCTGAGCGCGCAGATAGTCCACCGTTTCCGGCTGGGTGCTGTTCAGATTGCCGGTGCAGACGAGACCGGCACCGCCGGCACGCAGCGTCATCAGCAGCGCCACCGTCTTCGGCTCCAGATGAATGCCGGTGCCGATGGTCAGGCCGGTAAAGGGTTTCGTTTCGCGAAATTCCTTGGTCGTCGCGGCGAGCAGCCGGCAGCTCCGGGCCACCCAATCGATGCGGGACAGAGAAGAAGACTGATCCATGCTGTGCTCCTGGCGGCTGGTTCGATGCGGCGATCTGGCATGACAGGCAACGGCCTGTCGATGGACATTGGAATGCGCCACATGGTAGAAAATCTGCCATGCATGCGTGCGATCAATGTTCGGCCGGATGCCTTGCTAGGATTGCGCAACCCCTGCCCCGCTCAGCCAATCCGCCAGCCGGACGAGCGCGGGATCCTTCGTGTCGCTGCTGCGAATGCTGAGGCTATAGCCAGCCGGCCGCCGAATGAAGCCATAAGGCGCGATCAGCGTGCCACGTCCGAGATCGTCGCCAACGGCCGTGCGAGGAGCGATGGCAACGCCGAGGCCCGAACGGGCGGCTCCGATCGCAAGCAGCAGATCCTCGAATTCTCGTTTGGCCGCGAAGCGAACGGGTGCGTGGCCGCTTTCCGCGAACCAGTCATCCCAGAGGCTTGGCGCGGAACGGCTATTCAGCGCGACCGCGCCGGCCAACGCCGCAACACCGGTGCCAAGGTCAAGGCGCGCGGCGATATCGGCCGTGGCGACCGGACCGAACTCATCCTCCATGAAGCGTATGGCGGTGATATCGCGCGTTGGCCTGTATTCGCCACCCATGATCACCGCTTCGAGGTCGGCGCGTCTGGCGAGAGGCTCGACGGTCGCCATCGGTACGATGTCTATATCGATGCCCTCAAGGGCGGCCTGCAGATCAGCGACCCGCGGCATCAGCCACCAGACAGCAAAAGCGGAGGGAACGCCGAGACGCAGGACACGTCGGCTTCCCTCCGATAGCTCCGCGGAAGCCCGGGCGAGAATGCCGAAAGCGACACCGACCGAATCGGCGAACGCCCTGCCCTTCGCTGTCAATACAAGCCGGCCGTTCTCCCGTTTAAACAAGGGCATGCCGAAATGAGTTTCGAGCAGATTCAATTGCTGCCGGACGGCGCCGCGCACGACGCCAAGTTCATCCGCTGCCTTCAAAATGCTGCCGCGACGCGCTACGGCGTCAAAGGCCCGCAGTGCGTTCAGAGGTGGCAGGCGTCTAGGCACAATGCGTTCGGACATGGCAAGGTTTTATCCCTCTTTCCAATGCAATAGCAGGTCGGTCCAAGCAACTACGCCATCTGCGGCACGAAAATGCCGTTGAATGTCGCTTTCAACACAATCACTGGCGAATATCAGAGGACAAAACCAGTTATTTTTATCTACTCACCACTCAATAAATTTGTGGGGAAATACCATATATTAGCACCTGGAGTGCAAATTTTTCCCACACCATGTTATGATTGAATCGTAACAGTATCTTGAATCCCTAAAGGTGACCCGACAATTGGCCTTTCTCAGCCGTATAGCAAATGATGTGCAACTCATGTTTCGGCGTCCGCCGCGACAGCAATATGCTGCGCTCTGTTATCGGCTGAAGAAGAAGACCGGCGATCTGGAAGTCTTGCTGCTGACCAGCCGCGACACCGGCCGCTGGGTCATTCCGAAGGGGTGGCCGATGCCCGGCAAGCTCTCCCATGAAGTCGCGGCACGCGAAGCCTATGAAGAAGCCGGCGTGCGCGGCGCGGTGGAGACGGAGCCGCTCGGCACCTTCGGTTACGACAAGGTGCTGAAGGACGGCATTCAGGTGCCATGTCGCGTGCAGGTCTATGCGCTCGAAGCCAGCGAACTCGCCAAGAACTTCAAGGAGAAGGGCGAGCGCTCGATGGAGTGGGTTTCCTGCGAGGAGGCCGCCAGGCGCGTGCGCGAGCCTGAACTGCAGGATCTCATTCTCGCCTTCGCACAACGGATGGCGACCGCTCGTGCCGCAATCCAGGCCAAGTAAGCCACATTACTCACAAAAAACTATGCCAGGATATGTGGCGGATGTTGCGCGCCTCATCGGCCAGCGCAATACGAGAGTTTTGATCCAGAGAACTGCATGCCCGACCGACCGGCTACACCAATAAAGAGGACGCTCGATAAGGATCTCGACAAATTCACCTATGTCGAGGATGCGACCCATCACGTCTCGAGGCGCCTGGTGGCGCCGGGCATCGGGCTGATCTTCCTCGGCCTTGCGATGGTCTTCGCCGGCATCTACGTGTTCGACCAGCCGCGTGCGACGCTGATCTTCGCCGCCGTTGCCCTTGCCGGCTACATGGCCATGAACATCGGCGCCAAGGACGTGGCCAACAATGTCGGCGCCGCCGTCGGCGCACGCGCGATCACCATGACGCAGGCGCTGGTCATGGCGGCCATCTTCGAGGTCCTCGGGGCGACGATCGCCGGCGGCCCGGTCATCAACACCATCTCGACGCACATCGTCGATACCGATCGCATCATCAGCATCGGCAAGCTCGCCTGGCTGATGATGGCGGCGCTGCTCGCCGCAGCACTCTGGATCAATTTCGCCACCTGGCTGAAAGCGCCGGTCTCGACGACGCATACGATCGTCGGCGCAGTCGTCGGCGCGGGTGCGGCCGCAGCCGGCCCGGAACTCGTAAACTGGCATGTACTGGCGGCAATCTCTGCGGGCTGGGTGATAACACCCTTCCTCGGAGGCACCATCGCCGCCAGCATCCTTTACTTCATCGAGACTTTCATCGTCTATCGCGACGACAAGATCGCTGCCGCCAGAAACTGGATTCCGATCCTGATCGGACTGATGGCCGGCGCCTTCACAGGCTATCTCGCCGTTCAGCTGGAGCCCAAGGGCACGATCCCCAATATCATGAACCTCGCGATCGGCATCGGTGTCGGGGTCATCGCCTGGCTCGGTGCGCGCCCCCTCGTAGCGGCGCAATCTATAGGCCTGGAAAACAAGAACAGCTCGCTGCGCAAGCTTTTCCGCCTGCCACTGATCTGTTCGGCGGCGCTGATGTCCTTCGCGCATGGCGCCAACGACGTCGCCAATGCCATCGGCCCGCTGGCTGCAATCGTCCGCGATATCGGCCTTGGCGGCTCGCTCAACGTGCTGGCTGAGACGACAACCCATAAAGCTCCCTTCTGGGTGGTCATGATCGGCGGCTGCGGCATCTCCGTGGGTGTGCTGCTTTATGGACCGCGCCTGATCCGCCTCCTCGGCGAGCAGATCACCAAGCTCAATCCCATGCGGGCTTATTGCGTGGCCGTGTCTGCGGCGCTTACCGTCATTGTCGCCGCCTGGTTCGGCTTTCCGGTCAGCTCGACTCATATCGCCGTCGGAGCGGTTTTCGGGGTCGGCTTCTTCCGTGAATGGTATACTATTCGCTCAAAGCGTCGCTTCGCCTATATGCGCAAGCAGGCCGAAGCCGCGGGCATCCCCTGGAACGAGCCGGATGCTGCCGACGAGCGCAACCCCGACGAAATCCATCGCCGCCGCCTGGTGCGCCGCTCGCACTTCATGACCATCATCGCCGCCTGGGCGATCACCGTTCCGGTCGCAGCCCTGCTTGCCGCCGGCGTATATTGGGGTATGGTCGCGCTCTTCATTTAGATGGTGTAACGGGCGGAGCCCGGCCAGCCAGGTTTGAATGGCTGGTGGTCGTCCCTCACAATGATGGTGTCGCGGAGTCAGGAGAGACCTGCTCCATAGCATCACGGAGAGACGACCATGAAGCAGTATGCCGGCATCGACGTATCATTGGAATACTCAAGTGTGTGCGTGGTGGATGCGGATGGCCGCATTGTGCGTGAAGCAAAGGTCCACAGTGAACCCGATGCGCTGATCGCCTGGTTTGGC
>NZ_JARWKZ010000099.1:0-11386 GCF_050577975.1 Rhizobium sp. BR 315 | reverse complement strand
GGTTCGCGGATGCTGCAACTCGCTCCTGCGTAAACAGTCGCCGCATACGAGCCTTGACGTCACGCAGCGACGATGCCCAAAGTTCCAGCGTCGTCTCGATTGATGCACCCATCATCCATGACCTCCGAATCATGGAGACCCATAGATTCAGAGTTTATAGAAATATGCAACTGTAATGCTAAGCCTCGGGACTTTGATTGCAACAGTCCGAGCCGCTCATCTCTACCATGTTGCAGTAGCACCGATGTAGCCTTCCGGCAATCGAAGCGGGTGACGCCTACCCCACTGTCACGTGGTTGCCTTTCGGCGGTGTATCTTCAAGTCGTTCGTGCTGCGGTCCTTCCAAGCTAACCGCCTCGAGCTTCTCGCAAGTCATGACCTGAATGCGCAAATGGATGTTGTTGCCAAGCCCGATCCGCTCGCCATGCTGTCGCGCAAATCGTGATAGCGGCAGCACGAAAGCCTTACAGCGACAAGTGGATACCGGCCATCGAATTGGCGAAAGCAGAAAAGCGGATGTCAAACTGATGTCTGTGAAAGCATAGCTTCGGCGCTGCTATTACGGTCGCTAAATTGCCTCGGTTACAAGCTTTGAATTGATGTAATTTTCCATCGCTTCGACGCCGCCTTCCGAACCGTAGCCGGAATCCTTGATGCCGCTGAAGGGGAGTTCCGGCAACGCCAGCCCGTGATGATTGATCGAGAGCATTCCACTCTCGATGTCACGAGCAAGTGCAGCACTTGTTTTCGCAGACGTCGTGTATGCGTAAGCAGCGAGCCCATACGGCAGGCGGTTCGCCTCTCGAACGACGGCGCCATAGTCTGCAAAGGTGCTTATCAACGCCATAGGCCCGAAGGGCTCTTCATTGAGGACTCGAGCATCTTGCGGAACATTGGTGAAGACAGTCGGCTCGAAGAAATTCCCTCGATTGCCGATCCTCTTGCCGCCGGTCCTGACAATTGCTCCGCGCGATACGGCGTCTGATGTCAATGCCTCCATCGCATCGACCCTACGCGCATTGGCAAGCGGTCCCATCGTGACACCGTCTTCCAACCCGTCGCCAACCTTGAGGGCCTCGGCTGCCTTCACGAAACCGTCGACGAATTTGTCATACACACCGCCCTGGACCAGAAAGCGTGTCGGCGCCACGCAAACTTGTCCTGCATTGCGAAATTTCGCGCCAGCCAGAATTTTGACAGCAAGATCGATGTCAGCATCATCGAAAACGATGGCTGGCGCGTGCCCGCCAAGCTCCATGGTAACACGCTTCATATGAGCGCCAGCAAGCGAGGCTAGCTGTTTTCCGACAACCGTCGATCCCGTAAAGGAGATTTTGCGAATGACAGGATGTGGTATGAGGTAGTTTGAGATCTCGGCCGGAATTCCGAAAACGAGACCGATGACCCCCGCCGGCAATCCTGCGTCGACAAAAGCGCGAACAAGCTCTGCGCAGCTTGCCGGCGTTTCCTCGGGGCCTTTTAGGATGATGGAGCAACCGGCCGCGAGGGCCGCTGATACCTTGCGCACGGCCTGGTTCAGGGGAAAATTCCAAGGACTGAAAGCCGCCACCGGACCGACTGGCTCCTTGACGACCATTTGTCTGACATTGATCGACCTTGGTGGAATCAGACGACCATAGGCGCGCCGTGCCTCTTCGGCAAACCAGTCGATGGTGTCGGCTGCTCCTGCTGTTTCCGCTTTCGATTCAGCGATCGGCTTACCCTGCTCCAGAGTCATTATTCTTGCGATCGTTGCCGAGCGATCGCGTAGGATCTCCGCGGCCTTGTGCAGAATTTTCGCCCGCTCGAACGCGCTGACGCGCCGCCACTCTACAAAGCCGGCGGCGGCGGCCGAAAGCGCTTTATCAAGATCATCACTGCCGGCATTCGAAACGCGGCCGATGATTTCACCGGAAGCGGGGTTAAGGATGGATAGGCGCTCATTGGAGCCATCTCGCCAAAGGCCGTTTATGTGAAGTTGCGTATCCGGATATCCCGACATGTCACTCTCCATTTTCTTAGTAGCCGAGTGCACAACCGTCTTTTCGATGATCGGAAGCGCCCAGCAGCGCATTGTTTTGGTCGTCGATCCAGATCGCCTGCGCCCCGCCGATCGCCCAATTCGGAGCGACAGTCTTGAAACCACGTGTTTCGAAATCATGGCCGATCGATGTGCGAAGCTGCGCCTCCATCTCGACTGTGGTCGTGCCTGGAAGCGGAAACAGGCGAGGCAGATCGATAGCGCTTTGGATGTCCAGATCATAATCGAAGAGCTTGGAGAGGAAATGGGCGTGACCCATCGCTTGGTAGTGCCCCCCCATGACGCCGAACGAAAGCACCGTTTTCCCGGCACGGGTGACAAGCCCTGGGATAATCGTGTGCATCGGCCTTTTGCGCGGGCCTATGGCATTTGGATGACCGTCTTTCACCACGAAGCTCTGACCACGATTGTGGAACAAAACGCCGGACTTCGGTGCCATCAAGCCGCTTCCGTAGGGATGAAAGATCGAATTGATGAAACTTGCAGCATTTCGATCCTTATCGACGACCGAAATGTAAACGGTATCCGAGTGCTCGACGCCTCCGATAGCAGCCTTGGCATCGACGGCCTTCTTCAGATCGATTTTGGCGGCGAGACTGTCGATTAACTGATCAGACAGAAGGTAATCAACGGGGACATTCGACATCTGCGCGTCGGCCACCCATTGATCACGTGCGGCATAGGCAAGCCTGGTTGCCTCCACTTCAATGTGCAGATTGTCGGCGCTCAACGGATCGCCCTTGCGCTCAAAACGCTCCAGCATCTTGAGGATCATCAGTGCGATGATGCCTTGGCCGTTGGGCGGGCATTCGTGGACAGTCCATCCGCGATAGGTCACGCTGATTGGTTTAACGTATTCACCGGCGGCGGAGGCAAAGTCTTCGGCCGTGTGCAGGCCGCCGAGCGACCTCAGCTTGGTCACCATGTCTTCAGCGACTGGGCCGCGATAGAACCCGTCACGGCCCGCAACGCCGATCGCTTCGAGCGTTTGCGCAAGCTCGGGCTGGCGTTGAACCGATCCGACTGTCGGCACATGATCGTCAGTCAAAAAGATGCGGCGCGTCGACGGATCACGCAGCAACAGGTCCCGCTGGTTCGAAATGTCGGCCGCTACTCTCGGCGTGATCCCGTATCCCTCCCGCGCTAGCGCGATTGCAGGCGCGAGTATCTCCCGGATCGACATCCTTCCGTGGTCGGCAACGAGGCGCGTCCATGCGTCGACCGCACCTGGAATTGTCACAGCATGGGGCGACGACCGGTCGATGGAGGTAATTCCGTTGTTCTTGTACCATTCGTATTCCGCAGCGGCGGGCGTACGTCCCGAGCCGTTATAGGCGACGACCTGATCGTTGCCATTTGACGTCAGCAGCGCAAAGCAGTCACCGCCTACGCCAGTGGAGCCAGCCTCGACCACACATTGGACGGCGCAAGCGCCGACTGCGGCGTCAATTGCCTTGCCACCGCTCTTCAGTATCTCGATTGCGGTCAAGGTCGCCATCGGATGTGAGGTCGCCGCCATCCCGCTGCGGCCGACTGCGATCGATCTTCCCGGCGTTTCAAAGTTGCGCATCTCATCCCCTTTCCTTAGTACAACCCATTCGCCTTGGCCCAGGCGTAGGTGTCGTCGAGGGCGCGGGTCGAACGGTCGAACAACTCGTTAATCTGCGCCTCGGTTATGATCAGCGGCGGGCACAGCGAGTAATTGTCGCCCAGTGCTCGAGTGATGACGCCATGAACCTGCGCTCTCCGTCCCGCCTGGATTGCGATCCCGTGGGACGGATTGAACGCCTCTTTCGTCTCCTTGTTGCGGACTAGCTCAAGCGTCCCGATCAAGCCTCGGCCACGAGCGTTCCCAACGAGCGGATGCTCGCCGAGTTCATGCAATCGGCGCTGAAACGCTGGCGCCACGTTCTGGACGTGGCCGACAATGTCCCGTTCCTCGTATATCTTGAGGGTTTCCAGCGCGACAGCAGTGGCGACCGGATGGCCACTATAGGTGAAACCGTGCCCAAACGTCCCTATTTTCTCGCTCTCGGAAACGACTGCTGAATGGATCTTCTCGTTGATCATCAGCGCGGAGATTGGCTGGTATGCCGCCGAAAGTTGCTTGGCCATCACGATCATGTCGGGCTCAAGTCCGAAGCTTTCGGAGCCGAACATCGTGCCGAGCCTGCCAAAGCCGCAGATAACCTCGTCGGCGATCAGCAGGACGTCGTATTTCTGGAGAATTGCCTGGATTTTCTCGTAGTAGGTTGGCGGCGGAACAATGCAGCCGCCGGACGCCATAAGCGGTTCAGCGAAGAACGCACCGATGGTTTCCGGGCCTTCGGCCAGGATCAGCCTCTCGAGCGATGCGGCGCAACGCGTCGCGAATTCCTCCTCAGTTTCGCCTGGCTGACCGTAGCGATAGAATTCAGGGCAATCCGTATGCAACACACGGTCAATCGGCAAATCGAAGTCACGGTGGTTATTCGGAAGCCCCGTAAGGCTTGCTGAAGCGATGGTCACTCCATGATAGGCACGCATACGCGATAGGATTTTCTTCTTTTCCGGCTTGCCGATTGCGTTGTGATAATACCAGACGAGTTTCATGGCGGTGTCGTTGGCCTCGGAACCTGAATTGGCAAAAAACACCTTCGACATCGGGACGGGTGAAAGCTGGATGAGGCGGTCGGCAAGCTCGATAGCCGTCTCATGCGATTTGCCCCCGAAGCTATGGTAAAATGGCAATTCCTTCATTTGACGGGTCGCTGCATCTACCAGGCGCTGTTCGCTAAAGCCGAGCGAAGCGCAAAACAGCCCCCCAAGTCCTTCGATATATTTATTGCCATCGCTATCGATGATGTGAATCCCCTCGCCCCTTGCGATCACCAGAGGGCCGTCCTTCAAATGTTGCGACGCGTTGGTGTAGGGGTGAAGAACGAACGCGGCGTCCCGAGATTCAAGGGAGTTGAGAAGAATGGTCACAATGGCTCTCCAATTAGCGGGTGTGTTTCGATCGCGACGCTTGGCAAAGCTTCGCCGGTCAGCCGATGAGACCTCTCGGTACACCGGCCGCCATTTTTTGTTGGATCAAGGACTTTAGAGATCGATCAATCAATCAAGAGCCGTCTTGATCCACTTCTGTGCAAGCTTGTTGATGGTACCGTCCGCCTTAGCCGCTTTGATCGCCGCATCGAACATCGACTTCAGGACCGTGTCGTCCTTGCGAAGTCCTGCCGCGATACCCTGCCCAAAGACTCCACCCTTAAAGGTGGGCCCCGCGACCGCGTAGCCTTTGAAGTCATCCTTCCCAAGCGTTGCGGTCAGTGACGTTTTCTGTGCAACGACCGCATCGATACGACCGGCCTGGAGATCCAGGTCGTGCTGCTCGACGGTCTTGTATTCTCTCGGATCGACGACGCCCTTGAAATAGGTATCGAGGAACGCTGCGTTCGCCGTAGATACCTGGGCGCCGACGGCCTTGCCTTTGAGAGCATCTCGAAGCGGCTGCAATTCCTGCTCGACCTTGGTCTTGTCGGCAGCAAGATCGACGGTGGTCCCCGTACCCGGAAGATTTGCAAGCGGACCGCTCTTATCAACCATGAAGGCCGCCGCTGTCGGGGCATAGGGCTCGCTGAACGAGATGACGGCAAGGCGTTTGTCGGTAACAATCATCGAGGCCATGATGGCATCGAACTTTTTCGCATTGAGCGACGGGATGAGGCCATCCCAATCCTGGGCGACGATCGTGCACTTGACCTTCATGCGAGCGCAAAGGTCATTGGCCAGATCAATCTCGAACCCGGCGAGCTTGCCATCAGGACCGGTAAAATTCCAAGGCTCGTATGCGCCTTCGGTCGCAATGGTGATCTCGGTTGGCTTCGTCTGTGCGGTAGCGGCACCAGCCGAGACGACACTCAGCAGAACGGATGTCAGCAAGAGTTTTGATATTTGCATGCTTGTATTCCCCTTTTCGTTGCACCCTGCCATTTTTTTGGAGACAGAGCGGTTGCAGTCGCCGCAACGTCCAGCTTCGGTTGCTAGGACGTGCGAACCTTCATCGCCTCGGCCGCTAGGCAGAGGAGTTCGAATAGTACCTGCGCGGCAACTTGCGCGGTGTTGGTGGTTGGATCGTACTGTGGAGCGATCTCGACGACGTCGCCGCCGATGATGTTCAATCCGGCAAGCCCCCGCAGAATTCCCAGTGCCTGGGCCGATGTCAGTCCGCCCACTTCAGGCGTCCCGGTGCCGGGTGCAAATGCGGGATCGAGAGAGTCGATGTCGAAGCTGATGTAAGTCGGACCCGAACCGGCGATTTCTCTCGCCTTCGCGATGACGGCCTTCATGCCAAGGTCGCCAACCTCTTCGGCATGTATGACAGTCATGCCGGACGCGTACGAGAACTCCCACAGATATTCGGAGTTGCCTCGAATGCCGATTTGGATTGTCCGCCTGGGATCAAGAACGCCATCGAGAACCGCCTGGCGAAACGGTCCGCCATGATGGAATTTACACCCCTCGAACGAACCGCCCGTGTCGCAATGTGCGTCGATGTGGATCATCCCCACGGGTCGGTCTTTCCCAACAGCCTTCAGAATCGGAAGACCGATGGAGTGGTCGCCACCAACTGCCAGGGGCACAACGCCCGCCTTGATCACCCCGCGGACAAATTGCTCGATATCCTCATGGCATGCCGCAAGATCAAAGCGGTTCCGGAACGGAACATCGCCAACGTCTGCCACCCGTGCGTGGGCAGTCGGGACCGCCCGCAAGACATGCTCATAAGGACCGACTCGGTCAACATTGCGAACGGCTCTCGGCCCGAACCGCGCGCCTGATCGGTTCGTCACTCCGAGATCCATCGGAATTCCGAAAAGCGCGATGTCGATGTCCGTGAAACCGGGCGACGCATCGGCACGATAAGGCGCCTTCAACAGCGTTGGCACGCCGCAATAAGGAGCCTGGCGGCTGTCTCCTTCGCCAAAGACCAGTTCGGCGACCTTCCGAAACTCCGGATCGAACATCTCGCCGCCGGAAGTATTCGAGAAGCGCTCCCGCAATTCTTCCAGACTTAGAATCTGTGGCATCGGACCTCCCGTTTGTTCTGAACCCGCAATTCGAGCTGCGCTGAAAAAGCCGGTGAAGAGCCATTGCTTGTTGTGGTCAACATTGTATACATAATCGTATTCTTCTTGATCGAGCAAGAGGGAAAAAGTTAAGATGACGTTCGACTGGCCC
Source organism: Rhizobium sp. BR 315 (assembly GCF_050577975.1). Classification (NCBI taxonomy): domain Bacteria; kingdom Pseudomonadati; phylum Pseudomonadota; class Alphaproteobacteria; order Hyphomicrobiales; family Rhizobiaceae; genus Rhizobium; species Rhizobium sp. BR 315. The sequence goes on along the minus strand of NZ_JARWKZ010000099.1, from coordinate 4,125 downwards.
GATAAATGCGTGAAAGACGAAAGGGGATTTCATTGGTATCAACCAAAACGGAACAGCGAGGCTCGTTGCGCGAAAGCACCTACTCGCAGCTGAAGGATCTCATCCTCAGTGGCCAACTTCGCCCTTCGGAGCGCCTATCGGAAAGCACGCTGGCCAAGCGGTTTGGCGTCAGCCGAACGCCGTTGCGCGAAGCACTGATGAAGCTCGAAGAAGAAGGGCTGATCGTCGGGCAGCGGAACCTCGGCTATACGGTCACCGATCTGGATATCACCAAATTTTGCAACTTGTTGGTTGTTCGGGAAGCGCTCGATGTTTGCGCGGCCCAGCTTGCCTGCGAGATGGCAAGCGAGGAGGACCTCGATCGGCTTCGGGACGTCATCGCCCAGATGGTAGAGCTCAAGGAGACGACGAACGAAGCTCCGTCAGACGCGGCCCGTAACCTCGACCTTGGGCTATACATCCATCGCGTCATCGTGGAATCGACTCGTAACGAGGCTCTCGTGAGGGTGACCGACCAAGTCTATCAACAGCTTCGTCTGGCACTCTGGCTCGAAGTCCTTTGGGTTGATCTTGAACATACGGATCTTGACGAGCACCGGGCAATCGCAGACGCCATCTGCGCGCGCGATCGGGACGCCGCTGCGAACGCGGCCCGCGCACATGTCCAGAGTTCGCTTAAGAACATGTCGAAGCTACAGCGCATTTGGGCGCATCGGCGAGCCGCCGACTGAATCAAGCCTGATCTTTCACAAAGAGGTCCACGCATGGAACTTATCGATAGTTACCTGGCGCTCGTCGGCTTCGGACAGACGGGTTGGGGTTCGCTCCTTCTAACCGCAGCGGCCATGACAATTGGCGTTTCCGCCTGCGGCTTCCTGGCTGGAACTGTTATCGGCACGGTTATCACCTTCATGCAGTTGTCCCGGCACATGGCCGTTCGCGGGCTCGCCGACTGCTACACCACGGTTCTACGCGGGGTGCCGGACCTTCTCGTCATCTATCTTTTCTATTTCGGCGGAAGTGCGCTCCTTGGATCTGTCGGTGACCTGTTCGGCTATCATGGCTTCATCGGAATGCCCGCATTTTTGACCGGAACCCTGGCGCTAGGCGTGGTTTCGGCGGCGTATCAGGCCGAGGTTTTTCGCGGCGCCTATAGATCGGTCGCACGCGGCGAGATCGAAGCCGCCAGCGCCGTCGGTATGCGGCCATGGCCAAAATTCAGGCGCATCGTCGCACCGCTCGTGCTTCGCTACGCCATTCCGGGTCTCGGAAATACCTGGCAGCTTGTGTTGAAGGAGTCGGCATTGATTTCCGTGACGGGTCTCGTTGAGCTTCTCCGCCAATCACAAATTGCTGCCGGGTCCACGCGCCGCCCGTTTGAATTCTACCTGACGGCGGTCATCCTTTATCTCGTCGTCACCTCGTTCTCATCAATTCTGTTCAGGTGGATGGAAGCTCGGACGACACACGGGTTAAGGAGGGCGCTGTGATGGATGTTGGTTTCATGTGGGAGACGTTTCTCACCCTTCTGGCCGGTTTGCCGTTGACTATTGAGCTTGCAGTCACATCCATCCTCGCAGGTAGCATGTTGGCACTTGCCATCTCGCTTTTTGCTGTGACGGGCGGCTCAATCGGCCGAACCATAACCCGCGCTTATGTCTTCGTCTTCAGAGGCTCGCCCCTCCTCGTCCAAATGTTCTTGCTCTACTATGGCTTGGGCCAATTCCGGCACGGGTTGCAGGACCTTGGTGTCTGGTGGTTTTTTCGTGAGCCCTATTGGTGCGCGGTGCTCGCGCTCACTTTGAACACTGCCGCCTATTGCAGCGAAATCTTTCGAGGGGGCCTGGAGGCCGTCTCCATTCAACAGATTGAGGCCGCACGCGCTTGCGGCATGTCGGGCATTCTCTTGTTCAGACGGATCATTCTTCCAATTGCCATCCGACATGCGCTGCCGGCCTATGGCAACGAGATCATCTTGATGGTCAAGGCAACTGCACTCGCGTCTGTCATCACGATAATGGAAGTCACCGGTCTTGCGGGAAAATTGATCGCGGACAGCTTTCGGGCGTTCGAAATCTTCATCGTCGCGGGAGCGATCTACCTTGCGATCAATTTCCTCGTTACGCGGATGCTCATGGTGGTCGAATTCTGGCTTTCGCCGCACATGCGCATGCGGCCGCAATCCTAACACTTAACAGGAGTGTGCATGTCGATCAGGGGAACAGCTTTGGACAGCGATAACACACCAAAAAGCGCTGCCGTCTCAGTAAAAGACCTTAAAAAATTCTTTGGTCCGTTGGAGGTTTTGAAAGGTGTCTCGCTAGAGGCTCATGAAGGCGACGTCATATCAATTCTCGGCTCCTCAGGCTCCGGAAAGTCGACGATGCTCAGATGTCTCAACATGCTCGAGGTTCCCGACAGCGGAGAAATTCGTATTGGCGGGGAGCTGTATGCGATGAAAAAAGCGGGGCAAAGAACCAGGCCCGCTGACCGCAGACAGGTCGATCGGCTGCGAGAACATATCGGCATGGTGTTTCAGAGCTTCAATCTCTGGTCACATATGACCATTTTGGAGAATGTCATCGAGGCCCCCGTGCATGTTCAGAAGCGCGATCGTGCCGAATGCATTGCAGAAGCCGAAGCTCTTCTCGAAAGGGTTGGGATTGCCGATAAGCGAAACTTTTATCCAGCGCACCTGTCGGGAGGGCAGCAACAACGGGCTGCGATCGCTCGAGCGCTGGCGCAGCGGCCCAAGGTAATGCTGTTTGACGAGCCCACGTCGGCCCTCGATCCAGAACTTGTAGGCGAAGTGCTCAAAGTGATGCGCTCTCTTGCCGAGGAAGGTCGAACAATGCTGGTCGTCACGCATGAGATGGCGTTTGCCCGCGACGTATCCAACAAAGTTGTGTTTCTTCACAAGGGGGTCGTTGAAGAAACGGGCGCGCCGGCAGAACTATTCAAGCATCCGAAGTCCGAGCGGTTTCGGCAGTTTCTTGCGCATGAGCGGAGCTAGTTCGGTTCTGTCGCAAATCGTGCTTTTGGTTACAATGGGACGCCTTTGCGCCAATGTTCATGCAGCAAGGATTTCGAACTGCTCTGCGATCGAGGGCCGCGGATTATAGGCGAACCTCGCCTGCCGTTTGCGCATCATGTGGATCATCTCGATGCCGGAGAGAATGACCGCGGCGCTCGCCATCGATTTGAAACCGAGCATGGAGCGAATGCGGCGCTTAATGCGCCGATGATCCTGCTCGATCCGGTTGTTGAGAGGCGGGCCTTCGCCAGCGAGGCAGCCTGACGCTGTGGATGACCGCAGAAGCTTTGTCGCAGTGGCAGGCGCCGAAGCGCACGACCCGTGGCGGCCAGCCGCGCTATTCCGATCAGGCCATCGAGACTGCTCTAACGCTGGGCGTGGTGTTCGGCCTGCGGCTGGGTCAGACAGAGGGCTCGCTGGCATCGGTGCTCGGTCTGATGGAATTGGACCTTGCCGTACCTGATCGCGCAAGCCTATCTTCCCGATGCGATGGCTGGCGATATAAGATTATTCCTCATGAATGGTCGGCCGCTGCAACGTGACGGCGCATATGCCGCCTTCCGACGTGTGCCGGCAAAAGGCGAGGTCCGTTCCAACATGCATGCCGCAGGCACCGCCGCCGTCGCCGAAATCACGCCTAAGATCCTCGCGGTCGCCGAAATGGTGCGGCCGAAGCTCGTCGAGGATGGCATGTTCCTCGTCGGCCTCGACATCGTCGGCGACAAAACTCTCGAGATCAACGTCTTCACACCCGGCGGCCTGGCCGAGATTGCCGAACTCCATGGCGTCGAACTGGCGCTCGATGTCATCATCGCGCTGGAACAGAAAGTAGAGATGAGAAAAAACTATGCCGGTCGGATTTCAAACCGGATGCTGGCAACCTTATAATCTGCCGACCTGAGAGATCGCGACATTGCTGACGGTGTTGCAGGCTGATGGCAGGCGCTATTGCGTTTGAAGGCATGAAAGTAACAACGGTTGTTGCGGTTGCCACCTGCCCAAACTCAACCCCTTGAACGATCCGTGCAAATGCCAAGCAGATGCTTAATCAGCCTCGGCCTGCGTCGTCATTTCCCATTCGATTCATCGAT
>NZ_JARWKZ010000098.1:0-11672 GCF_050577975.1 Rhizobium sp. BR 315 | reverse complement strand
GTTGCATGGTCATCGCTACGCGCGGTTCCGAAGTCTCATCCGGGTCCAATGCCAGTGCCTGATGGCCGCAGCCGCCCAGAACATCAAGAAGATCGCAATGGCCCTCACCAAGGCCAGCCAACCGAGCCCCGCATAAGCAGAGGGAATCTGAACGGCCCGTTCAAAACATCCAGTCAACCTCGAAACTCAACACAAAATAAAACCCCGCCAAAAAATGACGGGGTTTGTCAGCGGTCTGAAGGCGCCCGATTGGGCGCCGCTTCTTTTTGATCTTGGGAGGATCAAGGACATGGCGGCTTAAGTCCGCCAGCCCGGGCATGACGGTCGAAGACCGTCAGCCAGTCTTAGTTGATATGAGCCTCGATGGCCTTCGGGGTTTCCACCTGCTCAGCCGCGATGGAGATACGACGGGGCTTCATGGCTTCCGGAATGTTGCGCAACAGATCGATGTGCAGCAAACCATTTTTCAGCGAAGCCGCCTGGACCTCGACATGATCGGCGAGCTGGAAGCGGCGCTCGAAGGCGCGCTTGGCGATGCCGCGATAAAGATATTCGCTGACTTCAGCCGGCTCTTCGCTCTTTTCGCCCTTGACCTGCAGGACATGGGCATGGGCCTCGATGCTCAGTTCCTTTTCATCGAAACCGGCAACGGCCATGGTGATGCGATAGGTATTCTCACCGGTGCGCTCGATGTTGTAGGGCGGATAGGTCTGAGCCTGATCCGGCTGCGCAAGACTGTCGAGCATGGTGAAGAGACGGTCGAAACCGACGGTGGACCGGTAAAGGGGAGAGAAGTCTACGTGACGCATGGAGTCCTCCTGTGAGCGACAATTGCGATTTCTATTTTTGTCCCATGACCCCACTCCTGGCGGCCTCGGGACGGTTCCGCGAGCCCGTTTGGCACCCGCAGAGAGGAGATGGGGATCGTTTTTCGGGAGTTCAAGCCCCCTGTGCCACCGCTCGCATTTTGCGGAAAAGCACTGCGTGAACCGCAGATGAACGGGCGGTTCGGAACCGGTTCAGGCTGGCAAGCCTACCAATAAATCATCGGAACACCATCGTCCGATGACTGAAGTGTATCGTCCCTTCTTCTTCAGTCTTGCTCGGCCGGCGAAGCGGATCTCTCTATCCCGCGAGCCGGCCTTTTTCTTTCCAGCCGCCCAAGCAGTTCCAGGAAGAGTGCAACGCGGCTTTCCGTCCGGAATTGCGTCAAAGCGGACAACTACCGCAACAGCTTCAGCGAGCCCGTCAGCGACTTCACCCATTTCGATGGACCCGCTATTCCCAGACCGTCGATCACTTCCGCCGCGAGGTCGCGATCGGGAAACGTTGCCTCGTACTCCCTGTAGTCGTGCAGCGAGCGTGCGAAAGCCGGAAACGCGACGACGGCCCGTTCGCCCTGTTGCGGCAATGCCTTCAGCAGCAGCGACCGGATGGTATCGGCATCCGCCTGCAGCATCGGAACCGGCATGTTCGAACTGATGTCGATGGCCCGAACCTCCCTATCTGTCAGTTGCCGCGCTGCGAGCGCGGGAAATCGCGCGCCTAACCCGATCGCGATGGCGCCGGCGGTATTGGCGATCAGCCCAAGCGGCAGATCCGGATTGATGACGATGGCGAGACGGATATCAGGAAGCATGGGAACCCTGTTTTTGGTGTCGATGTTCTCAAGAAGAATATCCCCAACACTACGGAGAATCCTACCTTTTATTGCCAGGATTTGACTATATATGGTAGAACCTACCCATATTGACCCATATCGAGGCCACATATGCCCTTTCCACTTGAACCGATGGACCTGCGAATCCTCGGAGCGCTCCAGAAAGACGGACGCCTGACAAACCAAGCGCTTTCGTCCGAAGTCGGGCTCTCGACCTCTCCATGCTGGCGACGCGTGCGCCAACTGGAAGAAACCGGAGTCATTCAGGGCTATACGGCGACCCTCGACAGGCGCCAGATCGGCCTCGGCGTGCTTGCTTTCATCAGGGTGAAGATCGACAGCCATAGCGAGGCCGAAGCCGAAGAATTTTCGCGCGACGTCCTGAAGCTGAGCGAAGTCGTGGCATGCTACAGCATTGCCGGGGATGCGGATTTCCTGCTGCAGGTCGTTGCCGCGGACCTCGATAGCTATGCGGATTTCGCCATGGCAGTTGTTCGCCGCTTGCCGCGCATCAAGGAGATGCAGACGACTTTCGTGCTCAAGGAAATCAAGCCCTTCAAGGGCTTTCCGCTGGATGTTGGCCGGCGATAGTAACAGAAGGCGTGGAATGCCGGATGCCGCACGAAGGTGGTCGCTCGTCATGCCGACAAAGCGACAAACCTATTGCAATTCCTCCATCCGATTGCAAAGTCTACCGTAAATTGCTCCCTTTACGAGCGAAACCTGGCTGCGGTGCATGTCCCGACAGCCCTTTACGTTTGGATCGAAGCCATCCTATTCTACGAATAGTGGCAGCCCACCCGGGGTATTGAATGTCGGCCTTCCGTTTCTCAAAGATTTCCGTATCGCTGAACGCGCTGCTCGCTGCAATCGGCCTGTTGACAGTGGCTGCACTGACGACGCCGTACATAACCGGACAGACCAGGCTCATCCTGGAAGTCCTGCTCGTCAGCATTTGGGCTGCTTACGTTCTGCAATTGATCGAGACGCTGATCATGCAGCGGACGAGAGGCGTTCGCGGCCATGCACTGGAAATCGCCGTCGACGTCCTTGCCGTTTTGATTCCCTTGGCCGCATTCTTTTTCATACGCGGGCGCGATCAAAGCCTCTATTGTGCCATCTGGCTGCTGAAGCCGCTGCGCGGCTCAACCTTCTTCAGGCTGCTGGGCAGGGTTCTGACCAAGGAAGCGCGCAACCTGATCGGCGTCACTTCCATTTTCGGCATTGTTCTGTTCGGCGCAGCGCTCGCAGCCTATATCATCGAGCGCGACGTCCAGCCTGACAAGTTCGGCAGCATTCCGCTGGCGATGTGGTGGGCGGTAGTGACGCTGTCGACCACCGGCTACGGCGACGAGATTCCGCAAAGTTTCGCCGGTCGCGTCCTTGCCGGGCTGGTCATGATGAGCGGAATCGGCATCTTTGCGCTGTGGGCCGGTATCCTCGCCACCGGCTTCTACGAAGAAGTTCGTCGCCAGGATTTCGTGCGCAATTGGCAGCTGGTTGCGGCGGTGCCGCTGTTCCAGAAGCTTGGTTCGGCCGCACTCATCGAGATCGTGCGAGCGTTGAGACCCCGTGTCGTGCCGGCGGGCGGCATAATCTGCCGCAAGGGCGAGACCGGCGACCAGATGTTCTTCATCGTCGAGGGCCGCGTCAGCGTCGCCACACCGAACCCTGTGGAACTTGGCACCGGCAGCTTCTTCGGCGAAATGGCACTGATCAGCGGCGAACCTCGCTCGGCGACCGTCAGCGCCGCAACTGAGGTCTCGCTGCTATCGCTCTATTCCTCGGATTTCCAGATGCTGTCGAGTAGCAGCCCGGAGATTGCCGACATCATCCGCCAAACCGCACTCGAACGACGCGGTGCGACACCGAAGACCTGATGCAGACGGAGAATATCGGCACAGGGTATGCGTGCCGCTGGGACCGCCAACAAACCATTTGCAATTCCCCCAAGCTGCGCTATCCCCTTGAGAAGGACCATTCCGTCAGCGAGGCACGACACCGTCATGGATTCGATCCTCTACTCCACAGCAGACAATCCGGTGCCGGAGAACCGCACCGAGGGGTTCTTCGAGAGCTTCGACGGGCGCAAGTTGCGCTACGCCATCTTCCGTTGCGAGCAGCCGGTTGCCAAGGGAACCGTCGTGCTTCTGCAGGGCCGCAACGAGTTCATGGAGAAATATTTCGAGACGATCCGCGACCTCACGGCCAAAGGTCTTTGGGTCGCGACCTTCGATCTTCGTGGCCAAGGCGGATCGGAGCGGCTGTTGAAGGATCCGTTGCGCGGCCATGTCCGCCGGTTTTCGGATTACGAACGCGACCTGACGGCTTTCCTCGACAAGATCGTCCTGCCGGACACGCGCCTGCCGTTCTTTCTCCTTGCGCATTCGACCGGCGCTTTGATTGCCATGTCCGCCGCACCGCGACTCGGGAGCCGCATTGAACGCATGGTGCTGTCGGCGCCCTTTATCGGCCTGATGGGTCACGGCGCCTCCCCCAACCTCATCCGCTTTCTCTCCAGTGCGGTCAGCAATGTCGGGCTTGGCCGGATGCAGTTCAGCAAGAAATTCAAGGAGAGGCCATTCGCCGAGAACCCGCTGACGACCGACGAGCAACGCTACCGGCGCAACATCGGCATTGGCACGACCCATCCGCAACTCTGCCTGGGACCACCGACGGCACGCTGGCTGTCGCAGGCATTCCGGACAATCGAGCGCGTCAACAGGCCCGAACACCTGTTCTCAATCCCCATTCCGACCATTCTGATTGCGCCGACGCGAGACGGCGTCGTGCCCTATATCGATCAGGAGCGGCTGGCGCGTTATTTCCGGGCCGCGCAACTCGTGCCCATTCACGGCGCCAAGCATGAAATCCTGCAGGAGCGGGATATCTATCGCAACCAGGCCCTCGCCGCCATCCACGCCTTCATTCCCGGCAGCGATGCGGTGGCGAATGCTTACGAAGTGGAAGCCGGGGCTTAAGCGATCCGTTTTTCACGGATCGCTTGGCAAACTGTCGGCAGCCTCAGGCCTTAGAGTAATTCCAGGAAAAGCGCGCAGCGGTTTTCCGTCCGGAATTGCGTAAAAACAATAAGTTAGAGCTGCTCTCAGATTCCGTGAAAAACTGAACCGCTCTAGCGAGACAGGATGGCGCGAGCTTGCTCATAAACAGCACGGCTGCCTGCTGCGATGATCGATCCGCCCATCTCCGGAAGGCCGCCATCCCAAGTGGTGATGATGCCGCCGGCCTGTTCGATAACCGGGATGATACCGCCGACATCATAGGGTTTCAGCGAATTCTCGACAACGAGATCGACATGACCGGCCGCAAGCAGCGCATAGGCATAGCAATCCGTGCCATAGCGAAAGAGCCGAACCTGGCTCTCGATTTCGCGATATCTGGCAAGTTCTTCGCCGACGAAGAGATGGGGCGACGTTGTAAAGAGAATGGCGTTTGACAGGCTGCCGCAATCGCGGACCTGCAACCGTCTTTCCCCATCCGGGCCCGAATAGGTGGAACCATTGCCATCGGCGAAATAACGCTCGCCGGTAAAGGGCTGGTCGATCATGCCCATGATAGCACGGCCGTTCTTCTGCAGGCCGATCAGCGTTCCCCATACCGGGACACCGGAAATGAAGGCGCGCGTGCCGTCAATCGGATCGATCACCCAGACATGCTCGCGATCGAGACCGACGCTGCCATGTTCTTCACCCAGAATGCCGTGATCGGGAAACTCGGCCTCGATCAGGGACCGAATCGCCACTTCGGCGGCGCGATCTCCTTCCGTCACCGGATCGAAGCCCTTGGCTTCCTTGTTGACCACATCGATGCCGGCTCGGAAGCGCGGCAGGGTTTCGGCCTTGGCCGCTTCGGCCAGGCGGTAGAAGAACGAGCGATCGGGAAGCATGGTCAATCCGGGTAAGTGACGGGATGGCGAAGTCATAGCGCATATGGATCATGAAGCAAACCGGATGATGACGCCATAGGCGGAATGCCTGCCGATCGGGCAGAATTTTCCCATCTGCCTAAATATTTTGCACTGCAAAATATTGCTTGACATTTGTGCATTGCAGCATCATCATCCAGCTACAGTCTTCTGACTGTAAATGCCCTTCCTGGGTGTTTCCTCCCTAGACTTAACCGCGCCACGAGCGCGGTTCTTTTTGTCGGGATATCCCGAGAAACCAGGCGCCAAGCCGCAAGGACCGACACCGCCGGCCAGCCGCCTCCCTGATATCGATTGGATTGCTTGCCCGGCGAAACACGCACCGGAAGATCAGAAGCAAATAGGGGCGTTTCTATTCCGCAGCCAACGCCGGGTCGCCGGTGTAGGATTCCACATGCTCGGCAATGCGCTTCATGAAAAGCGTGATGGCGGATGCGACCTGGTCGAAATCCGGGCGCTTCTCCAGCGTCGTCTCATCGACATAGAGAGCGCGATTGACCTCGATCTGCAGGGCGTGAAGCCCGCGAGAAGGACGGCCGTAATGCTCGGTGATGAAGCCCCCTGCATAGGGCTTGTTGCGCACGGCGTTGAAACCGAGTTCCTCAAGGATCTGCATGGCGGCGCGGGATAGCTCCGCCGAGGCGCTGGTGCCGTAGCGATCACCGAGAATGAAATCCGGACGCATATTGCTGCCGGCGATGCGAATATTGCCGGGCATGGAATGGCAATCCACAAGAACGCCGAAACCGAATTTTACATGGGTGCGCGCAATCAGCCGCCGGAGGGTGGCGTGATAGGGCTTGTATATCGTGTCGATCCGCCTCAGGGCATCCTCGACCGGGACGCGGCGCGCATAGATCTCCATATTTTCTGCGACGATTCGCGGGATGGTCCCGAGGCCGCCGGCGACCCTTAGCGAATTGATATTGGCATAGGATGGCAACGCGCCGTCGAACATGCGCGGATCGAGCTCATAGGGCTCGCGATTCACGTCGATATAGGCGCGCGGAAAATTGGCAAACAGCAGCGGCGCACCAAGGGAACTTGCCGCCGAAAAAAGCTCTTCGACGTAATGATCTTCCGAGCGGCGGATGGCGATGCCCTGCAGGCGGGATTGAGCGATGAAATCGGGGGGGTAAATGCGCCCGCTATGCGGCGAACTGTAGACAAACGGTATCGTCTGGGAGCCGGGCTCCAATACCTCGAAAATCTCGAAACTACGCATTTCCGCGGACATCAACGTCTTTACCATGTCAACAACTTGTCGCAATAGTCATGTTGCCAGCTGCATGACAGCAAGTCCATAGTAACTTGAACGAAATGGCCTTAATCCAAAGCGCCGTAGTCGAATTCTCCGAATGCGCGATCAGCGGGAACTTAAGAGGTTTTCGCGGAATTCGCTCGTGCCTCGAACAAATGCCAAATTGGCGCGTTATGCCCCACCATTCACGGCTTGTTTACGGCGGAGCGTTAACCTAAACCCTCGACGTGCCCAACCAGACAAGATTGATTAGCGATAGAGATGATGACCCAGAAGATACTTCTTGCCGAAGATGACAACGACATGCGTCGCTTCCTTGTGAAGGCGCTCGAAAAAGCCGGCTACAAGGTCTTGTCCTTTGACAATGGAGCCAGCGCTTACGACCGGCTGCGCGAAGAACCGTTCTCGCTGCTTTTGACTGATATCGTCATGCCGGAAATGGACGGCATCGAGCTGGCGCGCCGCGCCACCGAACTCGATCCCGACCTGAAGGTGATGTTCATCACCGGTTTTGCCGCCGTCGCATTGAACCCTGATTCGAAGGCGCCGAAGGATGCGAAGGTCCTTTCCAAGCCTTTCCACCTTCGAGAACTCGTTGACGAGGTCAACAAACTCCTTGCCGCGTAAGGCTTTTGGCGGCCACGTCACAAAACCGAAAAAAAGCCTATTGACGGCAACCAAGGTTTTGTGATCTATGCGCCGCCATCGGATGGGCGTGTAGCTCAGCGGGAGAGCACTACGTTGACATCGTAGGGGTCACAGGTTCAATCCCTGTCACGCCCACCATCCTAATTCGCTGAAAAGCAAGGCCTTTCGAGAAATCGAAAGGCCTTTTTAGTTTCATATCGATCGGCAGGGCCCGAACGTCGTCAAAGCGGATCCAGCCGAAGAACAGCCCAACGGCCTGAGAAGAATTGCGGGCGCTCAGCGATCCAGGAAATTCCGGAACACTGCCGTCGTCGGATAGGCATAGGCGCCACGGTCGATAAAACCTTGGCGGTAGAGGCAGGCTCGCAGAGCCAGCCAGTAAAGCGTACTGTTCGGGTCGGACGACCCACGTCGCCAGGAATAGGCCTCGGGCTCGCAATAATTGAGTGCCCTGTCGTATCTTGCCATCACCACCGGATCGCTATCGGCACGAATGCCTTGGTGGATCTGATAGTTCGAAGGCGCCTCGCCTGCGGAGACGCATGCCAGGCTCAAAATCGCTCCCAGCGCTAACATCATTCTCATGTGCTTCGATCTCCAACTTGCCGCGTCTCGAAAAATTCGAGCGCAAGTCGAGAATAATCGCCTTTTGAAAGATAGCCAATCACATGGTTGAGTCGGCTGTGATTGCGGTTTGCACGCAGCCTGCGACACAAGTTCCCGCCACAAGCCGCTTGACTTCCGGCCGGACCGTCATCCTACTGTCATATCAGCGCATCGATCATACGGGAGGATGAGATGACGGTGATGAAGCGGCAGTTCTACAAGAACCACAAGCCCAATGGTGACGAATATATGTTCCACCTCGCCCGCGACACCGAAAGCGGCGAGGTCTTCGTCATTCGCCAGGCGGATTTTGTCGTCGACGGCGGCAGCGAGAAAGCCATGACCCTCTACGAATTCCTGGCCGGCGGCGGCAATCGTCAGAATGCCCTGCTGCAGCTGATCGGCTCGCTCGTCCCGGAAGCGGCGCCGCACTGAGGCTGTAGCGCAGAGGCGCGCAGCCGTTCTGAAACAACGGCTGGCGTAACGTCAGCATCCTGAAGCGCAAGAAGCAAATCTGAAAGATCGCGATGCGCTTCGGGCTTGGCTTCTGCTTCGGGTTGACTGCCACATTTTGATCGGCGAATCTGCACCGGCTTGAAAGGAGCCCCTCTTATGCGATTCGCAGGCATTGCTTTTGGATTGACGATATTGGCCGCAACGTCGGCCGGCGCAGTGGAAAACTTCCCGTCGCAGGGCGTGACCGTCGTCAGCGGAAAATGTTCAAAACTCGTGGTCGGCAAACTTGATGCCTCCAAGGGCTGCACGGGCGAACTCGCCAGCGTGACGGGGCCAGATGGCTCAGTGACCTTCATTTTCACGTCCGGCGGTAAAATGCTCGGCTTCCAGGGCGACGGCAGAGGCATCAAACCAGGCAGCCAGAAGGGCACGGCACAGTTGCCGATCGACGTTATTTCGACCGGCGCCGGCAACAAGATGTCTGGCGTCGAAGCAAAGGGCACTTGCACCTTCGCAAACCCCTATGCCGGCAAGCCGGTCACCATCGAATGCTCGGCCAAATCGCCCAAAATGAGTTTCAACGGCAGCTTCACATCCGACGGCAAGACGCCCAGACACAAGTAGCCATCACTTATCGAATGGCCTGTGGCTGGACTAGTGCCGCGAGCCGGGTTTCCGCTTCTTGCCATGATTGGCATCGGCCGGCGCCTCGCGCGACAGGTCGGCGCCATTGATATGGGCGGGAACATGGACATCTTCATGCGTCACGGGATGCAAGGTCAGATCGACATGATGCGGTGGCAAGACCTGCGCCTGGCGAAGCGTATTGGATCGCGCTTTCTTCTGCCGTTCAGTCAGCTCCGGCTTCGGCTCCTGCGCTTTACGATGAATGGGATTGGGGCTCATGGAAGCTTCTCCTATCGGTCACTGTCGTCAGGGTAAGAAGGACGGTACAAACAAGCCTGATGGGCAAACGCCACCTTTCCCGTTTGGTTCCTCAAATTCTCAATCTTGAAAGCAGAGCCATCGAGGGGGATTTCAACCCTAGACACTTGACGTGCGTCGCGACTTCACTAACTTATAAGCATCTCCGCGGCCCTCCTGACATCGGTGGCGGATTGAACTTTGGTGCCGGGCCCCTCTGGCGAGAGTTTTTACGGCGCTCTCGCGATGTCGGTACCGCCTGCAGATGAGCCGGCGGACTTCTTTCCATGAATAGCTTGACCATGCCTCATCCGCATGCCGTCTTCGGCATGTGGCTGCGCGCTTTAACGGGCTTCACCACCCTTCTCGGCGGGGTGCGTCCATGACGTCGCCCACCGCTTCCAAATCTGTACTCAGCTATTTCGGCTGGGCCTTTGCCGTCACCGTGGGTGGCCTGGCTCTTGGTGCCTTTTTAGGCTGGAACACGACCGGCACGCTCGGCGGCCTCGCCACGGCTTTCTTCATCTGCGCGGTCCTGGCCGTGCTGGAGATTTCGCTTTCCTTCGACAATGCCATCGTCAACGCCAACAAGCTGAAGGAAATGACTCCGGTCTGGCAACATCGCTTCCTGACCTGGGGGATCATTATTGCCGTCTTCGGCATGCGCATCGTCTTTCCGCTGGCAATCGTCGCCATCGCTGCCTGGATCGACCCCTGGGAGGCGCTGAAGCTCGCCGCGACCAAGCCCGAGCAATATGCCGAGATCATGCAGGCCGCACATCTGCCCATCGCCGCCTTCGGCGGCACCTTCCTGATGATGGTGGGCCTGACCTATTTCTTCAACTATGAGAAGGATGTTCACTGGATCGGCTTCATAGAGAAGCGGATGGCGCATTTCGCCACCGTCAAGGGCATCGAAATCGCCTTCGTGCTGATTCTCGTTCTCATCTTCACCTCGGTGCTTGACGGTGATGATGCCACGACCTTCCTTCACGCTTCGATCTATGGCCTCCTGACCTTTCTCCTAGTGGAAGTCCTGGCGGGCTTTCTGGATGCGTCTCAAAGGACGATGAGTGCGGCGGCAAAAGGCGGCTTCGGCGCTTTTCTCTATCTTGAAATCCTCGATGCCAGCTTCTCCTTCGATGGCGTCATCGGCGCCTTCGCCCTCACCCAGAACCTGTTCATCATCGCCATCGGCCTCGGCATTGGCGCCATGTATGTCCGCTCGATGACGATCATGCTGGTGGAAAAAGGCACGCTGGCCCATTACCGCTACCTCGAACACGGTGCCTTTTATGCGATATTGATCCTCTCGGTGGTCATGTATGTGCAGACGCTGACGCACATCCCCGAAGTCGTCACCGGCCTTGGCGGCGCGGCCCTGATCGGCATCTCGCTCTGGTCGTCGATCCGTTACAACAAGCGCAACGGCCTCAACCACGCGCCGGTGCACGACGAAGAGAGAGATCGGGCGGAAGCCTGAGCAATCACGCTGCAATCGCCGCCGCCGAAAGACGGGCGGCGGCGCCTTCCATGACGGAAGCCGCTTTCGACGGCTCCGCGGTTTTGATTGCGCATAGTGCTGGGGTCAGGACTCATTGTCTGAGATAGATGGAGACGGTTGCACCGATGCAGACGGATGAGAAGAAAGCGTGGGCGCATCGATCGTAGCGGGTGGCGATCCGTCGCCAGTCTTTGATGCGGCCGAACATGTTTTCGATTTTAGCGATAGCTGTCGTAGCCACGGTCCCCAATCAGCGTTTTCGCGGCCGGACGCGCATCCAGCATGAGTGCGGCCCCCTTGCGATCGCTCATCGGGCCTTCGGTGAGCAACATGACAGCTCCTGTTCGCCGTCATGGAAGCAATCTCGCCCGCATCATGCAAGAAACTTAATAGGTCCTGAGCCTAGAGCAATTCCAGGAAAAGTGCGCAGCGGTTTTCCGTCCGGAATTGCGTAAAAACAATAAGTTAGATGGTGTAACGGGCGGAGCCCGGCCAGCCAGGTTTGAATGGCTGGTGGTCGTCCCTCACAATGATGGTGTCGCGGAGTCAGGAGAGACCTGCTCCATAGCATCACGGAGAGACGACCATGAAGCAGTATGCCGGCATCGACGTATCATTGGAATACTCAAGTGTGTGCGTGGTGGTGCGTGGTGGATGCGGATGGCCG
>NZ_JARWKZ010000097.1:0-11706 GCF_050577975.1 Rhizobium sp. BR 315 | reverse complement strand
CCCCTCGAAACTCCCCGCCCGCCCATTAAAAGCGGTGTCGTTTGGCATCTAATCGTAAGAATGCGCCCGTTTCGGCAGATGATGGCACCTAATTTGAGATTATTCAGCGCGATTTTGGGCGCTTGACGCCTTCCGATTTGGCAATAACCCCTTGTGATACTTGGCATTTTCTGATGAAGATTGGCCGTAGGCAGCCATCTTTCCTACGGCGGCGAATCTCACATTAAGTGCCAAAATCGAAGCCAGAATCTCAAATTAAGTGCCCAATCTCAAATTAAGTGCGGCGCTATCTCGTTGAAATTATTGCATGCGGAGTCTTGCGATTAAATGCAAAACGACAGGTTTGTCTTCGCCTATCCGGCCGCGAAAAGGACGTGCACAGCCTTGGGGAGGAACTAGGGTTATCGCCATCCACATTGAGCCAACATTTGGCGAAACTCCACAGATTGGGCATGGTCAGCGTACGCAACCACGTTCAATTCCGATATTATACCTGCGACCATCCAGGCGTACTCCGACTACTAAAGATACTGGTGGCAGCGTCCGAGCGCGGCTGACACACTTCGGTCGTTACGTGTCCACTTCCACCGCGATTTCACGCAGTCTTGGATTTCGTCGTAACCCTCCTTCGATATGGATATGGCCAGTTCGTTAACGGGTTCTCGGCGACTGATTGAAACTGTTGTGGGCAGAATCTTACGGTTAAATGCAAAACGACATGATGAGTCAGTCTGTTGTTGAACCTGCGATGATCGTCAGCCGCCGTAGCGATGGAATGTATACGCTAAACAAGAAGACACCCCACCAATCGGCGCCGGCGTCAAAATAATCCGAAACCTCGGGCAGCCGCACGTTCGACCAGTCGAAGATCTCACTCGTCTGCAGAGGTGGCAGGATAAAGTCTCTAATCTCTTCGAATGCCGTCTGCACCTCACTCGGTCTGGCCCGGAGAGAGTAGGGAGTCCATGAGAACGCATAGGCGAACTGTCCCCCCGCTCCAACTTCGGGCAACCCGCCACCTCCCGACGTAATGTTTACATTGTCGAGAGTGTTCAGAATTGGATTGTGCAGTTCTGATCCGTCCGAGGTTCTATAGCGGCCTAACTTCAGCAGTTGACCGCCGTCCAGGTCGTACCAGTCGCCGAAGAATTCTTTGTCGGAGATGCACCTGCGCCCGAGCAGGCGCAGTTTCTCAATGTCAATTGTAGACGACGGTTGCAGCGCCTGCGGAATAGCTGAAAGGATTTCCTCATCCGTACCATCCGCGTCCTCGAAGACCACGAAGTCGAGTACACCAAGCATCTTCCGAAAACACTCGAAGGCAGATGGTAGCTTGTCTGTCTGGTTCATTCGATTGCTTTACGATTCGGTTCGTCTGCCCAAAATGGAGAGCCCAAGGTTGCGGTGCGAACAATTTTTATGCTGATTATGAACTTGCAAGGAAACCAGATCTGAATGCCTACAACGGCATAGCTTGAAGGGCAATTCCACACGAACAGGGTGTATGGATGATTGCTGAGGCTAAGCTGGCCAAAATCGGGTGCCCACCCCGAGGGCTTCCCGGGTCTCCGCGGCCGTTCTCCAGCATCCCGCCAATCCGTGATTAAACGCCAAGCGACACTTTCCCACGCAACCCAACTATTCCAACACCAACCGAACATTGTCGGCCTCCTCCTCGCCGCCAGGACAGTGGATGTCAATGATCCAGAGGAGCCAATCAAACGCTGTCGGGCCCGTGCCGGCACGGGCGTCAGCAAGTTCCTGGCGAATATGATCTCGATTGCTGGGATGGCATCGTTGCAGACGGCGCTCGAGTTGCCTCACGGTCTCGGGATAACCCAGTCTTTGCTTCGATACATCCGAGTGAGACCACCTGATCGTGAAACCTTCATCAGGCGTTCCAAAGCCACCTCGCAGAATGTCGCTAAAGGCATCAAGATTTTTACCCCAGTAAGCGTCACGGATCAGCACTCGGCTGATCTCGTCATAAAATGACTCCAGCGATGTTATTCGAGAACCGCCGATCACGTATTCGGTCGTCAAATGAACTCTTTCATAATTGTTAGAAGAATTGCGGACCATTGCCCTTCGCCGCCATTGGATGTCCTGTGTTCGCTCGAGGTCCGCCCTACCGTGTTCTGATCACCGAGCGCGATGTTGTGGCCGGCCAGCCGCAGCTGCGTTAAAGGCCCTGAACATTAAACCCGCCGCGTTATTGTAATCGTGCTGATAATGGTGAAGGCGGACTCGCCGCCTTCACCGACGTTTACTGGCGCTTTTTGCGCCAAGGCGCATTCTTCTGCCAGTCACCGGCCATGATGCTCCCGAACGGGATCACCTCATCGACCACTTCGGCAAGACCGTAGTGGTCGATCTGCGCCCGCACGCTCGCAGCGTTCTTGTAGGCACTTGGCAGTTCCGACACATCCGCGAAACCGGAGAAGAACCGCGCGTCGAGACCGCTTGTTTCCTTCTCCAGAATAGCCGCGATGTTGTTCGGGCTGAGACCTCGCGAATCCGCGCCATATTCCGCAGACAACTGCCTCATATGCGCGCTGCGCGAAAAGTTTCGGCCGGCGCCATGCGGCGAAAAGCCGAGACCATGAGCGGCATTCGAACCGCGAACGATCAGGATCGGTTCCGCCATGTTGAGCGGAATGATGGTCAGATCGGTCGCATCGTCAGCCCAGTTGTCGAAGGCAGGCGTCGCACCCTTTCCGTGATAGAACAGCCCGTCCGACTTCCGGAAGACGAAGTTGTGTTCGTTCCAGAAGCGATCGGCGACCTTGGCCGAGAGCTTTTCCGCCGCCATGTCGTGAAGGACATAGTGGTTCTCCTTCGTCCACTGGCGGATCGTCTGCAGTGCCGACCAGTAGGCATCGCCTTCGTCGGTATCCGCCGGAATCCAGGCATTTTCCGTATGCGTTTCCGGCGAGATCTGCTCACGAAACCGGTTGGCGACCTTCATGCCCTTGTCGTAGAGGCGGGCACCCGGTGCTCGCGATCCATGATGGGTCACAAGCGCCGTTTCGCCGGTCGACTTCATCGTTCCGACATAGGCGAAATGATTGCCGTCGCCCTGGGTCGCGAAATGCTCGATACCAACGCTCAGTGCACCGTCGCGCAGATAAGGGTTCTGCTCGAAAGCCAAAAGCGTCGCCTCGGAAGGCTTGATCTGCGCGCCGCGCGGACGACCTCCGGGACCGAAATGCGTCACGGCATGCACGGCATCCAACAGCGACTTCGGATCCACATCCGGAAAGATCGAGATCGCCATCGAGCAGCAGATATCGGCCGAATGCATGCCGGGATGGATTGCTTCGGATGCGACCACGCCGCCGACCGGGATCGTCCCGACCGGGCCGGCCGGGCATGCGTCGGGCATGATCGCAGCCGCCCGAACGACGGGCGTGCGCACCAGCGCGCGCATCGTCGCATTGACCTTTTCCAGATTGTCCTGCTCAAAGGCGTTCTCGGCACGGATGTTGGAATAGATCTCGATGTCGTTATCGGCCTTCAAGGCAAGCGTTGGCCCTGGCGCAAATGCCTTTGCCGCTTCCAGGGCATCCGTCACCGAACCCCCCTTGCTCAAAACCGCATTGGCCGCATCGAGAGCCGGGCGGAACCACTTCCCCTGGCTCATGCCGGCATCGATCAAATCCTGTCCGCTCATTACCGTTGTCATTGTCTTTTCTGCGTCTGCAGTCCTTCTTGTTCCGTTGCTTTTCTTCACACCGCCTGGGCGACAAGCGTTGCCGGAGATCTATCTCACCGCACGCATTCCATGGTCATGGCGCTATGCGGCCCCTGTAGTCACCGGCGGCATTCGCCCAGGCTCGTCTTCATCATCCCGGCGACGAGATGTGGCAGGACAATTTACTGAGCTACGGGCTCCTTTCGGAACACGGGATGAATTGAACATCCGACCTGCCCGCCGAAATCCGGCGGGCAGGTCTATCCCTGTAGTCCTGCCGGCATTCGCCGGGCATCTCCTTCATTGCAGCCCCGACAACGAAAGTGGCAGGACAGTATTATCTGAGCTACGCATTCCCTGAGGAACACGGGATGACTTGAACATCCGACCTGCCTGCCGAAAATCCGGCAAGCCGCTCTACCTGTAGTCCTGCCGGCATTTGCCGGGATAGTTCGTTCCCACCTGGTAGGAACTTGCAGCGGCGACGAGGATGGACGAAACCGGATGGCCCCGCTCGTGCCAGAGAGCGTATGCCCAGGAGGAGTCGAACCTGCCAGACCATCCAACTTTGGCGGCTGTAGTTCCGTCCGGCATTCGCCGCTGCTTTTGGCTATGGCGACAAGTGTTTAAGAAACTTCCCGCTACCAAGGGGGATGTTCAATCCCTTGCAGGGTTCGAACCTACCGCGGCCATGTAGTTCCTTTTGCATTCGCCATGTCATTCCATTCGTCCGTGACGACGAGGTGTGGTGAAACGTCCTGCTCTATCCGCTGAGCTACGGGTCCATGAACTGGAGGACCCGACGGGATTCGAACCCGCGACCTGGAGGGTAATAGCCTGTAGTTTCATCCGGCATTCGTCACGGCCCCCGCACCGTTCACGGCGGCGCGGGAGGTATTGCTTCTTGTGAGCTCGTCAGAGCTCGATCGCCTCGATGGCTTTCACCCAGCCATTCGAGCCGTTGGTGTCGGCTGCGAAAGCCGCGATCACTCCATAGACGGCGTCCGAGAACCCGCCGATGTTGAGCACGTCTTCTCGCGTCGTCGCCTGTGTGGTGGCGTGGGGCTGGATATCGAGGCAAACCAGCTTTGCAGCCGGGTTATTCCCCTTGATCCTTGCCCATTCCGTCATCACAGCGGTTGGCTGGCCATCTTTGCGTGCGTCCACCCAGGATTCGTTGTCCGAAATGAACACCACGAGATCAACCTTCGCCTTCTCGTTTGCGAGCCTCTTCAACGGTGCGGAGCAATTCGTTCCGCCGCCGCCGATTTTCGCCAGCTTGTCGGCATTGGTCATCACCGAATCCCGCTTGTTGAGGCTGACGTGCACGACGTCATTCTCGAACGGCAGGACCCGTGCCTTCGGGTTGCGCTGCAGGAATGCCGCGGTCATGAGACCGGCAACATCGATGCAACGGACCGAGGACGTCGCGCCCTTCCGGTGACCGGTTACGGGCGAGCCCATGGAACCCGATACGTCGGGGCAAAGCACCACATTGCCCGTCAGCGACGGCACGTTGGCAATGGCGATATCCATCGCATCCTGCAGCGCATCCCGCACGACATCCGGAACCTGGCCGTCGACCATCTTCCACGCCATCATCAGCTGATAGGGGAAGACCTTCGCCTTGCGGATTTCCTCCGGATCGGCAAGCCGCGCCGCCAATGCCTCGGCAAAACCCCTGACCTCGAACACGCCGTTGCGTGCAAAGGTGTTGAGGTTCTGTCGCGCCATCTGCCAGCCGCCCTTGCGGGCGATCTCGACCCAATGCTCCCGCGTCAGCGGCAGCGAGGTCAGCATCTGGAACGGCACGTCCGGCACCGGGCAGGTCTGGTCGCGTCGAAACGCTTCCAGTGACTTGACGAGTTCCGGCAGCGCCGCGTAGTTGTACGGCTTGCCGATAGCCCAGGCATAAAGCGCCTTGCGCTCTTCCGTTGCCGGCTTCGGATGCACCATGCGGATGACATCGGCAAGCGAAGGGTCGTTTCCGACCATTGCACGCAGGATCTGCTCGGTGCTGGCTCGTTCGAGCCACGCCTGCACGACCTTCTTCGGGCGCGTGCCGAGTGACTTACGACCCGTAGCGCCAGAACGCATGACCTGTACGAAGCCGCGCAGCATCTTGCCGCTCTTCACCACCCGAGGAAATGCCCGGGCGAAGGCATCGCTCTGAAGGCTGGAAAGCATGGCGAGCAGCGTCACCGGCATGTCCTTCATGTGACCCTGTTCAGCTGCGTAGACAGCCACCCTGGCGAGGAACTCCGGCTCGACCTGAAGGGCAAGTGCCTTTACCGCTTCAAGCTGCTCGGCTCCGCCAGCATAGAAGGTGCCGTTGAACGTGCCGGTGACGGCGTATTGCGCCAGCGCCTCGCGCGGCGTCAGCTGGTAGGCCGGGGCCGCTTCGTGATTTTTGGTGTCCGTTCCCGGAAGCAGGTTTCCGAGGTAGGTTTTGAAGATTGACTTGTTGACCATGACAGCACCTCTTGTTTGGTTCGTGCCAGATACATTTCAAGACGCGTGCCAGTTTGGAGAAGGAGCCGAGAGATGCGCGAAATTTTTAGTCATCTATCTGTTTTTTAAAGGAGAAATTTCTCTATCTTCTCGGAAGCGATCATGGTTTGCAAAATTCGCATTCCGATTATATTATCGCAGATTATACTTCTTTATAATTTTGGATAAGTCGTGAAGCGCCGAGTCGCCATCAGCATATTGGGAACCACCCTGGATGCGGGGAAATGGGAAAACCGCTGGAGCCGCTGGCGGCCCAATGTCGCGCTCTGCCAGCAGCCTGGCCTGTTTATCGACCGGCTGGAGCTGATCCACGACAATCGCTCGCAAGCACTTTGTCAGCGGATCGTCGGCGATATCGGAACGGTGGCGCCGGCGACGGAAGTGCGGAGCAACGTCATCAACTTTCGGGACCCCTGGGATTTTTCAGAGGTCTACACGAGCCTCAGGGATTTCGCCCGCGGCTACAGCTTCGACCCCGACACGGAAGACTATCTCGTCAACATCACGACCGGCACCCATGTGGCGCAGATCTGCTGGTTCTTGTTGACCGAAGCCCGCATCATTCCTGGTCAGTTGCTGCAACTCTCGCCGCCTCGCGATCGGGAGCCAGAACAGGACTTCGCCGGCACACATCGGATCATCGACCTCGACCTCTCGCGCTATGACGAGATCGCCAAGCGCTTCGCGTCCGAGCGCGAAGACGCCGCCTCCTTCCTGAAGTCGGGAATATCGACCCGCAACGCCGCATTCAACAGGATGATCGACGAGATCGAGAGAGTGGTGATCCGCTCGACAGCTCCCGTCCTCTTGACGGGGCCAACCGGCGCCGGCAAGTCGCAACTCGCCCGACGCATCTATGAGCTGAAGAAGAGCCAGCGCAAGATCAGCGGCCCTTTCATCGAGGTCAATTGCGCGACCCTGCGCGGCGACCAGGCCATGTCCACCCTGTTCGGTCATGTAAAGGGCGCGTTCACCGGTGCTGCAGGCGAGCGGGCCGGCTTGCTCAAATCCGCTGACAAGGGCGTGCTGTTCCTCGATGAGATTGGCGAACTCGGCCGCGACGAACAAGCCATGTGCCTTCGCGCGATCGAGGAAAAGAGGTTCCTGCCGGTGGGTGCCGACCGGGAGACATCTGCGGACTTTCAACTGCTTGCCGGCACCAATCGCGACCTCGGCGAGGATGTCCGCAAGGGAAGATTCCGCGAGGATCTCTATGCCCGGCTCAATCTCTGGACTTTCCAACTGCCAGCCCTGCGCGAGCGCAAGGAGGACATAGAACCTAATCTCGACTTCGAGCTCAGGCGCTATCTGGAACGTGAAGGTGAAAACATTACCTTCAACAAGGAAGCGCGCGGTCGCTATCTTGCGTTCGCGACCGGTCCACAAGCCGTCTGGAGCGCCAACTTTCGCGACCTATCTGCCTCGGTGACGCGTATGGCGACGCTCGCCCCGCATGGGCGCATCACGACTGATGTTGTTGACGATGAAGTCCGACGGCTGAATACGTTTTGGCGAAGTGCGTCTGACCGCGGTGGAGCGGATTTGATCATCGAGGAAGTGTTAGGCGCAGAAGCTGCGGCTCGCCTCGATCACTTCGACGCGATGCAGCTTGCGACTGTTCTCCATACCTGCCGCGAGCATGCGACGGCGAGCTCTGCCGGCAGAGCCCTGTTTGCAGTCTCGCGATTGGAGAAAAGGAGCAGCAATGATGCAGATCGTCTAACGAAGTATCTCGCTCGCTTCGGTCTCAGATTTGAGGATATCACTAACGGTGGCAATGGGAGGGTCGGCCGCGCTTCTCTCCAAAACACCGAAAGACGAGTTTCATAGGTCAGCCTAGTCTAAAACGTAATATTCTCGATGGCTTAGTAGGTTCCTGGGCGTTTGAAACACCGGGTCGTCGGTTCAAACCCCTTCAAGAGCGGGTATGTGGGAGTTTTGATGGAAATTTGTCGGTTCGACGGGTTGAGACAATCGGTTATTTTAGTCGGCTTACGCCTCCTTCTTCGGCAGTTTCAGCTTACCACCCAATATCCCATGGGCGCGGCTTGCCATGAAAGATCACCACCCGAGCGCCTGCAGGGATCGAGCCGTTTCCGCTTTCATCATCGTAAAGCGCCTGCCGCACATGCGATTTCCACGAGACGATTTGGCCCGGTAGCAAATCCTGCCATCGGCTGGCGTTATCGAGCCAGAAGCGCTCCAGAAAGGCCTGATCGCCGCCTTTGGAATAGACATCCATCCAATACTGCGGTCGGTCGATCCATTCGGCCCAAACCCTGTCACGGGCAGCCTCCGGCAAATACATGATCGATGATTGCAGGCCTTCTGGCCGGTAAATATCGCGCATCAGGACGATGTGGTTGGCCGAGACGATATCGGCGAGGCTCCCGACGATCGACGTGTCGAGATCCATGAAGAGAATGTCACCGCCGATCTCCGGTCGAAAAAGCTCCATTTTCGACCACCAGCCCGGCCAATCATAGACGAGCGGCAAAGTCCGAACACCCTTGATCTCGATATCGGAAAGACAGCGAAAATCCGCATCGGGAAGATGATCCATCACCTGCTTGCGCAAGCGCAAAACATGGTCGGCCTTGTAATCGCCGCCGGACCTCAGAACACAAAAGACGGAAATCACGTTTCGGCGGCCTCGCTTGGTGCGTCTGCTGCAACGGGCAAGAGCCGTTGGCGGTGAAGATATACGGATGATTGAATAAGGTGTCACCGGTGCGCGGCGAGAATTCGGCACGCTACTAGCAATAGAACACAGCTTATGGATCCCAATGGAGTCGAACTTTACACACCTTGGCTATTCCCTGTACGCGCACACTGATTAAACTGATCATTGCAATGGATCAGTGAGCAACCTTTGACAATGCCCTGAACCAGGCCAGACTGTAGGGGGCAATACGGAAATGACGAACATGCCGAAGGCAAGATTTTTTCTCAGTATTTTAGTGGCCGGAATCTGGCTGGGTCTGGGCACGGCGAATGCGGCGATGCATATGCCGAATGGCTGCAAGCGGGATGCTTTCCTGACGATCTCCGGCAACATCGGTAAGACGACAAACGGCGCCAAAGACAGCTATGATATGTCCGAGCGCGAACTTCTCGCCTTGCCGACATCGACGGTGGCGACATCGACCCCATGGACTCCCAAAAGTGACTTCAATGGGCCGCTGCTGAGCAAAGTGCTCGATGAGGCCGGTGCGAAAGGAAAGAAGCTGCGTCTCGTTGCACTCGATGATTTCAGCGTCGAAGTGGATGCTGACTATCTGGAGAAATACGGCACTATCCTCGCCACCAGCAAGGACGGAGTCCGGCTGACGATCAGAGATTTCGGACCGCTGTTTGTAATGTACCCTCGTGATAGCTTTAAGGAGGAGTTGGGCACGCCGGTCGCGGCTTCCTACCTAGTCTGGCAGTTATGCGGAATCAACGTGGAATGAGACTGTTCCATCTTTCCTGGTTCAGCATTCCCTTAGCAATCCTGGCCATATGCGTCGGTGTTGTCGCCTATAATTGGAACGCCATAAGAGCAGAATACAGACTTTGGGATTCCAGCAACCTCAAGAATCCATCCTATCTCTACTGGCCGACCGTGAAGACGCCGAGCGAGCTCGAAGCCGTTAGACTGGATTTGAAAACCATTGCCGATGGTTCCAAGGTCGAACCGGAGGTGCTTTCCCTTGATGTCGATGTCCTCATTTCTGGCATCAACATCATAACCAGACCTTCCGAATTGAATGACAGCTACAAAAAGCTCCCTGGCTTCTCGAACGAGGAGGTAGCCTTGGTCCAGTTCGCAACCGAGGTTCTTCCCGCAATCAGGCCCGACATCTCGGCGGCAGATGCCGAGGCGCTGTTGCCCAAACTGGAGGAAATATCCTTTGCCTTAAAGAGGATATCCAAAACCTCGCTGGAACGTGACAGCGAGCTGAAGGAAAGGTCTTTAGAGACGATCCAGGCGGGGCATGTCGTCATTCTCGTGATTGCAGGATTATTGCTCTGCGCACTCCTCTCCTTTGTCATTATCGCGATATCCTACTGGCGAGCAATCATCGCCAAAACGCGCGCTGTGGCCGCCGCGGAGGCGGCGATCGCGGACAAGATCAGCTTTCTCGCAATGGTCAGTCATGAACTCAGAACCCCGCTTCAGGTTATCGTCTCAGCATTGGACGTGCTGGAGCGCCCCCAAGACGCAAAGACCCGAAGTGAGCTGAAGGCGCGCATTCGTCGGGCAGCAAACAGCCTCGCTGTTCAGCTACGCGATATGCTGACATTGGCGCGGGCTCAAAGCGGATATATCGAACTTCAGCCCGGCGTGTTCGAAGCGGGGGAACTGGTTCGCGAGGTGGTGGAGAATTATCAGGCTGCTGCGAAAGCGAAGCATCTGGATTTGCGGCAGAGAATACCCGATGAGCCCGTCTTCGTCGTCGCCGACGGTGAGCGCATCGCGCAACTTTTGCACAATCTCATCTCAAACGCGGTGAAATACACGTCGTCCGGTTACGTTGAGGTTGAGCTCGGTCCATTTGATGAGAAGGCCGGCGAACTAAACTTGCGCGTGACGGATACCGGGCCGGGCTTGCCGCCAAGAGTTTTGGAGAACAGCATCGATGCAAAAGGGCCATCCAGTCTTGGCAGCGGGCGCGGTATCGGCTTGTCGGTGGTTCAGACCTTGTTGCGGCAGCTTGGTGCCCGCATGACAGTTGGGAATGTTCCAGCGGGCGGCAGCATATTCGATCTCGCAATACCCGTCGTCCCGGCAGCTGAGCACTTAGATGAGATACCGGACGCTCGAAAACGCATCCTCGTCGTTGACGACCATCCCGACCTCCTGAAAGGTCTTTCGACGGTATTCGAGCAGCTCGGATTTGTGACCGATATCGCTCCCTCCGGCACTATGGCGCTGAACTTTGTCGCTGCCCATTCTTATTCGGTGATCTTCGTCGATCTGGACATGCCGATCATGACGGGGCCGGAACTGGCGGCGCAGATCCGCAGGACGGACTCGCGCCATAAAACCAAGCTGGTGGCGATGTCGGCCGCACATCACGGCTCCAAGCATGACCTGTCATTCTTCGACGCGACACTGAGCAAGCCGATCCGCCAGCAGCAACTGCGAACAGTCATGCAGTTTTGAAGCTCGCGTTCAACGCGGCAATCAGGATCGGCATGCTTGCTGGCTTGGTGAAGAATTTGAGATTGTGCTGGGCCAGAGCCGCGGCAATATTCTCTTCCTCGGCATTGCCGGTTCTGATTTGCCCGGTCAGGATGATGATCGGGCAAAGCGCATTGCGCGCACGGATATTCTCGACTAGCTCCAGTGCCGTCTGGCGCCGTGCATCGCGCTCGATAATCCAATCCAGAACATAGGCGTCGAAGTCGGTCTGGTCGTAAAGAGCCTGGGGATCGTTGAAGGCGACGGCGTCAAGGCCTGCCGTCTCCATATATTGCACGATCGTTCGCGCAGTATCGGCGTGGTCGTCCAGGAT
>NZ_JARWKZ010000096.1:0-12239 GCF_050577975.1 Rhizobium sp. BR 315 | reverse complement strand
GAATAAGCTCTCTCGCGCCCTTGTCACCGTTCAGGCTTTTCAGTTCCTGGTAAAGCATGCCGGGGAAAACCACTGGATTGCCCGATTTCCCGCCGGCCACCGCGCGGATGATGCACGCAGCTTCGTGATCCCGAAACGCCGATATGAGAGAGTCAAGATCTGCCCCGGTCAGCGTGGGCATATCGGCGAGCATGATCATTATTCCGCTCGGCTGATTGGGCTCGGCAGCCGCGACACCGACAGCGATTGAGCTTGCCATGCCGGACGGAAAGCCGGGGTTGTGCACGAGCGCGACAGGGAGGTCTGAGATCGAACCCCCGATGTCGTGATGCCGATAGCCGGTCACTACGACGACCGAATGGCTCTCACACTTGCTTGCAATTATCGCGGATCGGCGAATGAGCGGCACGCCTTGAAATTCGGCGAGCAGCTTATGAGCACCGCTTTCACCCATCCGGCTCGATAGTCCCGCCGCGAGTAGGACAATGGAAACGGAGATCGGTTGCTCACGCTTGCCCGAGCTCCTTGTCACCGTTTTCTGCCGCTCAATCATGCGTAGATCGCCAGTCGAGAAGCCGCAACATCGGAATGTCTTGAGGCGGTCGATGCGGCCTTCGACCAAACTTGTGCTGCGAGGATGGGAAACGGTGCGTTTCGATTGCTCGTCAGCGCTGCGCCTGTTCCCCTTCGTCAGAGTGTCTAATATTAAACATATCCCATTTTGGGCGATTAAAGGCTACTCTGCAACAGTCGGAAGCCCACCGATACCGACTCCGCGACGCTCACCTACGCGCATTGCACGAGAGAGCACTTCGCCTAGCCGGCGCGTTGCGATATATGGGCCTCCAGACCCATGTTTTTGTCTCCCGGCGAAACGGCTTGATCGGTTGCGCCGCATTCCCGGGCAGGTGAGGCATGATCCCTGCGACAAAATGGCTAAGAGTGGAAGTTCGTCCGGCCGCAAATGGTTCGATGCACAGTTCTTGCTTCTGCTGTCCGGCATCGACTGGACAAAATCAAGCAAAACCCGGTAACAGGGCAATGAGAATGGCGCAATTCGATAGTTGCGCAATATCGCAGATGCCTGGCGGAAGGAATTCTTTGCCTTMACTTCCCTCAACGGAAAGAATGTGTTCACGGGTTTTAACGCCGCCCGTTTCGCTCACGACATTAATTCAACAGGAGAATTTCGTTGGATACCGTCACCATCGACCAGGTCGGCACTCAGATTGATCCCACAACGCCGATGATCGACCCGTTCGGACGCGCCGTCACCTATCTCAGGGTTTCGGTGACGGATCGCTGCGACTTCCGCTGCACCTATTGCATGGCGGAAAACATGACCTTCCTCCCAAAGAAGGATCTTCTGACGCTGGAGGAATTGAACCGGCTCTGTTCCGCCTTCATCGCCAAGGGTGTGCGCAAGCTGCGCCTGACTGGCGGCGAACCTCTGGTGCGCAAGAATATCATGTTCCTGGTCCGCGAGCTCGGCAGGCACGTCCATTCGGGCACACTCGACGAGCTGACCCTGACGACCAACGGCTCGCAGCTGTCGCGCTTTGCCTCTGAACTCGCCGATTGCGGCGTCCGGCGCATCAACGTTTCGCTCGACACGCTTAACGCAGACAAATTCAAGCAGATCACCCGCTGGGGTGAGTTCTCGAAGGTCATGGAAGGCATCGACGCGGCGCAAGCTGCAGGCATCCATGTCAAGATCAACGCGGTTGCGCTGAAGGGCTTCAACGACGCCGAGATTCCAGACATGCTGCGCTGGGCGCACGGCCGTGGCATGGACCTGACGCTGATCGAGACCATGCCAATGGGCGAGATCGACGAGGACCGCACCGACCACTACATGCCGCTCTCGGAAATGCGCGATCGCCTCGCACGCGAGTTTACGCTCTCGGACATCGCCTACAAGACCGGCGGCCCGGCGCGCTACCTGAGCGTCGCCGAGACCGGCGGCCGGCTCGGCCTGATCACGCCGATGACCCATAATTTCTGCGAGAGCTGCAACCGCGTGCGCCTCACCTGCACCGGCACGCTCTACATGTGCCTCGGCCAGAACGACGCCGCCGACCTGCGCACGCCGCTGCGCGCCTGCGACGACGACGCCTACCTGTCGCGCGTCATCGACGAGGCGATCACCCGCAAGCCCAAGGGCCACGACTTCATCATCGACCGCACCCGCAACAAACCTGCCGTCGCCCGCCACATGAGCGTCACTGGCGGATGAGCTTAGCACAGCCAGGAAACCGGCGTTGAACCGCCCTCGCCGAAATTTGACCCGCGCTGGAAACGCCGAAATCAAATCGCTCATGACTATAAACAGGCAGGCGAAAATCTACCACACATGCTCTCCCGGTCACGTAGGCCGCTCTTCGCGCTCACGATAAACGTGTTGCCGGATTCGGGAGAGATTTCTGCAGGCAAAGGCAGGCAGTGTTGTCGCGCCAAACGCCATGCTTGGGCAGGTAGCCTTGCATCCGTTACCTGGTAAGAGGTGCGGCTGCCAACAGCGGCCGCTCCGGCACTTTCCCCGCCGTCGCTGTCAGCATCAAACGAGTTTTGAAGTTTGACCCATACCCTGCGAAACTATTGCCAATTACGAATGGAGGCTTGTCGAGCAGAGGAATTATTCAGGAGACGAATTACCACGATCATCGATGATTTCACGTTGGTAGATAGAATTGGCGCCAGGAAAAAACATATCGAATAAATCGTTATAAATCTTACGTCTAGCTGAAATTTTGCTCTCTGTTCTCTTTTGTATTGAGTTCCGCTAGCTTGCGCAAAAAAATAAAACTAGGAATAAATGTGTTGCAAGCTATCGCAACATTGCTAGGGTGGTGGCGCAGTTGCTTCGACAACAGCGGAGTCTCCACCTCGATTGAGTGTCCTACCATTGAGTGGTGATCTCCATCAGCCGGGGCGTCCTCTTCACCTTAGAGGACGCGTGGAGTTGGCGTCAGCCGTGATGGCGCGAACTCCACGGGGCAGGGTGCGTTAAGCGGGGGGGCATTCAAATACCTGTCTCGTCTGGGAAGGGCTTCATTTGCAGACAGATCCTATTAATGCACGCGGCAACGGTAGGGTTTTATGCAGCTGATTTGAGCGGCAAACCGTGGGAGGTTGCATGGCACGTGATCCGCGATACGACGTACTCTTTGAGCCCGTAAAAATTGGACCTAAGACGACAAAAAATCGTTTCTACCAAGTTCCGCACTGTACAGCGCTTGGTACTTTTTCTCCGCACGCGACAGCAAAGTTCAGAGAAATCAAAGCAGAGGGCGGTTGGGGTGTCGTAAACACTGAATTGTGTATGATCCATCCTTCCTCGGATTCATCCCCGAGCGGTGGTGAGCGGCTTTGGTCGGATGATGATAAGCCCGGACTTCGGCTTATGGTAGAGGCGGTTCAAAAGCACGGGGCGCTTGCAGGGTGCGAGTTGACCCATCAGGGTGCGCTTGCCGGAAACCGAATGTCCCGAGAGCGCCCGATGTCTGCCTCACCCAGGCCTGCAATGGATGTACCGGCTGTCGTCCGGCAGATGGATAAGCAGGATATTAGCGACGTTAGAAGATGGCATCGCGCTGCTGCCCGGCGCGCACGCGAAATCGGATTCGACATCGTGTACGTCTACGCGAGCCACATGATGGGATTGCCCGGCGATTTTATCACGGAACGTGTCAATCGGCGAACCGATGAATACGGTGGAGTTATTGCCAATCGCGCCCGACTGTTGCGTGAGTTGATTGAGGATACCAAAGAAGAAATTGGATCCGACTGTGCAATTGCGGTCCGCTTTGGTGTTGATGAGGGCCTTGGCGATGCGGGCTACACCTGCAGTGGAGACGGTCGACGGGTCGTCGAAATGCTGGCCGAACTGCCTGACCTTTGGGACGTTAACATTCAGAACATCAATCTCGATGTAATGACCGCGCGATTCGCCGATGAGGGATGGCAGGAACCGTTTACCGCCTTTGTGAAACAAGTAACATCTAAGCCCGTGGTTGCCGTCGGGCGTTATACGTCACCAGATCGGATGGTGTCGCTCATCAAGAAGGGTTTGGTCGATCTGATCGGAGCGGCACGTCCGTCGATTGCAGATCCCTTTCTCCCGAAAAAGATTGAAGAAGGTCGTATCGACGATATTCGTGAATGCATAGGCTGCAATACGTGCCTGTCCATGCAATACATGGGTGGTGGGATCCGTTGCACGCAAAATCCAACAACGGGGGAAGAATGGCGGCGAGGTTGGCATCCCGAACGCGTTCCGGGAAAGGGGTCTGATGCACGCGTGCTTGTTGTTGGCGGGGGTCCAGCAGGACTTGAGGCGGCTCTAACACTTGGACGGCGCGGCTATTCTGTTGCGCTCTCTGAGAGAAACACTTTCCTTGGAGGTCGATCGGTGCTCGAATCGACACTACCAGGTTTGTCAACGTATCGGCGCGTAGCAGATTATCGAATCGGTCAGATCAACAAGTTGCCGAATATCGATGTCTACCTCGGAAGTGAAATACAATGTTCCGATGTAGGCGATTTTGACTTTTCAACAATACTCATCGCAACTGGAGCAAGGTGGGACCGGGACGGAATCGGCAAGGCAAACCGTTTTCCGGTCAAGGGTTGGGACCAGGGACACGTCATCACTCCCGATGACGTGCTTGCGGGCCAGACGGTTACAGGGCCGGTTGTTATCTATGATGATGAAGGCTACTATCTAGGAGGGGTTATCGCTGAAAAGCTCTCCAAGCAAGGTCTGGAGGTTACGATCCTTACCCCCGATCCAGAACCATCTCCGTTACTTAAATATACGTCCGAGCGCGAGGTCGTCCACCAAGCTTTGCTCAGCTTAGGTGTGAAGCTCGTCACGGCTAGACGTCTAGTCGAGGTCGGCACCGATGAGGTAGAAGCCCACTGCATCTACACCGGGAAAGAAATCCGGTTGCCTGCCACGACGGTGGTAATGATCTGTCTACGCTCACCGAACGACGGTCTACTTCGTGATTTGCGAAAGACAGTTGCAGACAACCCGCTGAACTTCACCGTCCATGCGGTCGGCGACTGCTATGCGCCAGGCACAATCGCAGATGCGGTTCATTCAGGACATCGGTTCGGTCGAGAAATTGACCAAAGGCCAATCGGCGACATCAATTATTTGATCGAGCGACCTTTGGTACGAGAAGCGAATAACTGGGACCAATTCGGTGGTACGCGCTGACCCTTGACCTGAGCCCCCACTGCCGTTGTCCACCCTGATCGTCTTCGGATAGCCGGTCTTCCGGCAGATGCCCTCCAGGGTCTGGACCACATGCTCGCCTCTGTAGGTGAAGCGGACGTCGGCTGCGGGGCAATAGCGCGAGTGCGTGTCGACCACGGCGAGGATGCGTAGCTTCTTGCCGGTCGCGAGCGGGTCGTGGACGAAGTCCATCGCCCAGACGTCGTTCGGGCCGGCGGCTTCCTGACGATTTTCCCGGAGCTTTGCCTTCCTGGCGCTTGGGGTGCTTGTTACGCAGCTGAAGGCCTAACTCACTGTAATCCTGCGTGTGTTCTTCATGTTGATCTTCCCACCATCGCGGCGCAAGTGAACATGGACCCGCTGACCTGAGACCCAAGTTTCCTCCGGGATTTCGGAGAGTCTTTTGTTTTCAATCTGGCTCTATGCAGCCTGTTTTTCCATAGCCATTTTCATGGCAAATTCGATGGGCGTGATATTGCCCAGCGATGAATGCGGCCTTTGCTTGTTGTAATCCTCCTTCCATGCCGTGATCTCGGTTCTGGCGTGAGGCAGTGACGAGAACAGTGTTTCGTTGAGGCACTCATCGCGGAAACTGCCGTTGAAGCTTTCCACGAAGCCGTTTTGCATCGGCTTTCCCGGTGCGATGTAATGCCATTCCACTCGTGTCTGCTGGCACCATCTGAGGATTGCCATTGAGGTCAGTTCCGTGCCGTTGTCCGAGACAATCGTGTGAGGGCGTCCGCGTTTGGCCATGACGATATCGAGTTCCCGCGTGACGCGCAGACCCGAAAGGGATGTGTCGGCGACCAGCGCCAGGCATTCCCGTGTAAAGTCATCGACAATGGCCAAAACGCGGAACCGCCGTCCATCCGTGAATGCATCGCTGACGAAGTCGAGGCTCCACCGTTCGTTGGCCCGTGACGGCAGCGCAATGGGCCGTCGCGTTCCCAAGGCTCGCTTACGGCCACCACGCTTGCGAACTGCAAGCTTCTCTTCCCGGTAGAGGCGACGCAGCTTCTTCAGGTTCATGACGATGCCCTGCCGATCCAGCATCACATGGATGCGGCGATAGCCGAAGCGGCGGCGCTCGGACGCAACCTGCCTCATGGCCTCTCGAATGGAGGCATCGTTCGGCCGAACGCTGCAATATCGCACGCTCGACCGATCAATGGTCAGGATCGCACACGCCCGACGCTGGCTCACGTTATGCTCCTTACAGACATGGGCCACCGCATCCCGCCTTGCGCCGGGCGTTACCATTTTTTTGATGCGACATCCTTCAAAATGGCGTTGTCCAGCATCGCCTCGGCGAGCAGCTTCTTCAGCTTGGCATTCTCATCTTCCAAAGCCTTCAGCTTGCGGGCATCGGATACCTCCATGCCGCCATACTTGGCCTTGTATTTATAGAAGGTCGCCTCGGATATTCCGTGCTTGCGGCAGACATCGGCCGTCCTCTGACCGCTCTCCTGCTCCTTCAGCATCCCGATGATCTGCTCGTCCGTAAACCGTGCACGCTTCATTCCGTCCGTCTCCTTGATACGACGGACTCTACCAAAATCTGGAGGAAGTTCAGGGGCTCAGGTCACCGCCGGTAGCCATACCGCACGCGTGTCTCGCAAATCTCCTTGATGCGTCTTTCGAGTGGGCCTGTCCGGTGCGGCGGGACTTGTAGTGGTAGGTCGACGTGTCGAACCTCAGGACCTTGCAGGCCCGTCGGATCGATATGCCCCAGTCCAACAGCATCCCGTCGATCAGCTTGCGCTTCCGGACAGGCCTCAGAGTCGCGGCCACATCACGTCCTGCTCCATCGCCGGCGCGTCAGCTCTCAGCCAAACTGTATGCCTCGTTCCAAGGCAACGCTGCTCTTTCGTCTGATTGGGAGGAGTTTTGATGCGCATAAGCAAGGCCTTGGGTCGTTTCATCCATGGCTACTTGTCGCACAATTTGAACGGAGGCGGTGGATGCCCCACCCAGCGGTCATGACGGTTCAGAACCAATCGGAGGGTACATTCATGACTGAGATGAGCATGCCGACAATCGACCCGGTGAAGGGTAACTTCCAAGTTTGCACGGCCGGGTTTCAATTGCGCCTTGTCAAAGTCGCCGTTGATCGTATTGCTGACTGATTAGCAGGCTTGCGTGGTTGCTATGGACGCGTGCACGACGTCGCATCATTGGGGTCGAGTGACGCAGCACACGGGCACGAGTCCGGTTGGTTCCGGCCGTCTAGGTGAAACCCTTGGTCAAGCGTCAGAGAACGACCGCTAAGACGCCGAAGCGATCGTGAAGGCGGCGCCACGGCCATCCATGCGGTTCTTCAGGAAAAGCGCCGCCACGAAGGGTTGTGCCGTCGCTTTCCGCGCCCACCAATGTCTGGTCCGGCAGAGTGCGCATTCAGATGAAGTCGGCCATTGGTTCCAAACGAGCCGGCCTATCGCGATTTCATTCTGGCCACCGTTCCGATCTGAAGCCGGCAAGCGTGAGAGTGCTGGAGGAAGCCTTAGCCGACGAGGCCAGGGTCCTACCCGCCGTTGTGCGAGAGATGGTCGCGATCTATTTGGACCAGATCGCGAGTTCACGAAAATTATCAATCAGCTGGCAGATGAACTTGAGATAACTCAGAAGACCGACATAGAGCTTTGCAGGCTCTGCGCCATCTTGGGAATCGGAGGGGGACCGCAGGTGCCGTCCCGGCTTTCACACCTGACCTCCACACGTTCGAAGGTGCCCGGGATCTGCCGATCGAGGTCGGGCAGCCTGCTCCACGTGTTCCWGGTCTTGCGTCAACTCCGTGGCAGCGCGAYAACGCTGGTTCTGTCATGGTTCATATCCAGAAATGGCTTTCGAGCGACTGTGCCATTTCTGACCCGACCGCCAAGCCGCCGTGACCTGCGCTCTCCCGCGCCGGGCCAGCCATTGTTGGCGCCGTCGCATCCGGTGGTCCCTGCGCCTGATCCCCAGGTTCCGGCACCATGGCTTTGGTGATTGCCTCGTGGATGACGCTTTGACGATTGGTGCGGCAAAATAGCGCGGGTTTGCTTGACATCTCGCGGCAACCGTTCATATTCCCACTGCGAAACTAAGTTGCCTGGGGGGCAATTTCTTCTGGGGAGGAGAGCGCATGGTGTCGCATAGCGAAGGTGTGGATATACACCTTTCCCGCCGCATCGACAAAATGCACGCGCGGGATCGTGCCGGCCTTATTTCTTTTATCGTCGTGCTCTGGTGTACGATGTTGTTTGCCCTTTTCACGGTATGGCCCTTCATTTCGATCCCGGCCATCCGCATCATCCTTTCGATCTTCTGCGCGCTGGTTCTGCTTTTCAATTCCGCGGCCATTATCGCCATGCTTCGCCACTATGTCGAAGATAGGGAATTCATCTACGGGCTGGACCTAAAGCACCTCGATGAAATGCGCGCCCGCCGCCGGGAAGGAGCTAATCATGGCCTATAAACCGCCGCAACAGGGTCTCGCCGGGCAGATCTTCGACGTTCTGACGCTTCTCGTCCTGACCATCGGTGCCCTTTACGTTCCCCTCTATCTCGGCCTCGCGGGTGCGGCGAAGACGCCGGCGCCCATCGAGAACCCGACATGGGAAGCGCTCGGCCAGAATGCCGGCGAGCAGGCCCAATGGGCGGCCCTCGGCTACACCGATCCGGCCAGCGTGAACGAGATGATCACGGCCCGCTTCGACTATTCGTTCAGCTGGTCGGCGCTCATCGTGATGGCGGTGCTCGTCATCGGCTACTTCCTCCTCGTCGTGAGGCTTTCCGACAAGGAGTATCGCGAGGTGATCGACGAGCGCTTCGGCCCGAACGGAAAAAGGTGAGCACATGGATCTCTGGAACATCCTGGAATATGCCGCCTGGGCGCTCTCGGCCGTGTTCGCGATCGCCATGCTCTACGATATGGCGCGCGTCGACACTACCTACGACAACGACCTGCTGACATCCTCCCGCGAGGGTGAAATCGAGGCCACCGCAGAGCGGCACGTCATCTAAAAGGGACAAGCGCATGTCGAAATCTCCAGCGACGGCCGGGCAACCGGAAAGACTGCAACTGCTCCGCGTTCTCGGCCCTGCCCATATCTGGGCGCTCGGCGTGGGCATCGTTCTCGTTGGTGAATATATGGGCTGGAACTTTTCGGTGGGCAAAGGCGGCATGATTGCCGGCCTGGTCGCCTGCTGGGTCGCCGGCCTTCTCTATACCTGCGTCGCCATGATCGATTCGGAGGTGACGTCGACGGTTGCCGCGGCAGGCGGCCAGTATGCGCAGGCCAAGCATATCGTCGGGCCGCTCATGGCCTTCAATGTCGGCCTCTTTCTCGTCATGGCCTATACGATGCTCGAGGCCGGCAATGCCATTACGATCGGCTTCCTTCTCGATACGGTTGCCGGCCTGCAGGGGCATAGCGGGCTCAGCCAGCAGCCCTTCATCGTGCTGTCCATCATGTTCCTTGCCTGGTTGAACTACCGGGGCGTTCTGGCGACCTTGACGTTCAATCTCGTTATCACCGCCATCGCCTTCCTTGCGATCGTCGCTCTGTTCCTGGTCGTCCAGTTCGGCGGCTCGCTGGTGCCGCTCGATTTCTCGGCCGTGACGACGGATCCCCTGCCTTACGGCTGGGTGGGCATCGTTGCCGCCCTGCATTTCGGCCTCTGGTTCTATCTCGGTATCGAAGGCACCTGCCAGGCGGCCGAGGAAGTGCGCTCGCCGGCGCGTTCGCTGCCYTATGGCACCATGGCCGGGATCATGACGCTGCTGATCGCCGCGACCATGACCTGGTATGTCTGCTCCGGCCTCATTCCCTGGGAATATCTCGGCCAGGCCGGTACGCCGCTGTTCGACGCGGCACGCGTCACGGGCAATAGCGGCCTCATGGTGCTGCTCTTCATCGGCACGATGTTCTCGACGCTTGCGTCGGCGAACGGCTGCATCAATGATGCGTCCCGCGCCTGGTTCTCGATGGGACGCGACCGCTACCTGCCGATCTGGTTCGGCGCCGTCCATCCGCGCTATCGCACGCCCTACCGCTCGATCGTCTTCCTCGTCCCGATCGCGCTGATCTTCGCGCTTGGCGCGCCGCTCGACCAGGTCGTGACGTTCTCGATCCTGTCCGGTCTGCTGGGATACACGTTCATGACGTTCAACATGGTCATGTTCCGCAAGAAATGGCCGCTGGGCAGCATCAAGCGTGGTTATGTCCATCCGCTGCATCCGCTGCCGACGATCGTGCTGTTCCTGCTCTGCTCGACGGCCTATTTCGCGGTGTTCCTCGGCTACGGTACGCAGCTTATCGCGATGATCGGCTTCTACATCGTCGCCTCCCTCTGGTTCCATTTCCGCCGATACCGCTTCGTGCGCAGAGGGGATCAGTTCACCATGCCGTGGCCGCGCCCGAACGGCTACTGAGGCTGAGCAGGAGGCGGCTTCCATGGTCTGGCAGACAATCGTGATCCTGTGCATCGGATGCTTTTGCGTGCTCTGGGTGGCAAGCCGGGAGCAACGCAAGAGCATGACGCAAAGACGGGGCCTGCTCGACCAGGTGGGCGATCTTCTGGACGACGCGCGCTTCACCCATGCGGCCGACGGGCACCCGATCGTGCTCGGCCGCATGGCAGACGGCACGCCGGTCAAGCTGGAGGTGATCACGGACACGCTGATCACGCGCCGGCTTCCTCAATTGTGGCTGCGCGTGACGCTCTTCCAGGATCTGCCCGCGCTGCCGTCGCTTGGCCTTCTTGCACGGCCGACGGGCGCCGAGTTCTACTCCGTCGTGCATGATTTCACGGACTGGATCGCCCCGCCGCCATCGGACGTGCCAGCCCTCATGCGCGGCAATGCCGGGTCGGAGGATGCCTGCTGGGAGGGATTGCGCCGCGGTATCGTCGGCTTCACCGCCGACAAGACGGTCAAGGAACTGGTCGTCGACGCCGATTTTGTCAGGATCGTCGTTCAGGCCGCGCAGGGCGAGCCGGCATCGCATCTCCTGTTGCGGCAGGCGCGGTTCTCGATCCAGGCGATTGCGGTGTCCGGCCTGCAAAAGGCGCTTGGCGTCGCCGTCGATCTGCGTGAGCTTGCCTCAGGCAGCACAATTCGCCAGGCAGGCTGAAGGAACGAACATGCGCAAGGCCATCAACCCGTATTCCGTACTCGCGGCCGCCGTACTCTTGCCCGGCGGCGGTCACGTGCTCCTGGGCGAAACCCGCCGCGGCCTCTGTTTTGCGCTTTTCGTGCTGATGTTCGCGATCCTGTCCTATCTCACGACGACGCCGGAACATTCCTTCATAGGCCGCCATGCCGGCGGCCTGTTCGTGTGGGCCTTGTCCATACCGGAGGCCTACAGGCGCGCGCGCTTGCGCATGGCCTGACAGTCAGCCCATGCGCTCGGACGCGAAACTTCCCGGACTCGGCGGGAAGACGACGGTGCGGCTGCCGTTCAAGAGCACGCGGTGATGGATGTGGGCATGGACGGCGCGGGCAAGGACCTGTGCCTCCACGTCGCGTCCGAGCGATACATAGTCCTCCGCGGACTGGGCGTGGGTGACGCGCACGGTGTCCTGTTCGATGATCGGACCTTCGTCGAGATCCGCCGTCACATAATGCGCGGTTGCACCGATCAGCTTCACGCCGCGCTGATAGGCCTGCTTGTAGGGATTGGCGCCCTTGAAGCTCGGCAGGAACGAGTGGTGGATGTTGATGATCCGGCCCGACATGCGCTGGCACATCGTATCGGAGAGCACCTGCATGTAGCGCGCCAGCACGACGAGCTCGGTGCCGGTCGTCTCGACGATCTCCATGATCTTGGCTTCCGCCTGCGGCTTGTTTTCCTTCGTCACAGGGATGTGGTGGAAGGGGACGTCCTGGTTGACCACCACCTTCTGGTAATCGAAGTGGTTGGAGATCACGCCGACGAGGTCGATCGGCAGGGCGCCGATCCGCGAGCGATAGAGCAGATCGTTGAGGCAATGGCCGAAACGGGAAACCATCAGGAGC
>NZ_JARWKZ010000095.1:0-12470 GCF_050577975.1 Rhizobium sp. BR 315 | reverse complement strand
GTATTGGCCATCAGCATGGCAATGGTCATCGGTCCGACGCCGCCCGGAACCGGCGTGATGACGCCGGCAACTTTGGCAACCTCGTCATAGGCGACGTCGCCGACGAGGCGCGACTTCCCCTCGCCCTTTTCCGAAGCCGGGATGCGGTTGATGCCGACATCGATGACGGTGGCTGCTGGCTTTACCCAATCCGCCTTGACCATTTCCGGGCGACCGACGGCGGCAACCAGGATATCGGCATTGCGGCAGACGCCGGCGAGGTCCTTGGTGCGCGAATGAGCGGTCGTGACAGTCGCATTGGCGGCAAGCAGCAGAGCCGACATCGGCTTGCCGAACAGGTTGGAGCGGCCGATCACCACCGCATTGAGACCGGACAGGTCCTCGCCATGGGTGCGGCGCACGAGGATCATCGCGCCGGCCGGCGTGCAGGAGACGAGACCGCCATCGAGATCGCCGGTCGCGACCTTGCCGGCATTGACGACATGCAGGCCGTCGACATCCTTTTCCGGCTTGATCGACTGAATGATCGGATCCGAATTCAAATGCCTGGGCAGCGGCAGCTGGACGAGGATGCCGTGGATGGTCTCGTCGGTGTTCAGCGTCTCCACGAGCGCGGCCAACTCTTCCTGCGTCGTATGTTCCGGCAGCGTATGCTGGATGGAGTTGAAACCGCATTCCTTCGACATGCGGCTCTTGGCGCCGACATAGGCGTGGCTTGCCGGATCATCGCCGACGATGACGACGGCGAGACCGGGCTTGACGCCGGCCTCGTTCTCCAGGGTCACCGTCGCGGCCTTCACAGCGTCAATCACGGAAGCGGCAACCTGCTTCCCATCGATAACTGGCATCCGATGTATATCCTTCGCTGACATCTCGCTTAGCTGAATTCGAGGCTCATGCGCACGAGATCGTCCCATAGACTTTCTGCAAAACCACGCAGAACGAGAAGCTCGAAACCATCATCCTCCATTCGCGTGACATGGGCAGCGATATGGCCAATGAGCGCCGTGGCCGACTGCCCGACGGGGAACGCGGCGTTCGACAGATCGATGGCCGTACCCTTGGCGAGGACATGGGCGGCCTGGGGCCCGCGCACGAGGATGCGCACGCGCCCATGGCTCTGGTCGATGACATCCGCCACCGGCCTCAGCTTTTCCGCGATTGCATCGAGATCCGCATAAGGCAGAGCCGTCGCACCCACGGCGAACCATTGGCCGACCGAGACGGAGCGAAGCGACAGGCCGGAGAGTGAAGCATCGCCGATAATCTCCGGCGAGCCGGTATCGGGACGCGCGAGGAGATGCAGGACCGTGCCCTCGGGAAGGGCTTCCAGACTGACACCGGTGCGCAGAACGGGCTTGCAATCGGCCAGGGCGGCGCGCTGCGTGACACGATAGGCTGACATCCAAATCCTCCCTCAATCAGGCGTGAAGCTTTTCATTGGCTGCGTCGAAAAACACCGGTGCGCAGATCCGTCCGGGCGTGAACTCGCCGCGCAGACCGTTCCAGACCATGATTTCCTCGCCATGCCGTTCCCGCCCGCGGCGCACCAGCGCAAGACCGATGGTGGAGCCGACATGCGGCGAGTAGCAGCTCGAGGTGATGTAGCCCTGGTCGTTCTCCAGCGTGGCCTCGGCATTCTTTGCGAGGATGTGGGAACCCGTACGGAAGCCTGTTGCGGGATCGAGCGGCATGATACCGACGAGCTGCGGCCGGTCCGGCGCATTTAGGCCTTCCCGCTCCAGCATTCGTTTGCCGATAAAATCGGTCTTTGTGGTCGAAACCATGCGGCCGAAGCCGAGATCACCCGGTACGACCGTGCCGTTGATCTCGTTGTGGGTGACGTGGCCCTTCTCGATACGCAACACCGACAGCGCCTCGACGCCATAGGGCTGGATACCGTGTTCGGCGCCGGCTTGCATGATGGCATCGGCTACGCCGTCGCCATAGCCGGCCGGTACCGCCAGCTCGTAGGCAAGCTCGCCGGAGAAGGAGATGCGGAAGAGCCGTCCGCGAACCTGACCGCCGAAGAGCGAAACCTCGGCAGCGGCCAGGAACGGGAAAGCCTCGTCGGAAATATCCGTATCGACAATCGCCTGAAGGATCTGACGCGACTTCGGGCCGGCAACCGCCATCTGCGCCCACTGGTCGGTGACGGACGCGAGCCGGACGTCCAGTTCCGGCCAGAGCGCTTGCGCGCAGAATTCCAGATGGTTCATCACGCCCGCCGCATAGGCCGTCGTCGTCGTCATGAAGTAGCGGTTTTCCTCCAGGCGGCTGGTCGTGCCGTCGTCATAGATCATGCCATCTTCGCGCAGCATGAGGCCATAACGCGCCTTGCCGACGGGCAGCTTGAGGAAGGCATTGCAATAGACGCGGTTGAGGAATTCAGCGGCATCCTTGCCGGTGATCTCGATCTTGCCGAGCATCGAGACGTCGCAGATGCCGGCATTCTTGCGGACGTTCAGGACTTCCCGGTCGACGCTTTCGCGCCAGGTCGTCTCGCCATCGCGCGGGAACCACGACGAGCGATACCACAGGCCGGTCTCGACGAATGTCGCGCCGTTCCGGCTTGCCCAGCCATGCAGCGGCGACTTGCGCACCGGCTGGAAATGCTTGCCGTGCGAAGGCCCGGTCAGCGCGCCGAACGAGACAGGCGTGTAGAA
Organism: Rhizobium sp. BR 315; assembly: GCF_050577975.1. Lineage (NCBI taxonomy): Bacteria > Pseudomonadati > Pseudomonadota > Alphaproteobacteria > Hyphomicrobiales > Rhizobiaceae > Rhizobium > Rhizobium sp. BR 315. The sequence goes on along the minus strand of NZ_JARWKZ010000095.1, from coordinate 9,804 downwards.
GGGGCGGAAGGTCGTCGTCCCTACTTCTGCGGGTGATACGCCGCGCGCTTGGGCCAGAAGCGCGATCGCATTGACATTCGACAGCTTGCCCTGGTCCGTCGCCATGCCGTTCGTCGTGTAGCGCTTGGCAAGTTCCACGTGACCGTAACCTTCGCGAACGGCAAGCCCGAGATCCTTGCGATGCACGTCGTTCTGATAATCGACGAAGGCCTTGCCGCGCACGCCGGGAATTGACCAGAGCGGCTTGGCGACTGCGCTCGGATCGTCGGCCACGGCCGGAACGGTCGTGCGCTTCGCGCTGTAGCCAAGAGCCTCGGCGCGCTCGGCGCCCTTGGCGAAACCATGCTGCAGGCAGGCGCCGAGCCCGTCGATATTGGCGGCAGCGCCGGCAAGTGTCAGGCCCTTGAGGTTGGACGGAGCCAGAAAAACGCTCGATGAGGCGTTCCATTCCGGCCTGCCGCCGCGATGGCAGGCAAGGCTGATGACAGGGTTGAAGCCGCCCGACATCGCCAGGGCATCGACGGCAAGCTTTTGCGTGCGTCCGGCGATCGTGACCGAAATCGACGACAGGCTCTTGCCGCCATGCGCATCCGACACCACGGCGCCCTTGATGATCTTCGCCGTGCCGGCATATCGGAAGCCAGCGCCTTCGGCCCTGCTGTCGATGATGACGACATCGCTCGCGCCGACGGCTTCGAGATCACGCGCCAGCGCATAGCCGCTGTCATTGGTCGTGAAGATCGCCACCTTCCTTCCGGGCGCGACAGCATAGCGGTTGAGATAGCTGCGCATGGCGCCCGCCATCATCACGCCGGGAATATCATTGCCGCCGAAGACGAGAGGCCGTTCCTCCGCACCGGTCGCCAGCAGCGCCTCCCTGGCGACGATGCGCCAGAGCCGCTCGACGGGAAGCCGCTCCAGCGGCGCCTGCACATGCTTCTGCACGCGTTCGACGGCGCCGAAGACGTTGCCGTCGTACCAGCCGAAAACCGTGGTGCGCGGCATCACTGTCACGTTTGACAGCGAGGCGAGCTCCGCCAGCGCCGTCGCCACGAACTCCGTCGCACTTTCGTCACCGATACGGACCGTTTCCGACAGCAGGCCGCCGCCGCAACGCGAATGCTCGTCGACGAGAATGACCCGCGCACCAGCGCGCCCGGCGGCAAGGGCAGAGGCAAGACCGGCCGCTCCCGCGCCGACGACGAGAAGGTCGCAGTGAATCCAAGCCTTTTCATAGCCGTCCGGGTCCGCCTCGTAGCTTGCCCGCCCAAGACCGGCAGCACGACGGATAAAGGGCTCGTACAGCTTCTCCCAGAGAGCTGCCGGCCACATGAAGGTCTTGTAGTAGAACCCCGCGCTGAGAAAAGGCGACAACAAGCTGTTGAAGGCGCCGATGTCGAAATCAAGCGACGGCCAGCGGTTTTGGCTGCTCGCTTCGAGGCCGTCATAGAGTTCCTGCATGGTGGCCCGGGTGTTCGGCTCCGTGCGTCCACCCCGGCCGATCGTCATCAGCGCATTCGGCTCCGCGCTGCCCGCGGTGAGGATGCCGCGCGGACGATGATACTTGAAGCTGCGGCCGACGAGGAGACGACCGTTTGCAAGCAGCGCCGAGGCGAGGCTGTCACCCGAAAATCCGCTCAGCACCTTGCCGTCGAAGGAGAAGGAAAGCGGCCGCGACCGGTCGATCAGGCCGCCGGAGGAGAGGCGAAAGGGCGTCATGGGGTCACCTCGCCGCGACGATCGGCGGCATCACGGGTCGCGTGGATGTCATGGGTTGCGGTGTCGCGCTCGACCACCAGCCACCGGCGGCAGCCGGATGTGTGATGCCAGTATTCGCGGTAGGCGCCGCGCGGGTTGTCACGCAGATAGACGAAATCGAACCAGACCTCCTGGGACGCATCCGCGGCGGGGCGCGGCAACGCGGCGCCCTTGACGGTGAACTCTTCCTTCGGGCGTGGTCCGCAATGCGGGCAGGTGACGAGGCTGGCCATTTCGGTGTCCTTGGTCGGGCAAACTAGTGAAGGTTCGGCTGGGCGCCCTGGCCCTTCTCATCGATGAGATAGCCGCGCTCGAACCGGTCGAGACGCATCTGCCGGGTCGTGGCGTGCGAAACGTCTTTCGCGATGAGATGGGCAAAGCAGAAGCCGGAGGCAGGCGTCGCCTTGAAGCCGCCGTAGCACCAGCCGGCATTCAGATAGAGATTGTCGGTCGGCGTCTTGTCGATGATCGGCGTGCCGTCCATCGACATGTCCATGATGCCGCCCCAGGAGCGCAGCACGCGAATGCGCGACAGCGCGGGGATCATCGCCTTTCCGGCTTCCGCGACATGCTCGACGGTCGCGAGATTGCCGCGCTGGGCATAGGAATTGTAGCCGTCGATGTCGCCGCCGAAGACCAGCCCGCCCTTGTCTGACTGGGAAACGTAGAAATGGCCGGCACCGAAGGTCACGACGCAATCGATGAACGGCTTCAGCCCCTCAGAAACGAATGCTTGCAGGACATGGCTTTCGATCGGCAGCTTCATGTCCGCCATCTGGGCGACGCGCGAGGAATTGCCGGCCGCCGCAAGGCCGAGCTTGCCGCAACCGATGAAGCCGCGCGTCGTCTCGACGCCGGTGACGCGGCCGTTCTCACGGCGAATGCCCGTCACCTCGCAGTTCTGGATGACATCGACGCCGCGGCTATCGGCTCCGCGCGCATAGCCCCAGGCAACGCCGTCGTGGCGCACCGTGCCGCCGCGGCGCTGGATCAGGCCGCCCTGGATCGGGAAGCGGGCATTGTCGAAATCGAGGAAAGGCAGCATGGACTTGGTCGCGGCGCGATCGAGCAGCTCCGCATCCACGCCATGCAGGCGCATCGCATTGCCACGCCTGGTGTAGGCATCGCGCTGGGCATCGGAGTGATAGAGATTGACGACGCCCCGCTGGGACACCATGGCGTTGAAATTGAAATCCTGCTCCAGCCCCTCCCAGAGCTTCATCGAAAATTCATAGAAGGGATTGTTGCCTTCGAGCAGGTAGTTCGAACGGATGATCGTCGTGTTGCGGCCGACATTGCCGGACCCGATATAGCCCTTTTCAAGCACGGCGACATTGGTGATGCCGAACTCCTTGGCAAGATAATAGGCCGTTGCCAGACCGTGACCACCACCGCCCACGATGATGACGTCATAGCGGGCTTTGGGTTGCGGGTCGCGCCAGGCGGGGCGCCAGGAACGATTGCCCGTCAGTCCGTTCAGGAGAATGGATAAAGCAGAATAGCGCATGGTCAGGCCTCGACGATCACAGGTCCGAGCCTAGTCGCCGTTTAGACGGCAGACTTTCAAAAATAGGACGCCATGATATAGATTTGGGCCATGACTGCGTTTGACACGAGAAAAACCCAGAGGATCGGATTTCTGCTCGTGCAGAATTTCGCCCTGATGTCCTATGCCTCCGCCGTGGAGCCCCTGCGGGCGGCAAATCTCATTGCCGGCCTCGATCTCTACAGCGCGCTACCCCTGTCTCTTCATGGCAGACCGGTTGCGAGTTCTTCAGGCCTGACCGTCGAATGCACGGAACTGACCGCGCTCGGCGAAACCTGCCACACGGTCTTCGTCTGCGCAGGCGGTAATCCCAAGGACTGGAGCACCGTCGAGGATGCCCATCCGGTCCTGCGGCGCCTTGCGCGAAAAGGCGTTCGCATCGGCGGCATATCGAGCGGCGCCTATGTTCTTGCGGCTGCGGGCCTGCTCGACAACCGCGACTTCACCATCCACTGGGAACATGCCGGCCTGTTGAAGGAGGCCTTTCCCGCCCTCGCACCACGCCAGGCCCGATACGTGATCGACGGCGACCGTGTCACCTGCGCCGGCGGCGTCGCGCCGCTCGATCTCATGCACGCCATGATCAGCGAACGTATGGGCGCGCATTTTTCCCGGCGCGTCAGCGACTGGTATCTGCATACGGCGGTGGCCGAACCCGGCGCTCCGCAGCGCGGGTCCCTGCCCGAACGGTTCGGCACGCACCATCCTGCGCTTCTGGCCGTCCTGGAGAAAATGGAAGCGACGATCGAAATGCCGCTCGATCGTGCAGCCATGGCAAAGCTTGCCGGCGTCAGTGTCCGTCATCTCGACCGCCTGTTTGCCGAGCATATGGCGGGCGGCTTCCTGGAAACCTACCGCAACATCCGTCTCGACCATGCCCGGCGCCTGCTGGAGCAAAGCCCGCTTTCCGTGGCGGAAATCGCCTTCGCCACGGGTTTTTCGGGGGCCGCGCATCTGTCGACCGCCTTCAAGACGCGGTTTGGCCAGACACCGACGGCGCTGCGCACGAGATTTTCCTACGAGTGAGCGATATTTTCCTGTAGGGAATGTTTTTACCATGAAGAGCGGGTGGGCCATGGCCAGCGGCAAGCAGATCTCCAAGAAGGCGCAGAACGCCCTGTCCCAGAACCCGCACGCGGTGCGCGAGCCGCGCGAGAAGAACCTTGAAATGGCGATCGGGCACGAGGTCCGGGCCTATCGCAAGAAGCTCGGCATTACCGGCGCCGATCTCGCCGCCGCGACCGGCATGTCGGTCGGCGCGCTCTCGAAGATAGAGAACGGCAACGTCTCGCCATCGCTGACAACCCTGCAGTCCCTCTCCAAGGCCCTTGGCGTCCCGCTCACGGCGTTCTTCCGGCGCTTCGAGGAACCGCGCAACGCGACCTTCGTCAAGGCGGGTGAGGGCGTGAAGATCGAGCGCCGCGGCACGCGCGCCGGCCACCAGTACAGCCTGCTCGGTCATATCGACAACAATTCGAGCGGCGTGACGGTGGAACCCTATCTCATCACGCTCACGGCCGAGTCGGACATCTTTCCGACCTTCCAGCACGAGGGCATGGAATTCCTCTACATGCTCGACGGCGTCGTGGTTTACCGCCATGGCGACCAACTGTTCAAGATGGAGGCGGGCGACAGCCTGTTCTTCGACGCGGATGCACCGCACGGCCCCCAGGAACTGGTGAAGCTTCCGGCGCGCTATCTCTCCATCATCAGCTATCCGAAACAGGGCAGCAGTCCCGGCTAAAGTTGCCTCACACGAAATTTTTATTCCTATCAGTTGATTGATCGAAAGCCCCATGGTAGCCATTTGTCACAGCGACAAATGGAGGCACCTATGTGTGGCATTGTTGGATTGTTCCTCAAAGACAAGAGCCTCGAACCGCAGCTCGGAACGCTGCTGTCCGACATGTTGATCACGATGACCGATCGCGGCCCGGATTCGGCCGGCATTGCGATTTACGGATCACCGGCTGACGGAAAAGCGAAGGTCACCCTGCAGTCGGCAAAGCCCGAGGTCGATTTCCGCGGGCTCGACAAGGATCTCGCCGCCGCCGGCATCGACGCCAGCGTGACCGTCAAGAGTACCCACGCCGTCGTCGAGATCGCCGCCGGCGCCATCGCGGCAACCCGCGTGGCCATCGCCTCGATCCGGCCGGATATCCGGGTCATGGGCTCGGGCGACAGCGTCGAGATCTACAAGGAAACCGGCCTTCCCAAGGATGTCGTGGCGCGCTTTGACGTGCGCTCGATGGGCGGCACGCACGGCATCGGCCATACCCGCATGGCCACCGAAAGCGCCGTGACGACGCTGGGCGCGCATCCGTTCTCGACGGGCGCCGACCAGTGCCTCGTCCACAACGGATCCCTGTCCAACCACAACAACCTGCGCCGCGAGCTCATCCGCGAAGGCATGACCTTCGAGACGCAGAACGACACCGAAGTGGCGGCCGCCTATCTCACGGCGGAGATGGCCAAGGGCAAGGATCTCGGTCAGGCGCTGGAAGGCGCGCTTGATGATCTCGACGGCTTCTTCACCTTCGTCGTCGGCACGAAATCCGGCTTCGGCGTCGTGCGCGACCCGATCGCCTGCAAGCCCGCCGTGATGGCCGAGACGGACCAGTATGTCGCCTTCGGCTCGGAGTATCGCGCGCTCGTCAACCTGCCGGGCATCGAGGATGCACGCGTCTGGGAGCCCGAGCCGTCGACCGTCTACTTCTGGGACCACGAAAAAGCTGCGTGACCGGCCAAACGAGAAAGCCCTGCAATGCCTGTATTTGACCTTTCCAAAACGCCCTTGCGCGAACTCAACAGCGCCCTCCATGCCCTTTCCAAGGGCGCCAACGACACCGCGTTCGAGGTCGTCAATCCGCGCGGCAGCCATGCGGTTGCGGTCGGCATCGACAGTCCCGTCAGCGTCGAGGTCCGCGGTTCGGTCGGCTATTACTGCGCCGGCATGAACGACGGCGGCACCGTAACCGTCAAGGGTTCCGCCGGTCCCGGCGTCGCCGAGAACATGATGTCGGGCACCGTCGTCATCGAAGGCGACGCCAGCCAGTATGCCGGCGCCACCGGCCGTGGCGGCCTGCTCGTCATCAAGGGCAATGCCGCCTCGCGTTGCGGCATCTCGATGAAGGGCATCGATATCGTCGTGCATGGCAATATCGGCCACATGTCCGCCTTCATGGGGCAGTCCGGCCATCTCATTGTGCTCGGCGATGCCGGTGATGCGCTCGGGGACTCTCTCTACGAGGCGAAACTTTTCGTGCGCGGCACGGTCAAGAGCCTTGGCGCGGACTGCATCGAGAAGGAACTGCGGCCGGAACATCTGGAGAAGCTCGCCGAGCTTCTCGAAAAGGCCGGCGTCACCGGCGTCAAGCCGGAGGAGTTCAAGCGCTACGGCTCGGCCCGCACGCTCTACAATTTCAACATCGACAACGCTGACGCGTACTAAGGCAGGGACAGACCGATGAGCTATCACAACCCCTATACCCCGCCGCGCAAGTCAGCGACCTTTGACGACTATACGCTCGCTGAAATCCGCCGTGCGGCGGCGACCGGCATCTACGATATTCGCGGCGCCGGCACCAAGCGCAAGGTGCCGCATTTCGACGACCTTTTGTTCCTCGGGGCCTCGATCTCCCGCTATCCGCTCGAAGGCTATCGCGAGAAATGCGACACGACTGTCGTGCTCGGCTCGCGTTTTGCCAAAAAGCCGATCACGCTGAAGACACCGATCACCATTGCCGGCATGAGTTTTGGCGCGTTGTCCGGCAATGCCAAGGAGGCGCTTGGGCGCGGCGCGACGATCGCCGGCACCTCGACCACCACCGGCGACGGCGGCATGACGGACGAGGAGCGCGGCCATAGCCAGACGCTCGTCTACCAGTACCTGCCGTCGCGCTACGGCATGAACCCGAAGGACCTGCGTCGGGCGGACGCGATCGAGGTCGTCGTCGGCCAGGGCGCGAAACCGGGCGGCGGCGGCATGCTGCTCGGCCAGAAGATTTCCGACCGCGTCGCCAACATGCGCAACCTGCCGAAGGGCATCGACCAGCGCTCCGCCTGCCGCCACCCCGACTGGACCGGCCCGGACGACCTGGAAATCAAGATCCTCGAACTGCGCGAGATCACCGACTGGGAAAAGCCGATCTACGTGAAGGTCGGCGGTGCACGCCCCTATTATGACACCGCGCTTGCGGTCAAGGCCGGTGCCGATGTGGTCGTGCTCGACGGCATGCAAGGGGGCACCGCGGCAACGCAGGACGTCTTCATCGAGAATGTCGGCATGCCGACGCTCGCCTGCATCCGCCCGGCCGTCCAGGCGCTGCAGGATCTCGGCATGCACCGCAAGGTGCAACTGATCATCTCGGGCGGCATCCGGTCCGGCGCCGACGTCGCCAAGGCCCTGGCGCTCGGCGCCGATGCGGTCGCCATCGGCACGGCGGCGCTGGTTGCCATCGGCGACAACGATCCGCACTGGGAAGACGAATACCAGAAGCTCGGCACTACCGCCGGCGCCTACGACGACTGGCACGAGGGCAAGGACCCCGCCGGCATCACCACGCAGGACCCTGAACTCGCCAAGCGGCTTGATCCGGTCGCCGCCGGCCGCCGCCTTGCCAACTATCTCAAGGTGATGACGCTGGAAGCGCAAACCATCGCGCGCGCCTGCGGCAAGAACCATCTGCACAACCTGGAGCCGGAAGACCTCGTGGCGCTGACCATCGAGGCGTCCGCCATGGCGCAGGTGCCGCTCGCCGGCACCAGCTGGATCCCCGGCAAGGGAGGCTTCTGACGTAAAATGCCACGCCGGCCGCCGCCTGAAACTCCCAAGCCGGGCAGCGGCCGTTTCCATGAAAAAGTGTCTGATAAATCCAAAAGGGGAACACAGTGACACTCGATCTTGCCACCTACGCCAAGGACCGCGGCGTGAAATATTTCATGATCAGCTATACCGATTTGTTCGGCGGGCAGCGTGCCAAGCTGGTGCCCGCCGAAGCGATCGCCGACATGCAGAAGGACGGCGCGGGCTTTGCCGGTTTCGCGACATGGCTCGACCTCACGCCCGCCCATCCGGACCTGTTTGCCCTGCCGGATGCTTCCTCCGTCATCCAGCTTCCCTGGAAGAAGGATGTGGCCTGGGTCGCCGCCGATTGCGTCATGGAGGACAAGCCGGTCGATCAGGCGCCGCGCGTGGTGCTGAAGAAGCTGGTGGCCGAAGCCGCCAGGGAGGGGTTGCGCGTCAAGACCGGCGTCGAGCCGGAATTCTTCCTGATTTCGCCGGATGGTTCGAAGATCTCCGACGAGTTCGATACCGCGGAAAAACCCTGTTACGACCAGCAGGCGGTCATGCGTCGCTATGATGTGATCGCCGAGATCTGCGACTACATGCTCGAACTCGGCTGGAAGCCCTACCAGAACGACCACGAGGATGCGAACGGCCAGTTCGAGATGAACTGGGAGTATGACGACGCGCTGCAGACGGCCGACAAGCACTCCTTCTTCAAGTTCATGGTGAAATCCGTTGCCGAGAAGCACGGCCTGCGTGCCACCTTCATGCCGAAGCCCTTCAAGGGCCTGACGGGCAATGGCTGCCATGCACATATTTCCGTCTGGGACCTCGATGGCAGGACCAATGCCTTTGCCGACAAGGCCATGCCGTTCGGCCTCTCGGCCAAGGGCCGGACCTTCCTCGGCGGCATCATGAAGCACGCCTCGGCGCTTGCCGCGATCACCAATCCGACGGTCAATTCCTACAAGCGCATCAACGCACCGCGCACCATTTCCGGCGCGACCTGGGCACCGAACACGGTGACATGGACCGGCAACAACCGCACCCACATGGTCCGCGTCCCGGGCCCCGGCCGGTTCGAGCTGCGCCTGCCGGATGGCGCCGTCAATCCCTATCTGCTGCAGGCGATCATCATCGCGGCCGGCCTTAGTGGCCTGAAGACCAATGCCGATCCGGGGCCGCACCACGACATCGACATGTATCGCGACGGCCATATGGTCACGGACGCGCCGAAGCTGCCGCTCAACCTGCTCGATGCGCTGCGCGAATACGAGAAGGACGAAGCACTGCAGGCGGCGCTGGGCACGGAGTTTTCCGCCGCCTACATCAAGCTGAAGAAGAGCGAATGGAACACCTACTGCGCCCAGTTCACGGCCTGGGAACACGCCACCACGCTTGACATCTAGTCCCCGAGCCACCCCTGTGGCCGTTTTCCCCGCGTCGACAGGCGCGGGGATTTTTCACTCATCGCGAGGAGATCCGATTTGACGACCTTCGTCCTGACCGTCACCTGCCCGTCCACCCGCGGCATCGTCGCCGCGATTTCCGGTTTTCTCGCGGATATGGCGTGCAATATCGTCGACAGTTCGCAGTTCGACGATCTCGGTTCGGGCCGCTTCTTCATGCGCATCTCCTTCATTTCGGAGGAGGGAAAAACGGAAAAGGACCTGCGCGGAGGACTGAAGCCGATTGCCGAGCGGTTTTCGAT
>NZ_JARWKZ010000094.1:0-12605 GCF_050577975.1 Rhizobium sp. BR 315 | reverse complement strand
CATCCAACCTGTCTTTCGCCGCTCGTCACCCAGCAAGCCGTCCAGGAAAAGGTTCGCGGATGCTGCAACTCGCTCCTGCGTAAACAGTCGCCGCATACGAGCCTTGACGTCACGCAGCGACGATGCCCAAAGTTCCAGCGTCGTCTCGATTGATGCACCCATCATCCATGACCTCCGAATCATGGAGACCCATAGATTCAGAGTTTATAGAAATATGCAACTGTAATGCTAGTCGGCGGATCAACGTCGGTGTGACGTGCCAGATTAAATCACGCCTTCACCTGTTGAATTCCACATGAAACTCACCCCGGCACTGTAAACTTAACGCTGTGAAAACAAGATCTGGGAGTGAGGCTTTGGTTCATGCGGCGAGAAGGCGCGCGATTTAGCGCCATGCTTGCATGGCGGTTGCTCGCAGTTGGCGATGGTGGGTGGATGGAATATCGTGGCGGGGAACGTTTAAAGAGGTTGGCGATCGGGTCATGGATGGAAACGAAACGCTAAAGCTGTCGCGGTGACTTGAAGCACCTCATGATCCTCTCCCGTCGTCGGACGGGTTGGTGAGAATTCTCCGCCCGGTTGTTCAGGCCCTTGTGCGAGCGATGCTCGACGCCTGGCATGATCTCCCGCTTCGCCGCACCATAGGACCGGAGCTTGTCGGTGATCATCACACGCGGCGAACGGCCTTGCCCTTTCAGAAGCTTCGCATCAAACGCTTTGCAGCCTTGGCATTGCGGCGGCTTTGCACCAGCACGTCGAGAACAAAGCCGTCCTGATCAACGGCGCGCCAAAGGCAGTGTTTGCTTCCGCCGATAGTGATGACAACCTCATCGAGGTGCCATTTGTCGCCGAGCTTGCCGGCTGATCGTCTCCGTATATCATTGGCGAGGTGTCTGCCGAACTTCTCAGCCCACAATCTCACGGTCTGGTGAGAGACGATGACGCCACGCGCTGCCAGCATATCCTCGACCATCCGCAGGCTAAGCGGAAACCGGAAATAGAGCCAAAGGGCATGGGCAATCACCGCCGCTGGAAATCGGTGGCGACGATAAAGAGGATCACGAGTAAATCTGGTCATCCCACCAGATCCCACTTTTTGATCGATGCCCGGTTAACGTTACAGTGCCGTCGCCAGCCATCGCGCTCGCGCAGGATTCCGTTGATCGGTTCGTCCTCTCCGCGGCCTCATCGCTCACCACGGGGCTTGATGCGCATTCCTCGCCTAAGCTGGAACCCATCGGCGAGTTCGAAGTTGTCCCACTTAATCAAGTGTGTGGAGTTTCACAACGCTCTGGCCGATATTTCCATTTGACGTTGATCCATCCAATCACCGAGAACCCATTGACAAATTTGCTATATCGATATCGAGCCGGGGTCACGACGAAATACAAAATTGGGTGAAATCACGACGCAAATGAACATACTTTTCTTTGAATTGCCACGCACTCCCTCCGCCCTGTCGAGTTCACACGGTTCGGAACAGCGCGCCGAGGCGAGACTTGATGTACGTAATCGAGGATGCCACATCTTTGGCAACACCGTCGGGAACTCCATTGAGTCCCTGCGTTAAGTCTTGCAGTTGCTGGCCAATGAAGCTGCTCGCTTCAAGCGCTGCCCCAGTTACGCCATTTTGCATATTTGCTGCAAACTCGAGTAGCGCGGCCTGCATTCCGTTTGGCGGTGCGATCCGCGCTCGAGCGACGTCGGCAGGCGACGCGCTGTAGGGTGTGGTATCGAGCCAGTCAGGCCCCAGATTGTCTGGATTGGCGAGGGTCAGAGCAATCGACAGGTCTGGTGCGACCGCATCGCGTTCCGTCAAAGGTGGTCCTAAAGTGGGGAAGCGTTTGCGCAACGTCGCAATGATTGATGTGTGATCAAAAGGCGTGTCGTTGTGCGGTCGTAGAACCGTGCCCTGGCGAACGTAGGGCGAGACAATGACAGCGGGCACCCGCACACCGTACCGACTAAAATTGAATGCGGCCTCGGGTCGTTTCGGCTCCGGCGGTTGTGCCGGCGGAGGCGGAACGTGGTCATAGCATCCACCATGTTCGTCATAGGTAATGACAAGAAGTGTTCGGGTCCAAGCGGGACCGTTGCGAACCGCGTTATAAACATCGGCAATCAGCTGTTCGCCAAGAGTTGCGACGTGGGGCGGATGCTGATCGTTCGGCAATGATACGTCGGCGAAATAGCGTGGCTCAATAAACGAGTAGGCAGGCAAATCTCCAGTTTTCGCGTCGGTCAGAAATTCGTCGAAAAGTCGAAAACGACTGAGTGAAAGCGAAAGCTTCTCAAGCGTGATCGATTGCGGCACGTCATGGAAATAGATTTTCCAACCACCGGGCAATTGCGCATCGTCGATGCGGTTGTAAATCGTCGGCATCCGGTATGGGAAGTGAACAGGTGAATTGTTCTCATAGCCATTGGCCGTAGCAGTATGTACGAAAAAGCGGTTCGGCCAAGTCTGACACGGAGCGGAAGCAAACCAGCGATCGCACACGGCGAACTGCCGCGCCAGTTTGCTGATTACGGGAACCTGCTCGGGCGTGAAATAATGCATCACACTTCCGGGATCATACACCCCTGGCGAGTGGGCTGCCTGAGCTTCATAATTCTTCACAAAGCCGCTCATATCTGGCTTCGCTCCGGATTGTGGTTCGCTCGTGCCGAACAGCTGCATATTGATGTCTGTCCAACTCTCCCCCGGATCGGGAGTGGGTATGGACATCGTCGCGTCGCTGGAGCCGGCTTTATTGTGAACAGCGTATGCAACACCCGCCGCGTTGCGATTGGCTTCGGAACCCGACAGACCATCAAAATCCGGTGATTTGGGATAGAGTTTGCCGAGCATGCTGTCGAAAGATCGGTTTTCCAGCATGAGAACGACGATGTGTTGGATCTGATTGAGTGCGCTCATTTTGTGGCCTTTGAACGATAAGGTTGAGAGGACTATCTCAAAAGTTGCTGGCACGCGCCGGTTTCTCACCGATCCAGCGAATACTCATCAATTTAACCAGGCGGATGGGCGAATCCTGATCGGCGATAGCGCCGGAAAAGGGCGGAGGCCTTTACGACAAAATTCACAGCCTCCGCAGAAATGGTATCCTCCCTCCCATAATGATCGAATGGGCCCATGAGGTCCACCGAGTAGGAGAAGACAATGCCCGCCCGATGCCCAGAGCCGAGGAAACACCCGGCAAAGACGCCCATGCGGTCGTCGAATATCTGACGATGTTTTTGAAAATCATCTACGATCTTCCACATCAGATCACAGCACGTCGCGCCGAAAAATCGCGCCAGCGTTACCGAGAGTGGCCGCAACTTCGCCGGCGCTCCAACGACAACTTATGCTTCAGTTTTTAAACAGCGAACGGAAGAACCTGGCCAGGGAAACATGGTTGATAGCGTCAAGAGCGATGTCAGTGCTCTGGTGAAAGGTACACACTTGAGACACCTCGTAGTTTCGCGCTGGCGGGGATGCCCCTCTTGCCTCAGAGCTCTTCTTCGGCGGTAGCCAACCTTTCGCCTTCATTGGCCGTTGCCAATTTATCATCCGCATCGACGTCACCCAGTTCCTCGCCTTCCTGCCGGAGGCTCATGAAGACGACGATCACGACAATCGCAGCGAGAAAGATTGCGCTTGTTATGATCGTGCCGAAGCCGAGGCCGCCATATTGCATAGGCTGAGACATCAGGTCGCCAAACGACGCACCCAGAGGTCTGGTCAGAATGTAGACCAGCCAGAAACCGAGTATCGGGTCGAGACCGAAGAAGAAGTAGCCGAGACTGAGCGAGATGATGATCATGCCGAACAGGACGCCTGTAGCAAGGTATCCCAGCGCGAACTTCTCGGCCACCAGATCACCGGCTGCGGTGCCGAGCGCAAAGGTGAACAGAATGGCGAGCCAATAGAAGGCCTCGCGCCGACTGGTGAATATCGAGTGAATTGAAAGCGTCCGCTCCGTCTGGAACCATAGCAGAAAAGTCAGCGCCAAGGCGATCGAGAAAGCGATCGTCGTGTCCAGCAGAGGCACATGGAAGTTGTCGACCAGGTTGTCGGTAATCAGCGTGCCGACAATGCTGATGAGCACTACTGAAAGCCAATAGGCGGCAGGAACATACTTCTCCTGCGCAAATTGCCAGACCAACGCGCCTGCCAGAATTGCGGACATGATCAATGATGTCGCCGTCAGGCCCAAACCCATCTGCACATTGAGATAATCTGCTGCCGTTTCGCCCATCGTGACAGCCATCAGTTTGATCAGCCAGAAATCGGCCGTAACGCGTGGAACACGATTGTAAACGACGGGTTTGACGGTTTGGGTCGCAGTAGGCATGACGAGTATCCTCGAATGAACGGTGAACATCTCTCAGGGGCGATCAGTTCGGAGGGCGCGTGAAGACACCGTCTGCCTAGTGAGCAGACTGGGCCGGATTGTTGAGAACCGCCATAAGGGCGGCAAGCGTCTTGTTAACTTTGTCAGCCGACGGAACGGATTGGCGTAGCGCCTTGAGCGCCGCGTCGGAGGCGGCATCAATGTTGTTCCAGTCGTTCTGGTTTAGGGGACGGATCGCGGTCTCGGCCTGGTCCCAGGCTGTTTCATAGTCGGTGATGCGCTTTGCGGCGCCAGCGAGATCGCCCTTGGAAGCAAGAGCCTGAACATCGGCTACGATGGTCTTGAATGATGATAGATCGCCGAGGTCCGCCGTTTTGGCGGGGGCATTGTTGGCGTAGAGTTCAAAACTCGTGAAGGCCGCCACCGGAGCAACAATAAGCGCGATGGCAAGAAAAATCTGTCTCATCAGCGGATTCCCCTGGATTCTGGCAATGGAAGAGAGCGTTACTTCAATATCGCTCCTCGCGGATTGATTGGCACACCTGCGGCGGCGACGCGATATGCTCGCCGCTTTGCCATAGGTGCTCCGTTCGCCCAGTATGACTACGGGGATTCAATTAGCTGAGAATTAGAGCGGGTGTCGGCGTGGGGCCGGGCACCTACTCGACCGACTATCAATCGCGCGAAAGCGGCGGCGGGTAATGTCACCGACCGCAGCAATCTTCACTTCTGTGGGGTCAGGCGGGAGACGACCGGCTTACCGCCCTTGTCAGTATAGGTTAGCTGGACCTTCTCGCCGACGCGGAGCTTGGTGTCTTCGATCCCCTCGGGTAAGACATAGGTGTTGCCGTCCGATAGCGTGATCGTATCGGCATTCTTGCTGATCGCGGTGATCGTGCCGGAGATCTGGGCAGCGAACGCAGTACTCATAGGTGCCAGAACCAGCATTGCGGCCATCAACATCTGCGGTTTCATGTTCTTTCTCCTTTCACGGTTTCAGCCCCCGTCTCTGCTATTTTTTCGACGGCAGCGCGGGCTGCAAGTAAAGCCAGTCCTCACTCGCCTCTGAGCTTCTCGGTGACGTGTGTCCGGCTGCGCATCGCCTCGCCCGTCGCGGCCAGCAGGGCAGCACCAGTCGCAGTGACGATGAGGGCAACCAGATAGCGCCAGGGCACCGAAAGTGTCTCGGGGGGCGGGTCAAACACCCCGGTCAATAGCTTGACGAGCACATAAGCAATCAGGACCCCGATCAAGAGGCCCAAGAACATGCCGCTGCCGACCACCAACGCAGCCTCGCTCCAAACGAAGGCGCCGAGTTGTCGCGGCGTCGCCCCGAGAGCGACGAGGACCGCGAAAGAGCGCTCACGGTCGGCGAAGCCCAGACCAAGCACCAGTCCGCCCGAGGCGGCAAGCATGACCAGCGCGAAGATGAGCTCAAGCCGCGTCAAACCGGCGAGGTCTACCGCCGTGAGACTCGATCCGATCAAGGCGACGACATCACCGATCTGGCTCACCTTGAGCACGGGCAGACCCGCAGTCGCTCTTTGAGCGGCCCGGACGATGCGAGCCGGATCGCCATTCGATCGGATGAGGACAATCTCGCTTCCTGCGAAGCCGGTCTGCTGCGCAATGTAAGCCGCGTTGACGACCAGAAACGAATCCTTGGGTGCGGTCGGAAATTCGCGCACCACGCCCACGATGTGAAAGGGCACTATATGGTATTGATGATCGGCGGCGCTTTGTAAACGCAAACTGATGCTGTCGCCGCGACTGAGCTGATAGTCATTCACGGTTTCTTGCGATACGAGCACGCCATCGGGCGTTCGTGCAAGGTCCGCGAGTGTAGCCTTGGCATCACCACTCGCGAAATAGGCGTCGGACATCGCCGTGGCGGACCCGATGCGTATCGGATCGATGCCATAGAGATCTTGAAGGTCGGTTCCGACGTACGCGTAACGGTGTTGCATCGGCTGGGCTGCCACCACACCCGGCAGCTTGGAAAGACGGTCGAGCGCCTGCGATGCGGGCACGGCGGATGTGCCCGTGACGGTGACGTCGGCGCCGTTTGTGAGCTCGGCGTCGATCCGGGCCTGGGCCTCATAGGTGGCGTTGAAGATTGCGGTCGAGGCAGCAAAGGCAAAGGCGAGGGTGGCCAAGCCTATGCCAGCGGTCAGTCGCGGACCTTGCCGTCCAAATGTCCCAGCTACCACATCCGCAAGACGACCTGCGACAGGCCGAAGGCCCCTGGCGATGACCGACCGGCCGTGCCGCAGTCCAACCCCAACGAGCCGCATGACGAATAACGCCAAGCCGATCCAGAGCAGCGCAGGGGCCAGGAAGGCTGTATAGTCGACCGCCGTTGCCGCCACGCCCTCCGACGCGAGAACGACTTGGTATCCGCTCGCCGCCGAACGCCAGTAGAACGTGATGGCCAGCGCCAGCAGGACCAAGTCGAGATAGCCGCGAGCCCATAGCGGTGTCCTGTGGTCGCCGACTTGTCGCCGGGCGGCCACAACGGTAGAGCCGCGGGCGTCGCGCCAGGCGGGGATCAGGATCGCTGCGAGCGCCAGTGCGACCCCGAACCCGGCCACAACGCTGAGCAAAGCAACCGCCGCGCTACGCATGAGCGCCACCCCAAGGACGAAGTGTGCGGCGAAAGCGCCAAGGAAAATACCCAGTATCGCGCCGCTGACGCCAGTGACTACCGCCTCAGCCGCAACTAGGCGAAGGGCCGCGTCGACCGTTGCCCCACGCAAGCGCAGCAACGCTTGATCGCGGCGGCGCTTGTCCCGCCCGGCGCCGGCTACGGCAAGTGTGAGCAGTGCGGCAAGGATTGCTCCGGGGGCGCCGAGGAACAGGAAGACCAGCCGAGCATAGAGCGCATCCTCGCGCACTGCCTCCAATCGCGCCGCGAGATTGTTCGCAAGCAGCGCCGCTCCGGCCACGCGAGCTTCGAAATTGCGACCGTGCTCCGTCGCCGCGGTACTTGCAGCGACCGGGTCGGACGGCAAGTCGTGATGATCGAACTTGACGTGGAATTCGGTCTGAATGGTATCGGGCCGGCTCGCGCGCTGCGGCTCGAACACCTGCTGCCACTGAAGCATAGGCAACACTAGAACGTTGTCGGGCGGGGCTTGCGCTGCGGCACCAGCCGGTACACCGATCGCCTGAAAGATCGCATCGGCGTTCGGCAAATCGACGATGCCGGCGATCGTCACGTTGATGTCGGGAGCTTGGTAGCGATGGATGACGACCCGATCTCCTGCCGCGACATGCAAATTGGCGGCAGTCTGCTGCGCTATCAGGACACCGTCGACGGATCCGACCAGCCGACGAACCTGTGCCGGGAACAGGTCGAAATAGCTTGGTTCGATGCCGAGCACCATACCGCCACCTGTGACCTGCACGGTGCCTCCCGTGTTCGCCTCGAAGCCTGGTACGTTGGCATAGCTGACCAACTGCAAGCTGGTAACCGGCGCGGCGGAGCGGATCGCAGCCTCGACCGCACCGTGATCCGCCCCCGGCAGCGGTTGGACCTGCCAGTCGACGGACACCTGGGCGACCGCCCGCGCCGTCATCTCAGCCGCGCTAGACTGCAAAAAGGCACCCAGGCACACGATGAAGGCGACTGTCAGCGCAACGCCGCCGATAGTGCCAGCAACGCGGCCGGAACGGGTTCGCATAAGCCCTATCAGCCATTGATTGTACATTCGGACCTCTCGGCCATGCTTTCGAATTTCCCGTGACGCATCCGCCAGATGCGGTTCATCTTCGCAGCCACGCGCTCGTCATGTGTGGCGATGATAATCGCGCTTCCCGTCTGCTGCCCCCAGGTAAGGAGCCGGTCGACCAGCATCGCAGCTCCAGCCTGATCGAGTTGGCCTGTCGGCTCGTCCGCGACAATCAATTCCGGGTTGGTTACGATGGCCCGGGCTGCGGCGATCCGCTCGGCCTGGCCGCCGGAGAGTTGCTCGGGAAGCTTCGACGCCAGAGTTTCGACCCCGAAAGTGGATAGTGCGGCAAAGGCTCGCGCTTCGGCCTCGGTACCGTTGCTGAGAAGGATCGGTAGCTCTACGTTCTCGATGGCGGTGAGCGCAGGCATCAGGTTCGCGGATTGGAAGACGACGCCGATCCGTTCGGGGCGCAATCTGTCGGCTGGACCGAGCCCTGACCAATCCACTCGACCCGAGCTTGGAACGTCCAGCCCGGCGATCAGATTCAAAAGTGTTGTCTTGCCGCAACCCGAAGGTCCAATGATTGCGATGGTTTCCTCTGCGCGAATCCGGAAGGAGCAGCCTTGAACGGCCATCACCACGCCCCGCTCGCGCTGAAAGCTGCGCCACAGATCGACGGCCACTACCAAGGTCCTAGCCATGCACGATACCTCCATCTCGTATGTCGATAATGCGATCGGCTCGCGCGGCAAGCGCGGGGCTGTGCGTGACGATCAGGACGGCGGTTCCGCTACGACAGTTTTCAATGAGGCAATCGATGATGAGCTGTTCCGTTGCTGCATCGACCTCGGCGGTCGGCTCATCGCAGAGCAAGATCGCCGGCTTTGCTGCGAGCACAGCTGCTAGGCCAGCTCGCGCTGCCTCACCGCCTGACAGGTGGGCAGGTAATACGTCGGCGAGACCGCTGAGGTCCAGGCTGCCGAGAAGGCTATCGATTTCATCCGGCCGAGCTCGGCCGGATATCACCATCTGGAGATGGATGTTAGCCCGCACCGTCAGATGATCGAATAGATTGCCGGACTGCATGAGTATACCGAGATGGCGGGCCCTCAAGCGAGCCCGCGCCGACTCGGGGCGCCGGGTCATGCGCTCTCCCAGGACCGACACCATGCCGCCGTCCGGCTCGTCGATACCGGCAAGACAGGCAAGCAGCGTCGACTTCCCGCTGCCCGAGGGGCCCCTCAATGCGGTGAATTCCCTGGCATCGAGGGTAAGGCCAACCCCGCGCAGGGCCACGACTTCGTCATCACCGCTATGAAAGAAGCGGTAAAGCTCGGTTGCCTCCAGCATGGACATGCGTTTATTTCCACTGCAGAGAGTTAGAGATCAGCTGCCACTGGTCGACGTTGTCCGCACCAGCCGGCGCGGCGAGATCGAGTGTGACGGTCTTGCCGTCTCTGAACACAATAAAGCGCTCGTGCTCGAGGCGGATCTGCTTGCCCGTGACCGGATTGGGCGCGGAATTCGACAGATAGCTGATGCGAACAGCCGGTCCAGCCGCGAGTTTCACAGCCTTGACCGCGGAGATCTTGACGGCGTGCCCGCCTGTTTCAAGGTCTGTGATCTCACTGGCCTGGACTGAGGCAACTGTTGGAGCCGCGGTCGCCACACCAAGCGAAGCGTCTATCTCATCGTATTTGTCGAAGAACCGAACGCTGTGGTCGCTTGCCGTCCGCGACCACCCCTCGGGCACCTTCAGGCTAAACCCGTCCGGTGCGTTGTAGATCACGAAGACCTGGTTGTCGGGAATGTCGCCCGGTGGATTCTTCTCGGGCGCAATTAATTTCTCCTGCGCAAAGGCGGGAAGGAGCATCCCGGATGATACCATGAACAGCATGGCCGATACGGCGGCGATTCGACCGCGAACAGTCATGATTAGGCCTCCTTTGCACTCGAGCAACGGCATATGACACCTGTAGAATTAGAAGGGCCTTAGGCGGCCATCCGCCCCGCAGGCGCATCGATAACTGGCTTCTGTCCAGCTGGGCGCGTTTGGTCTACTGTAGGGCATGCGTGTTCTCATAATCGAAGATGATGCAATGCTTGGTAGGGCCCTCACACAAGCCCTCGACGATGCCGGCATGTCGGTAGACTGGGTACGCGACGGGCATGCCGGGGACGAGGCTGTTGCCGTTGGCGGGCACGCTCTTGTGTTGCTCGACCTCGGTTTGCCCGGCCGTTCGGGCCTGGAAATCCTCCGCTCGCTGCGGACTGTCGGCGACAAGAGACCGATCCTGGTGATCACCGCGCGCGACGAACTTGATGATCGCATCGCGGGGCTCGATCTTGGGGCCGATGACTATTTGGTGAAGCCGTTCGAAGTTAGGGAGTTGCTCGCACGCATGCGTGCGGTCCTGCGCCGACATGGCGGCCAGGCGGTCTCGGTCCTCTATACAAGTGAGATCGAGCTCGATCTGTCGAGCCACGAGGTCACGTATCGGGCGTGCAGCCAAGTGTTGCCGGCGCGGGAATTTGCACTGATGCATGCATTGTTGGAGCGTCCTGGAACCATTCTCTCACGCAGCCAACTTGAAGAGAGGCTATATGGTTGGGGTGAGGAGGTGGAAAGCAACGCTATCGATGTGCTCATCCATTACGTGCGGCGCAAATTCGACAAGGACATCATTCGCAACATCCGTGGAGCGGGATGGATGATCCCAAAGTGAAGGGCATGATTTCGATCCGACGCACAGCTTTCATATGGCTCGCTGGATTGATGGCGGCCATCTGCGTCGGCGCGGCGACAACATCCTACTTTCTGGTCAGGAACGAGTCATCCGACCTCCTCGACAATCAGCTTCGGCAGATTGCGCTCTATGTCGGGGACGCGCCGGAGGCGCCAGTAGCCGACCTGGATGCCGGTGTGCCGCACGATCCCGAGGACGACTTCGTCATTCAGGTCTGGGACTCGACAGGTCGGCTGTTGCGACAATCGCATCCCGCCGTCGGTATTCCTCGGCTACAAGCGACTGGGTTTACTGACGTCTCGACCGCCCATGATAATTGGCGCGTCTACGCGCTGGTTGCATTGAATCGAACTGTTCAGGTTTCCCAGGAGATGAGCGTGCGCCAGGAGCTGGCGGCCAATGCAGCATTCCAGGCAGCGCTTCCGATCGTTGTTCTGATTCCATTGTCATTGCTAACGCTGAGCTGGATCATTGATCGGATTATGGCTAGGCTCAATCGCTTGGCGGTTGCGGTCGCTTCTCGAGACGTCGCGGCTGACGCCCCAGTTCCGATCGACGATGTGCCAGCCGAAGTCATTCCCTTCGTGAACTCAATTAATCTGTTGCTCGCACGGCTTCGCGCATCGCTGGAGCGGCAGCGGCGATTTATCTCGGATGCGGCCCATGAATTGCGCACGCCGCTCTCAGCGCTGCAAATTCAGATAGACAACCTTCGGCACGACGACCGGGATGGGCGTTTTTCCCACCGTTTGGCCGAGCTCGAAGCTGGGATCGGCAGGGCCACCAGCCTCGTAAGCAAGCTCTTACGCCTCGCTCGCTACGACGCCCGCGAGACCGCACCCGCGCCGCAGCCGATCGATCTCGTCCGGCTTGTAATCGATACTGTTGGGCGCCTGACCCCGCTCGCAGAGAGCCGGACGATCGACCTTGGCGTCACGCGGCAGGACCAGGCCGTCGCGATCGGCTCGCTTGCCGATTTCGAAATTATCCTTGGAAACCTCGTCGAGAACGCTGTGATGTACACGCCAGCGAACGGAACCGTCGACGTCGCGGTGGTGGTCGCCGGGCAAGAAGCACGGATTGAGGTTCGCGACACAGGCCCCGGCATCGCGGAAGAAGAGATGCCGCGCGTCTTTGAACGGTTCTTTCGGGCCAGGCCTCAAGATAGCGAGGGGAGCGGTTTGGGGCTGGCGATCGCAAAGGCGGCAGCCGATAGACAGGGCGCACGTGTCGCGCTCGCCATGCGCGAGGATGGGCCTGGCCTTATCGCATGCCTCGTTATACGGCTGGTGTCGGTGAAGGCTTAGCGTTCGCTTCCAACTTGGCCGAGCGACGCCGCCGTCCCGACGGGGTGCTATCTAACAGTCTACTGGGGCTCATGAATACAATAGCCGGTATTTCCGACAACGTGGAGAAGAGGCACATCGAACGGCGCGTCGATCTTAGCACGCAACCGGTTAATACAGGTCTCCACCACACTTGTCTTCGGGACGAAATGGAAATCCCACACCTGCTCCAAGATCATCGTTCGTGTTAAGGTCCGACCTTCAGCGCGCATCAAAACCTCCAGCAACATGAACTCATGTGATTGTAGCTCGATGGTAATACGGCGTCTCGATAAATCTGACTCACGGGCTTCCCAAGAGGGGATGAATCTGAATCTCTGTGGCAAACGGGAGGTTTGCTGCGATGGGTTCAGCGATTTCATTGCGAGAAGATTTTGATGGCGAGCGTCTGCGCCGTCTGGCGCGCCAGAGTAAGGATGCCGCTCAAGCCCGGCGACTTTTAGCGCTTGCCGTCATCTATGATGGCGGCTCTCGTTCAGACGCCGCCCGCCTGGGCAATAT
>NZ_JARWKZ010000093.1:0-12880 GCF_050577975.1 Rhizobium sp. BR 315 | reverse complement strand
GGACAGGCAGAGGCCTGTCCAATCCTCGAAAAGGAATATCCCATGCAATTGATGAAGGTCGATCCGCGTGCGTTAAAGGACGACCCCGACAACACGCGCCAGTCGAAGTCGACGCCCCAGGCCGACGCCCTGCTTGGCGACGATCAAGGCCGTCGGCGTGATCCAGCGCCGGTCATTTCCCGGAAGCCGGCGGCAACGGTTACATCATCGAAGCCGGTCACCGCCCCACCAGTGTGGCGATCGCCGCCGGTATCGAGGAAATCGACGTGGTCGTGGTCGCGGTGGCCAACGACAACGGCGCGATGCGCTCGATGACCGAGAATATAGCTTGTGCCTTAATCCCATCGATCAATGCGCGGCATCGAGCGGCTGGTCGCGCTCGGCTGGACCGAGGAGGCGGTCGCCGTAGCGCTTGCCTTTCCCGTCCGCCAGATCCGCAAGCTTCGTCTGCTCGCAAACCTCTTGCCCTCCATGCTCGATCAGATAGCCAAGGGCGATATGCCGAACGAGCAGCGGCTCAGAACGATTGCGGCCGCCTCGCACGACGAGCAAAAAGAGGTCTGGAAGGCCCACTAGCCGAAGAAAGGCGAACGGCGGCCTGGTGGCAGATCGCCAACGGTCTCACAAAGACCCGTATGTATGCACGTGATGCAAGCTTCGGCGACGATCTGCGCCAGGCCTATGGGATCGAGTGGGCGGAGGACCTGTTCGGCCCTGCCGATGAGGACAATCGCTATACCACCAATGTCGAAGAGTTGCTTGGCGCCCAGCAGGAATGGATGGCGAGCAACGTGCCGAAGAAGGGTACCATCGTCGAAGTCAACAATTGGGGCCAGCCGGACCTGCCGAAGAAAGCCGAACGCGTCTACGGCAAGCCAGGCAAAGGCGACTGTACCGCGATCGCGAGGGCAAGGTGCACAGCGTCCACTGCCGGATGCCGGAGGTCAGGAAGCCCACCGGTCAGACCGGCCCGGCAGCTGATGGGGCGGAGGAGGCCCGTAACAGCCGAGGCCGGCTGATCCGCAAGGAGGGCGAGCGCAGCCTCGGCGCCACCAGCCTTTCGTGGGAGCGCCTGTCGTTGATTTGAGGACGTCACCTTCCTCCCCATGCCGGATTGCCCTTCGTTTTGCTGCGGTCTGAACCGGCGGCCGTGCGCTTCCAGGCCGCTATCGCGCCGCGGAGCGGCCGGACCCCGCCGTCCTTCACGGAGCAGGCTTGCGTGCTTTATCGAGGACAGGTTGCCCTCTTCGCACGCAAACCGGCTCCGCTCGTCCAGGAGGGGCCGGACCTTGAGGCGCCCGTCTTTCCGCCGGTCCGGGGTGACCGCACCGAAGGGCAAGCCGGCATGGGGCCGSAGCCGCTTCGGACGACCTCGAAAGGAAACGACCATGGCCAAGTCCRCTCMCTCATCCCGGCAATCCMCGCGTGTCGTGCAACTGCGCAARGGCGCCACCGTCGAMATGGTYCGGCTSACTTGCCCCGACGCCATGCAGGCGCTGAAGATCGCCGAGAGTTTCGGAACCGCCGTCATCGACAGCGACGGCATCCGCGACCTGCACGAGCGGCTCGTCACGGAGACAGCCGACGCGCTCGGCGACGGCCTTGGCGACAAGGCCATGCAGATCCACCTGCAACGGATCGTCGGCGCCTACGTCGGCTCCGCCCATGGCGCCGGCCAGTTCTACAGCCGCGCGGTCACCGAGGCACGCSATGCCACGGCCAAGGCCGCCAACGATGCCCGGGACGAGGACCTCGACGGTCCCGTCGGCTATGACAGCGCCGCCCAGCGTAAGCGCGAATTTGCCGCCGACATGGGCATACAGGCCCATTCGCTCAGAATGGCGGCGGAAGGCGCCGTCGCCGCCTATGTCCAGGTGATCGGCGAGAGCTGGAAACCGTTCGACCGTCCCGTCGAACAACCGGGCCGCGCGCTCGACCGCAAGGCTGCCGAAGCGCAGATCTCCGCCTTCGACTAGCCACTTCCGGCGGGGTTCCGGCCCCGCCTTTTCCATCAACTCGAGCCGGCCGGTTCCATGGCGGGACCGGCCTGTTGTCGTTTTGCGAACCCGGCCAGCAAGGAAAAAGAAATGAAGCCGATGGCACGCCCGTCGCCGCCCGTTCCTTCGTCGGGTCTGCAGGAGCCGCCGGCGGATGCAACGGCTTCGCCGTCCTCCACTGCGTTGCGGCTGTTCCGGTGCATCCACCGGCTGATCTGCTCCTGCTTTCGCCCTCCGTAACGGGCGGCGACGGGCGCGGCCTTGAAACGGAGGTTTGGATATGAGCAAGACAGAAAATCAGCGGGGCGATCTCTACAGCCGCATCACCGACAGGATCATCGAAGACCTGGCGAAAGGCGTGCGGCCCTGGATGAAACCATGGAATTCGGCGAACACGGCAGGCCACATTACCCGCCCGCTGCGTTACAACGGGCAACCCTATTCTGGCGTCAACGTGCTGCTTTTATGGTCGGAGGGTATCACACGGGGTTATACGTCATCCACATGGATGACGTTCAAGCAGGCCCTGGAACTGAGCGGCGCAGTGCGCAAGGGCGAGACCGGCACGACCGTCGTCTTCGCAAGCCGATTCACCAAGTCCGAAACCGACGGGAACGGCGGCGAGGTCGAGCGGGAGATCCCTTTCCTGAAAGCCTACAGCGTCTTCAACGTCGAACAGATCGACGGACTTCCCGACCAGTATCATCACCGGCCGGCACCGGTTCTCGATCCGGTTGAACGGGTTGGGCATGCCGATCGGTTCTTCCGCGACACCGGCGCTGCAATCCGCCATGGCGGCAACCAGGCCTTCTTTGCGCCTGCCGCCGATCTCATCCAGATGCCACCATTTGAGAGCTTCAAGGATGCGGCAAGCTACTACGCGACTTTAAGCCACGAGGTCACGCACTGGACGGCGCCGGCCCACCGCCTCGCTCGCGACCTCAGCCGCTATGCCAAGGACAAATCCGAGCGAGCCCGCGAGGAACTGATAGCGGAGCTCGGTAGCTGCTTCCTTTGCGCCGATCTCGGGATTGTTCCCGAGCTCGAGCCCCGCCCCGATCACGCCTCCTACCTCGACTCCTGGCTTAAGGTCCTGAYCGACGACAGACGGGCGATATTCCAGGCGTCGGCGCATGCGCAACGGGCCGTAGCGTTCCTGCATTCGCTGCAGCTCGCCGCAGCCGACGAGCGGCTCGTCGCGTGAAGACTTGTCAGCGCCGGTCGTTGGCCTCGCCAGCGGTCGGCAACTCTTGCCCGTCGGTCGGGGGGCGCGTCACGATCAGCCGCGAGGTCCAGTTTGCCCCAGATCGAGGTTGTCCGGTCGATCGGCTTGAGCTTCCGGGACGGCTTGATTTCGACGATAAACGGCTTTGTCTGCTGACGTATAGATCCTCAGGCGACGGTTCGCGAGGCGCCGCGATAGCGCGGAGCGGGCAATGCAACGCCCTCACGCTGGGTGGTTCTGCGAGGTTTGGGCTAGGCATGTGGACAAGACAGCGGACTGATCGTTGTAGCGTCCGGGCAGGCACCGGGGACGGGCTGCCATTGCCATATCCCTTCGAGCACTGCAGCAAGCCACGTCCTTCGCGGGCTCGATGAGGCATGTCTGATCGAAGACCGGCTTCGCCTCGATCGTCTTCCCGCAACGGCCTTGCGAAACTTTCTTCCGCTGAGCGCGATGCGCTCATTCCTCGCGGAGCAACAAAGCTTCTCCTGGCCGCCCGCCATTTCATTTCGGCCCTACGGGTGCGGACCGATCGTCCCCGATCCTTGCGACAGCCATCGAGGCCGCGATGGGCGCGGCCCGAGACAGCAAAGGAATACGACAATGGCAACCATCGGCACCTTCACCACCTCCGAAACCGGCTTCAACGGATCGATCCGCACGCTCGCCCTCAACGTCAAGGCCCGCATCGCCCGCATCGAAAACCCCTCCGACAAGGGCCCGCACTTCCGCATCTACGCAGGCAACGTCGAGCTGGGCGCGGCCTGGCAGAAGCGCTCCGAGCAGGACCGCGACTACCTCTCGGTCAAGCTCGACGATCCGAGCTTCCCTGCCCCGATCTACGCGACGCTCACAGAGGTCGAGGGCGAAGAGGGCTACCAGCTGATCTGGTCCCGCCCTAACCGGGACTGACACGCAGACGGCCCCGCTAAAGCGGGGCCGTCGATCTCTCGGTTAAAGGCCGGCTCAGCGGTCCGCAAACCCTTACGTGTTCAAGGCGTCCTTCAGAGCCTTGGCAGGCTGGAAGCCCAGCTTTCTTGCCGCAGCAACCTTGATCGCCGCACCGGTCGACGGATTGCGGCCTTCGCGCTCCGGGGTATGCTGTCGGGTAGGAACGACCCGTTGCCGGGCCGCTCCTCCCTAAGAACTGTACGTGCGAGTTTCCCAGCATACAGCTCAAGCCTCCGCCAAGCCCTGTTAGACCAGAGCCGCCAGTTCCTGTGCATCGGTATGAGATGTGGAATCACCGGGCCGATCCGTAACTTCCGACGGCAGACCGCGCCTTCCGGCGAAGTAGCTGTCCCACATGGGATCGAAAGGATTCGCTTCGGCGCGGATTTTGCAGTGGCGACGTATCGGTACGTCGGATGCGTGGATGAGGCGGATGAACTTGAAGTTTCCTGCCTTATCCTTCATCCCGGTGCGGAATACCCAGTCTCGTGTACCTTCCCGAGCGAAGTAACGATACTTCACCCAGCGAAGCGGCTTGTCCGGGTGTCTACGACAGGCCCACTGCCAGAGACATTTCCAGATGAGATGATCGACCTTGCGAAAGGTCTCCTTCGCCACCTGGTTGTGATGATAATTGGTCCATCCCCTTATGACCGGGTTTAGCGACATTATCAGATACTCCTGCTTCACATCGGCGGCACCCTTGGTGATAGTTCGGATCTTGCGCATAAACGCCACCACGTTCTTCTTGGCGGGTTTGATGTGGGTATGCCCATCATATCTGCGCACGTTCCAGCCGAGGAAGTCGAAACCTTCCTCGACCCGCACGATGCGAGTCTTTTCTTCAGACAGAGACAGGCCCCGTTCTGACAGAAATTCCTCGACCATAGATTTCGCCTCCTCCAGCACTTCTTTTGAAGCACCTGTGACGACGAAGTCATCGGCGTAACGTATCAAGTGGACCTTGGTCAGGCTGTTGCGACGTCTTGGGCCGTAGAAGTCCCGTAACATCTTTTCCATTCCGTCCAAGGCCATGTTGGCGAGCGTGGGCGAGATTATTCCCCCTTGCGGAGTTCCCGCTTTCGTCGCGTGCCAGTCACCGTCCTTTATGTAACCGGAGTCCAGCCACTTCCGGAGCACCACCTTGTCCATGGGGATGTTGGCGATGAGCCAGTCCTTGCTGATTTCGTCGAAGCAGCCAGCAATGTCCGCATCCAAGACCCATTCCGCCGTGCCGCGCCCGCGCAGCGCGATAAAGCACTGCCGGGCCGCATCACGGGTTGCTCGATACGGTCGAAAACCGTACGAATTAGGGTCTGCCGTCGTTTCCGCGACAGGTAGCAGAGCGAGCAGGTGAAGTGCCTGCATGGCCCTGTCCTTCATCGTCGGAATACCGAGCGGACGCAGTTTCTTGCTGTTTGCTTTCGGGATATATACCCGCCTCAACGGCAAAGGATGATACCCACGCCGTTTGAGCGACAATAATCCTCTGACGCACTTATCCGGTGTGTCCCAGATGATCCGGTCCACTCCGGGTGTTCTCTTTCCCTGATTTCCAGTAACCCGTTTCACCGCAAGCGCCTTGCCGCTGAACGAGTGGGTCAGCAGCCGTTGCAAGGCTTTCACCTTGCCCCAGCGACCTTCCTTAACTGCCTTCGCAATACGCATCTGCAGCCGTCGCACGTGTTGGTAAGCCTTGCGCCAGTCAATCTGGCCCCAGCTCGCCGCTTCGCGGGAGGCCGCACCAGTCACTGTTGTGACCGTCATTTGCCTGTCCTCCTGCCGAGGGTTCTGCACATTCTCTCGCGACGGGAGACCCGTCGGAAGTCTGCTCCCTTTCGGGCGGGGTGATGTTGGCGAGCCGCAACCCCTGTCCAAACCATTACAGTCCGGCGTTCGCTTTCTCCGACATCCTCTGCCCGCACCGCCAACAACTTTCCTTGCGGTCGGCCTGCCCATTGCCGGGCGACGATGCGGGTTTACCGTGTTTCACCTAAATAACGCGGGCGGGTTAGACCCTGCCTATCCGCCGGCGGTCCTTCGTCCGTGTGCCTCCAAAGTGAAGAGAAGCATCCGACCGCACACCTTTTGGTTCAAGCCTGTCAGCATCTTTGGCTTGTCAAATTTCACGACGTTTATCAGCAGTTCATTTGCATTGATCATACCACCCAGCCTAGCGCCCCATCCGCATTGATGCTCGCAGAAGATGCCTCAGCCTCACGACATCGGCATGGCCCGAAGGCCCGGCTACATTGTCCCGGCAGCTTCAAACCGGACCGTTACCAGTCCCGCATGTGCCGGTAGGCTACTGATGACGGAACATCAGGTTTGTCCCGGAATATAAATCCCGTACAAACAATTACTTAGGCGACTTTCACGTCGCACTCACCTTGAATTTCCCGAAGCCGGGAATGAACGTCTCGGCGCCGGAGGTGGCAGCGGCCGTGATCGCCGCAAATACAGCTTCGACGATCGCCTTTCCCTGCACCTTCGTCAGGCCGTGGTCTGACGCGATCTTGTCAGCGATTTCATTTGTCGTGGTCATCGATTTCTCCTCGTTTCAAGAAGGAAATCATTTCCACCGGAGCCGCAGCCTGTCACGCAAACACCTATCTGGAGGCCAGACAATCGACGGTTCTCCACAGAAAGTGCGGAATCACGACTCCTTATTCGGTTGCGATGGACCGAACCGCTTTGGCAACGACCTCCAGAGCGTGCACGTCGAGTTCAATGACCCCATCAGACTTCTCGCCGATCGTTTTCGGCTTTGCGCCGCTGTTGTCCCAGATCCAGGCCTTGTCGGCTTGTTCCAGAAACCAGGGAAATTGCTCAAGGGACCGTTGGTACCGCTGGCGGACTTTTTCGTCGGGTACCGGATGTCCGCCTTTGGCTACGCGCAACTTGATCCGCTCGATCGAGCGCTCGGGGCTATCGACGACGACATATAAGAACCAGACCGCGAATCCGAGCGCCTTCGCCGCTACCACGAGACGTCGATACTTCTCTGTCGACAGGACTGTTTCGACGCCGATTGTTTTGTGGACGTTGATCGACGCTTCAAGCCAAGACTCGATCCGTTGAACCGCGGTTAGGTTGGCTTCCAGCGGCGGTCTGGACTCGACTTTGCTGATTCTGGCAGCCAGTAGATCCGGATTTACGATCCAGACTGAGCGACCTTCCATTTCAAGGTCGGCATTCTCGTACACGCTGCTTTTCCCAGAGCCATTTGGCCCGGCGATGATCAGGAAGACTGGCTGCTCAATCTTCGATGGGAGCACGATCAAGGACGCCAGTTACAGCCTTGTTCTCGCGACGCGCCTTGGCGACATTCTTGCTGAACACGTAGCTCAGATCTTTTCCGAGCGTCTTGCTCTGCGCGTCGATCGTCCGAACAGTCAGAAACTGCCCGGTACCTGCGTCACGCACGCGTTTCTGCGTGACCGCGGTATCGCGTACGCCGACTTTGGCACTTCCAAATTTTTTGACGACGACTTTGGCCATGTCTGCTCCAACCTTTCCGCAAATATAGCAATCATTTTCCCACCCGAAAAGARCCTGTTGGCTTTTGACTGGAGGGTGTGCGAGCCTTGCTATGAGAGCGAACGGCTTCACGTTGAAGGCGAAGCAGCCGAATCGCATTGCGAAATCTACCAGGCGTGGGCCGCCACTGTCATGTCCCTTTGTCTGGTTATTCGTGGCTCCAGGGGCGCCTCGATGGGGCACGTCTGACGCGGACCGGCTGCGCCTCGCTCGCTACCCGCAACGGCGCTTCGAAATTTTCATCACCAACCGGGACTGAGCCGGAAACGCCCCACCGTGAGGCGGGGCCGACTGGCCAGATAGGCAAGCCGACGACAGACATCGAGCCTGCCGCCGGCTTTTTCGGTGCGATACGGAACCGGAATATGTTCGGCGTCAAGATCCCGTTCTTCGTCGAGATCGAGATGTCCTTCGAGACCGACTGGAACAGGCGCCGATGAGGCCCGCTTCGGCGGGCCATTCTCATGTTGGCACGGAGGTGCGTGGACGATAGCCGCGCTTTCGTTTCTGCCGCAGCAGGTCGAGAAACAGTTCGACTGCTTCCTCTTCCCGCCCGAAATGGTGGACCATCATCTGACCCTTCGTGCCGATGCGGCCCCATTTCCGGAGCAGGCAGACATCCCCGAACAGGTTGGGCTCGATCGACATGGCGTAGTAGCGCGCCATGTTTCTGGCGGCGTCAGAGCGTTCGACATAAAGATGGTACGGTTGCGCGATCATGAGACAAGAATCGCCTATGCCGGGAATCGCGTCCAACGAGACTTATGAATCGGTCGGCAAGGATCGATTCATATCGCTGATGACCTGCGACCGGACACGATGGCCTTGCTCGAATTTGCCTGATGACGGTCCGTGCGGATGGCGACCATCGATAAGGAACTTAAACCAATTCCGCGGGATTTCCTTTCGAGGCTGGGCTTGGCACAATGAGCGTCTTCGACTGCCGCCGACATCAGATGATAGAGGTTTAATTTCAGGGAGCTTCGCTTTTTTTAGGCGTGCGCTGGCGCAGGTTTCTCACTTCGCCGGGATTTCACCTCCGAGAAGATCATAAATTTCGAAAATAGCATGAGGATGTCACATGAAAGGCTATCTTCCCTATGTCATCGGCGCATTGTTGGGCGCCATCGTCGCGGTCGCTGTGTCCATTCTCTTCGGCCTTGATGGGATGTTCCAGCTTGCGGTCTTGGCGCTGCTGCCGGTTCTGGGTGCTGCGCTGGTCGAGCGCTTTTACTATCGCGGGTCACGAGCGCGCTAACGTGACTATCAACAGATGGATATCGGGCCTCGGTCGTGCAAAGCCGACGGTTCTTGGGCGAGACGCCTGCGGCGCACGGCTCTATTCGCGATGCTCACGGTGCCCGAAAACGGTCTCCGCCCATCCAGGTGCGATCCTCTCGCAGCCCCTCACCCGCACCATCCATGTCTTGCGCCGTCCCAGCGCCGGGCAAGACCTTCATCGATGAGGCGGTCGCCGAGCGAGCGCCCTTCCCGTGTAACGGTCCGGAGTTTTCGGCCATACTTGTCCTCGTCCCGCAAGCCTACTGACAACGAGAACTTGCCGGCGTTCAGAAGCGCCAGCAGGCGCGCTTTCGCTGCCTCGCCCTTGATCCGTTCCGCCTCGCAGCGCGGTGGGCTGAGCTCCGGCGTGTCGATGTCAGCGATGCGGATTTTTTCTCCCCCAAACCAGAAAGTGTCGCCATCGACGACGCAGTTCATTCGCACGCTCTCGCCGCACAACGAAAACGTGGCCTGCGACGTATCCGTTGTCGGCGCCTTGGCCAAAGCTAAGATGCCAGAAAGATCGCCGGCGCCGGCAAACGCAAACCATCCGCCTGCTCCAATGATGATGGCTGAGATGACCGCCATCAGCGACTTGCGCGGGCCGTTCTGTCCAGTTCGGAATTTTCGCTGCGGCCGATATCGATCGCTCCCGCGGCCGGATTTGCGCCGCGGTCTCAACGGCACCACATTCGATTTCGCCACGTGCCTGTCCTCTGCTGTTCGCATCAATCTACGTCGAGCCCGGTTTCTTCTGTCTTTACGAACAAGCCGGCCTCAGATGGAGTTTAGGAGCGGGCGCAGTCGGTCCCGCCTCCCCGGTGTGGGCCACTATGTTGAGGCTCCTGCGGCTGCGCTTTTTCCCGCTCCTTGCACGACGAGAATTCCAGAAATCCCGCCCTTCGGCGGACGCCCACGCTGATTTCTCCGATACTCTTCATTGTTCTCGATCGGCCTTGCTCGCTGCGCTGCGCGCCGGCCGATCGGGCGAATTCTCTGCGGGGTTCGCTGCTTTCGAAAACGCTCTCGCGCCCACGCACCCCTTCATATCGTCACGCCGAAACCAGATCGCGCGTCCGCATCTGAGCGGCGCGTTTCCGGCGGTGAAGACGATCTGCTCGTCGGCCCGCATGCGCAGCACCTCGTGCGGCTGGATCAGCGGCCTGGCGGCGAGTTGCTTCGACCGCGTGCGCGACGATCCTTTCGATTGGACACTGCGGCTGACCTGATCGATCTCGACGGTCGTCATGCCGCAGCGGCGTGAGATGTAGTCGGCAGTCTCGGGATCGTTGATCGCGGCGAATGAAATCCAGCTTGCGCTCTCGAACCATTTGCTCGCCGCATCGCGGCCGCCATAGGTCTCGCGCATCTGGCCGATCGACTGGTAGATCATGGTCAGCGTGATTCCATACTTACGGCCGGCGTCGCGCGCGGTCTCCAGGATGCGCATGTAGCCGAGGCGCGCCACCTCATCGAGAAGGAACAGTGCCCTTCCCTGCATCTCTCCGTTGCGGTTGTAGATCGCGTTCAGAAACGCGCCGATGATGACGCGCGCCAGGCCCGCATGCGTCTCCAGCGTCTTGAGATCGATGTTGATGAAGACATCCGTCTTTCCGTCCGCCAGATCGCTCGTCGAAAAGGAAGTTCCCGAGACCAGCGCGGCGTAGTTCGGATAGGACAGCCAGTGCGTTTCCTTGACCGCGTTGGCATATACGCCCGAGAAGGTTTCCGGCGTCATGTTGACGAAGGCTGCGACATTCTCCTTGACGAAATCCGAATTCGAATCGTCGTAGATTTCATGCAGCCGCTGGCGCAGTTGGGGCTCTGGCTCGGACAGGTTCTTGCGTACTTGCCGGAGTGTCTGGTCGTTTTCCRTCGTGTGGCCTGAGAGGCAAACGTCGGCAATGAGAGCCGTCAGCAACTGCAAGGCCGAGGCGCGGAAGAAGTCGTCACGGACCCCACGCGCGCCACCGCTGTCGCTCATGATCCACGATGCGACGGAGGCGATATCCTCCTCTTTCGTTCCCCCGAACCGGCCGATCCAGTCGAGCGCGTTGAAGCCGATTTCCGAGTGTTTCGGATCGAGCACGAAGACGTCGCGGTTGGCGTCGCCACGGTGCTTCAACACCATTGGCGCAACCTCGTTCGAAGGATCGAGGACAACGAGCGCGCCACCCCACTTGAGCGCCGTCGGGATCGTGACCGATGTCGTCTTRAAGCCGCCGGATCCGGCGAACACGATGCCGTGCGACGAGCCGAACGAGCCGTCGAAGCAAAGCAGCGGCGACTTGCCGCCCGCTCCCCAGCTCGCGGCGCTGTCGGCGCGAAACGATGGTGCCGCGATGCTATCCCGGTCGACCCGGTAGCGCTCGCCGATGACGATGCCGCCGCTCTCGGCAAACAGCTTTTCGGCTTGCGATAGTTTCATCCAGTCGGCCTCGCCGTGCAGCGCCCGTTTCCCAACGATGCGCTTCGGTTCGGCCCTCGCGAATGTCGCGTTGCCGGCAATCGCCACACGCATGCCGAACAGCGCCGACATCAGCACGGCAGCAGCCCCGATCGCCGTCGCGGGATCGAGATAGTTGAAGACGGTTTTGCCGGCCGGGACTTGTTCGAGATACGCGGAGAGCCTCGATGCCTCGCGCAGGACCGCTAGGACGAGCGTCGCTGTCGCGCCCGTGACAACGCCCCATCCTGCCGTCCTGATCCGCGCGGAGCCTGCGCTCGCAAACAGAAAGATGATGCCGACGACGGACGCGGCGACATAGGGCAGAGCGATGCCGGCACGGCCGAGCATCTGCCGGGCGGCATCGCTCTTGCCGAAGTGGGATAGCCACAGTTCGGTCCCGGTCATGCCGATGGCCATCAGCATCATCAACGCGCATGGCGCTACGAACAGCAGGATCCTAGTCATCTCTCTCTCCGAACGCTTCAGCACCGAGTGCGGCGAGCCGTGAGCGCTCCTGTGCGTCTCCCTTCAGGCGCGCGGCGGCATCGATGAGGAGCCCGAGCAGCAGCGCGCGCTTCTCGTAGCGCAGCCCMGCCTTGATGATCAGGCCGCCGAGCTCGATCTTTTCGCGCGTGTCCTTCTTGCGGGCATCTGATGTCGTGGATCTTCGCATCCGCTCAAGCCTCGCCAGTCCTGCCCTCAGCCGTACCAGGCGGGTTCTGCGCGGCGGGCGCGCTGCCCTCGCCTGCGCCGCTTGCCCCCTTCCCTCCGGTCGAACGGACCTTGCCTCCGCGAAAGCGTTTCGCCAGATCCTCGAATGCTGCCTGCAGTTCACCCTCGTCGATCTCGATCTCACCGAGCCCGGCTTTAAGCGCGATCCGGCCGATGCGCTCGGCCTCCCGGGTCTCGGCGAGCTTCAATTGCTCCTGGAGCCTGGCGATTTCGTCGCGGATTTTCGAGGATGGTTTCTTCATGTCCGGATGTCTCCTTGGGTGCGAAAGCTTGTCTTTCGGACCCCATCTTCCGGATGTCGGTGCGGAACGCACTACTGTGAATCCTACAATCGCCAAGGGCGATGCTTTCGTGGATGATCCCGGCCGCTCGACAAGAGCGGCATCCGAAGGGCGCAATTATACGTCGCTGGCGCGACGTTCTTTTGAGAGCGCCTGGCGGAGCCGATCTCGCTGGCGAACATGTTGATTTTGCTCGGAATCGGGAGAGAATTCCGCCGTGGCCGTTCCTCATTTCTCCGTCAGCATCGTCGCCCGCGGCTCCGGCCGCAGCGCTGTGCTGTCGGCGGCCTATCGGCATTGCGCCAAGATGGAGTACGAGCGGGAGGCCCGCACGATCGACTACACCCGCAAGCAGGGCTTGCTGCACGAGGAGTTCGTCATCCCTGCCGATGCGCCGTCATGGCTGCGGACGATGATTGCCGAC
>NZ_JARWKZ010000092.1:0-13897 GCF_050577975.1 Rhizobium sp. BR 315 | reverse complement strand
CACTGTGGACCTTTGCTTCACGCACAATGCGGCCATCCGCATCCACCACGCACACACTTGAGTATTCCAATGATACGTCGATGCCGGCATACTGCTTCATGGTCGTCTCTCCGTGATGCTATGGAGCAGGTCTCTCCTGACTCCGCGACACCATCATTGTGAGGGACGACCACCAGCCATTCAAACCTGGCTGGCCGGGCTCCGCCCGTTACACCATCTAACTCATTGTTTTTACGCAATTCCGGACGGAAAACCGCTGCGCACTTTCCTGGAATTGCTCTAGAAGTTGAACGAGACGCCGAAGTTGACGGCGTGGGTAAAGACCCTGGTCTTGAGCGTATCGCCGCTGTCGATCGAGACGTCGTTCACGAAATTGTAGTTGCCCTTATATTCGACGAAGGTCGACCAGTGCTGGGAGAGCTGGTAGCTGACACCGGCCTGTGCCTGCAGCGATGCGCCGCCGAACTGGTAGTCGAAGGTCGTGCCCGAGGCGCGGGTGACTTCGACATGCGGCACGTTGATACCGGCGCCGAGGCCGACATAGGGCGTCCAGTTGCGGCTCGGGTCCTGGAAGCGATAGAGCGCGTTCAGCGTCAGCATGTTCAAGCCGTCGGTGAACTCGAAGTGCGACCAGCCGGGCGTATTGCCGAGATTGCCGTAAACCTTCGCATGGCTGTAGTCGAGCGACACGCCCCAGTTCGACTTGCCGAAATCGTCAAGCCACCAGATGCCCCGGAAGCCGAAATAGGGTGGCATCTTGAAGGATTTGCCGGACCAGTCAGGGTCGAAATCGGCACCGTCCGATGTCTTCACATTGCCGCCGGTCGCGCCTTGAAAGCCGCCATAGCCTGAGAGCTGCATTCCCGCCGAGGCAGAGCCGGCAGCAAACAAGAACGCTGAAATCGCAAGTGCGGATACGGCCTGCTGTTTGAAACGAAATGCACGATGCATGTAGAATCCCCGAATGGCAGAGTGTCGCTAGCTAAACACGCGTCAGTTATGCGTCCATTGCAGTCACTGGTAAGCAGCGACGGCTTAGGTAGGAGAGCTGACATGAAACTGAATGTAAATGACCCTTATCGGTAGGGTAGCGCGATAGGTTTGCGGCTGTAACAATGACGCAACAGTGCGTGTAACGGCGGGGACACGCGGTATTTGTACGAGGTCGCGAGCGCCCCGAGCATGCCGGCTCTGCCGTGTCATTTGCTCGGGGCGCTCTTTATGCTCGGATCTGCGCAGAAGTGGCGGATCGGCCGGTCTATCAACCGCCGAACAAGGTCCTCAGCACGTCGATGCCGCGATCCTGATAGCTGACTTCGCCCTGCTTGTTGCCGGGACCGACGACGATGACCTTGGTGCCGATCGGAACCCGATCGTAGAGATCCGTCACATCCTTGTTCATCATGCGGATGCAGCCGGACGACATGTTCAGGCCGATGCTCCAGGGCTGATTCGTTCCGTGGATCCGGAAGGCGGTGTCGCTGCCGTTGTGATAGAGGTACATGGCGCGTGCGCCGAGCGGATTGTCCTCACCACCCTCTTGATAGGACGGCAGCTTGTGGCCCTTCTTGGCTTCGCGGACGCGCATCTCCGGCGGCGGCGTCCAGCCCGGCCATTCCGCCTTACGGCCGACCTTGACCACGCCCGACCATCCGAAGCCTTCGCGACCGACGCCGATGCCGTATCGTCTTGCGCGGTTGTCGCCTTCGACGAGATAGAGATACTTGTTATTGGTATCGATGATGATCGTGCCGGGCACCTCGTTGGTCGACAGCCTGACCATCCGACGCTGGAATTGCGGCTTGACCTGGCCCTGCGGTTCCATCGCGACCCGAACCACGTCACTGCGTGCGGCTGGCGTTGCGGAAGGAGCAGAAGCGGTAAAGGCAGCGGCATTCGAGGCCGCAAGAAGAAAAGTCGCAACGACGCCTGCCGCTACGACGGATAGTCCTGTTCTCATATGGCATTCCCCTCGCTGAAGTCGGCAAGAAACTACCGAAACCTACGAGGGGATCAAGATCAAAATGCCGGTTGCAAAGATTGGTCCGGAAAAACAGGCTTTTCTTCTATCAGCGATTGAGGAATAGCCGCAGCAATAGTGTAGAGAAAGGTGACGTCGGCGCGACGAACTTTGAGGCCTCCCTCGGCCATGCGCACCGCGCTGTTTTCCGATGGCTGGTCGATCACATCACGATGACGCGCGTTCCGACTTTCACGCGGTTGTAAAGGTCGGTGACATCTTCGTTGCGCAGGCGGATGCAGCCGGAGGAAACGGCGCTGCCGATCGTCCAGGGCGCGTTGGTGCCGTGGATGCGATAGAGAGTGGAGCCGAGATACATGGCGCGCGCGCCGAGCGGATTGGCTTCGCCGCCTTCCATGCGGGCCGGCAGATAATGTCCCTTTGCGGCCTCCCGTGCCACCATCTCGGACGGCGGCGTCCAGTCCGGCCATTCCTGCTTGCGCGTGATGGTATGCGCGCCGGCCCATTCGAAGCCGGGCTTGCCGACGCCGACGCCATAGCGGCGTGCCTTGCCGCCCTCCATCACCAGATAGAGGAAGCGATTATTGGTGTCGATGACGATGCTGCCGGGCTTTTCCTTCGTCTGGTAGTCGACGATCTGTGGCAGGAATTGCGGGTCGACCTGGCCGCGGACTGCCGGATATTGCGGGCGGGTCATCGCAACTTGCTGCACGACTGGGCGCGAGAACAGGCCGCGCGGCTGCACCACCTGGCGCACCTGCGGATAGGCCTGCTGTTCCATTCGAGGATCGGCTGCACGGCGTGCCATTGGACGGGCATAGACGACGGGCTGCACGCCGCCGCCGCTAAGCTGCGTTACCCAGGGGGCGGTCAGATCGGGACTGACGATAACAGGCGGGCGCGACTGGTAGCGATCGTTGGCAAAGGCGGTGGAGGCAAGCAGGCTCAGAGCGCCGGCGGCGCACAGAACGACATGTTTCATCATCGGACAAACTCTCTACACATGGGCCGAGGATGGGCGCGACAGCACCCGGTCGAGACTATGGTGCCACCTGCGCGCGAGCGAATGGTAAACATCTATTCATCAAAATGCCGAGAAGCCGATAAAGCTTTATCAGGGTTACCGCCTGGTTTGGAAATGTGGTTTGCAAATGGTAAATCAGGAATCGGAATGCGCGTTCGTTGAAATCCGCCTATGATTTTAAACGTTTGATTGATCTGTTTTTATCCGATAGTTGCTTGCCGGTTTCCGGTGGTGCGCGCTGAAATGGGAGACGAATCGCTAAAATGGCTGAAACGGGCATCATCACCGGCGAGGATGGCAGAGATCGCTGCTTCTGGCATGGCAACCTGCCGGAATATCAGCGCTATCATGACGAGGAATGGGGGCGCCCTGTCGTCAACGACATCAGGCTCTTCGAGAAGATTTGCCTGGAGGGATTCCAATCCGGCCTTTCCTGGTTGACGATCCTGCGCAAGCGCGAGAACTTCCGCGCCGCTTTTGCCGGCTTCGATTTCGAAAAGGTCGCCAAATTCGACGAGGCCGATATCGAGCGCTGCGTCGCCGATGCCGGCATCATCCGCCATCGCGGCAAGATCGTTTCCACCATCAACAATGCAAGCCGCGCTATCGAGCTGCGTGACGAATTCGGTTCGCTCGCACGCTATTTCTGGAGCCATGAGCCGGGCGCCGCCGAGCGTCCCGAGATCTTCGACTTCGCGCATCTTCGCGCCAATCCGACGACACCGGCCTCAGTGCGGATTTCGAAGGATCTGAAGAAGCGCGGCTGGACCTTTGTCGGCCCGACCACAGTTTATGCCTTCATGCAGGCCATGGGCCTTGTGAACGATCACATCGAAGGCTGCTATTGCCGGAAAGAGGTGGAGGCGATGCGCTGTGCATTGGTGCGGCCATGAGAGGCATATTGCTCGGCCTTTCGGTAGCGATGCTCATACTGGTCGGCGCCGCAGCCGCCAGCGCCGAGGATGCCCCTCGCCAGACGCTGCCGCAGCTTGATCGTGGCGAGAAGATCGAGAAACTCGGTTTCCCGGCCGTTCTCGAAAAATTGACGGGCTGGACGAAGTTCGGCAAGGGCAAGGTCTACACGCTGCCGCTGAAGAAGGGTCAGCATGTGCGGATCACCTTCAGCTCGAAGAGCAAATACACCTTTATGGCGATCTTCGATCTGTCGTCGAACGATGATGAATCCTTCTTCGGCACGGACGAGGATGGCGACACCGCCGACATCACCCTCAACGAAGATACCACCTGGCTGATCAAGCCTTATTATTCTCGCGTCACCCGCCGCCGCGGTCTCGGCGCTCCCTACGAGATCCTCATCGATCCCAATCCGCCGGCCTCGCAGCAGCAGCCTGCCGATCAGCAGAAGGATCAAGGGCCGACGCTTTTCCCGTCGCGATCGAAGCAGGGACAGTGAGGCCTAAGACAAGGCCTCGATCACGCTATACAGCTCGCCGAGATGACCGATCTTGCGGAAGCGCGGCGCTTCGGTCGGCTCCTCGACATGTTCGAGGGACCATGTGAGTTCGTGCGGCACGAAGACGCCGTAGCTGCCTGCGGCGAGTGCCGGCACGATGTCTGATTTCAGCGAATTGCCGATCATCATCGCTCGCTCAGGCCCATCTCCCACCTTGGAAAAGATGCGGCGATATGTGGAGGCGTTCTTGTCCGAGACGATCTCGATCGCATCGAAAAGATCGCCGAGGCCGGATTGGGCAAGCTTGCGCTCCTGATCGAAAAGGTCGCCCTTTGTGATCAGCACCAGTAGATAGTTGCCGGACAGGGCTTCCAGCGTCTGGCGCACATGCGGCAGCGTTTCGACGGGATGAGCGAGAAGATCGCGGCCGATGTCGAGGATCCGGGCGATGACGGTCGCCGGCACCTCGCCCTCCGTGATTTCGATGGCCGTTTCGATCATCGACAGCGTGAAGCCCTTGATGCCGAATCCGTAGTGGCGCAAATTGCGCTTCTCGGCTTCGAGCAGTCGCGCAGAAATATGGTCGCTGTCGGCATGATCGATGAGTAGATCGGTGAATTGCAGTTCCGTCAGCCGGTAGAACTGTTCGTTCTGCCAAAGCGTGTCATCGGCATCGAAGCCGATCGTGGTGAGCGGGCGTTGCGTCATGGTGTTTCCGTTCCGCTTAAGGGATGAACTCCGGAGTCTATCCTCCGCCGTCCGGGACGCAAGTGTAAGTGCTGGTAACCGCATCGTGATCGATAGCAGGTCTCGCGTTGAAATCGGATTCCGGTGCATTATGTCGATACTGTCTCGATCGCGCCGGCTTCCGGGCCGGGCTTCGACGACTGTCTGGTGACCTCTCCAAGGCGGCGCGAACAAGCCGCCGCCGTGCCGAGGCCAAATTATAACCAAGAGATAAGAACTCATCGGCCGGAAGCCTGTTCCAGCCGGCTACAAGGGAATTTTCTCCTATGCGTTACAATCAACTCGGTAATACCGGCATGTTCGTCTCCGAACTTTGCCTGGGCACGATGACCTTCGGTGAAGCCAGTCCCAACAACAGTCTCTGGGGTGCGATCGCCGATGTCGACCAGGCGCTGGCCGACAAGATCGTCGAAAGCTCGCTCGCCGCCGGCATCAATTTCATCGACACGGCCGATGTCTACTCCTTCGGCAACTCCGAGAAGTTGCTTGGCCAGGCCCTGAAAAACCTCGGCGTGCCCCGCAAGGATGTCGTTATCGCCACCAAGGTCTATGGTGTCATGGGTGACAAGCCGAATGACCGCGGCGCCTCGCGTGGCCATATCATGGATTCGGTGCAGGCAAGCCTCGACCGTCTGCAGACCGATCACATCGACCTCTATCAGATCCATGCCACGGATCGGGTAACCCCGATCGACGAGACGCTGCGGGCGTTGGATGATCTCGTTTCGCGCGGCCTCGTCCGCTATGTCGGTGTTTCCAACTGGCAGGCCTGGCGCATCGCCAAGGCGCTCGGCATTTCCGAACGCCGCGGCTTCGCTCGCTTTGAAACCGTGCAAGCCTATTATTCCATCGCCGGCCGCGATCTGGAACGCGAGATCGTGCCGCTGATGGCGGAAGAGAAGCTTGGACTGATGGTCTGGTCGCCGCTCGCCGGCGGTCTCCTTTCGGGCAAATATGGTCCCGGCGCTCCCGGCAATGGCGAGGGCCGGCGTGCAAGCTTCGATTTCCCGCCCGTCGACAAGGACCGTGCCTGGGCCTGCGTTGCCGCCATGCGTGAAGTGGCGGAAAAGCACGGCTCCAGCGTTGCAACCGTGGCGCTTGCCTGGATATTGGCTAAACCCTTCGTCACCAGCATCATCATCGGCGCCAAGCGTCTCGACCAGCTCGATCAGAATCTCGCCGCAGTCAAGCTGAAGCTTGATGCCGACGATATGGCCAAGCTCGATGAAGTCAGTGCGCTTGCGCCCGAATATCCCGCCTGGATGCTCGCCCGCCAGGGCACATTGCGGGTGCCGCAGCCTTTCGAGCCGAAAGCCTGATATCATGCAGAAGCCGGGCTGCCATTCTTCGTGGCGGCCCGGCGGCTATTACAGCTCGATGACGATCTTGCCGAAGGGACCGCGATCGAGATGATCGAAGGCTGTCGGAACCTCGCCGAGGCCGTAGCGATGGTCGATGACGGGCTTCAGGCCGATGCTGTCGACCGCGCGCGAAATCCTCGAGCGAGCGGCGATGGCCGACACCGATGCCTTGCACGACCGGAGACGTTAACTGCAGCGGTGCCGCAGGACCGATTATATCGAAGTCTTCGAGGACGCCGATGACGGAAATCCGGCCATGCGGCGCTACCGCCTTCAACGATTGAGCGAAGTTCGGCCCGCCGGCGATTTCTATGATGTGGTCGATGCCGTGATGGACACCAAGCGCCTTTGCGCGTGGTCATCGATCAGTTGGCAACACGCCTGCCTGGAATCATGGACTGAGCGGTGAGAGAGGCGACGCTCGCGTGCAGCCTCCCATGATCGAATGAATTACTTGCCGTGCTTCTTCAGCCAGGCAATCAACATCGTCAGGATCGTAAGCAGGCGCATGAGCGGGAGCCGAGCTGCGCCGGCTGCCAAAGCACGCACAAATCGCATCTTGGGGACACTGTGAGGCGATCAAGGCAGCAGCTTGACCTCATTCAGAATCTCGACCGGCGGAAAGCTTATGCAATCCACCGTGTCGAAGGTGAGCGTAAATCGGGCCGGCGTTCCCGCAGCCCATTTCAGCGCCTGTTCCGCCGAGTTCGCTGGGATCTTCATCGCGATCGTGCAATGCGGTTGCCACCGATCCGGACGGGAATGCTCATGGCAAAGGGCGGGATCGATCTCGTCGTGAATGGCGGCGTGTATTTTCCTCAAGACTCGATCGTCTGCAGGACGCGCCCAAAGCACCAGCATCTCGTTTGCGAAATGGTCGATGCCGGAGAATTCGATCGATAAGGGCGGCATCTCGCTGAAGACTTTTTGAATAGCCGCAAAAAGCGAGGAGGGAGCGATATCCGCATAGACGGCAAGGGTGAGATGCGGCGGATAGTTCAGCGCCTCCATGGATGGCGTGGTTTCGAACCTGCTTGCCTGCCGCCAGAGATCCAAAACCGGAGCGGCGCTGTCATTGGCACATTTCAGAACGATTGCATGTGGCATGGTGTCTATCTCGCCTCATCTGGCTTTTTGTCCGTTTGTCCGTCGTTAGCATAGAACAATCCTTGCCGCATTCAGCCCAATCCGCTAGTTAACCGCCACTGTTCCCGTACCGGATTACCTTAGATATGAGCGACAAACAGAAGAAACCGCAGAAGCTCAAGGCCCGCCTGCCGCGTGGCTTTGTCGATCGTTCGGCCAGCGACATTCGCGCTGTCAACGAGATGACCTCCAAGATCCGGGTGGTTTACGAGCATTATGGTTTCGATCCTGTCGAAACGCCGCTGTTCGAATATACCGATGCGCTTGGCAAGTTCCTGCCCGACAGCGACCGGCCGAACGAAGGCGTGTTCTCGCTTCAGGATGACGACGAGCAGTGGATGTCGCTGCGCTACGACCTGACGGCGCCGCTTGCCCGTCATGTCGCCGAGAATTTCAACGAGATCCAGCTTCCCTACCGCACCTATCGCGCCGGCTATGTTTTCCGCAATGAGAAGCCAGGCCCGGGCCGGTTCCGCCAGTTCATGCAGTTCGATGCCGATACCGTCGGCGCACCGGGCGTGCAGGCGGATGCCGAGATGTGCATGATGATGGCCGATACGCTGGAAGCTCTGGGCATCAAGCGCGGCGACTATGTGATCCGCGTCAACAACCGCAAGGTTCTCGACGGCGTGCTGGAGGCGATCGGCCTCGGCGGCGATGACAAGGTTGCTCAGCGCTTGAACGTGCTGCGCGCCATCGACAAGCTCGACAAGTTCGGTCCGGGGGGCGTGGCGCTGCTGCTCGGCCCCGGCCGCAAGGATGAGTCCGGCGACTTTACCAAGGGTGCCGGTCTCAATGCCGATCAGATCGAGAAGGTGCTCTTCTTCGTCGGTATCAAGGACTATGCCGAAAGTGCCGTTCAGCTTGCCGAGCTGGTTGCCGGCACGTCCAACGGCGTCGAGGGTGTCGACGAACTGAATTTTATCGGCAGCCTCGTCATCAGCGCCGGCTATCACGCCGATCGCATCAAGATCGATCCGTCCGTCGTTCGCGGCCTCGAATACTACACCGGCCCAGTCTACGAGGCCGAGCTGTCGTTCGATGTCACCAACGAGAAGGGCGAGAAGGTCGTCTTCGGCTCGGTCGGCGGCGGCGGCCGTTATGATGGGCTCGTCTCGCGCTTCATGGGCCAGCCTGTGCCGGCCACCGGCTTCTCCATCGGCGTCTCGCGCCTGATGACGGCGCTGAAGAACCTTGGCAAGCTCGGCACTGAGGAGGTGATCGAGCCCGTACTCGTCACCGTCATGGATGGCGATGTCGATGCCATGGGCCGCTACCAGCGCTTCACGCAGCAGCTGCGTGCTGCCGGCATCCGCGCCGAGATGTTCCAGGGCAACTGGAAGAAGTTCGGCAACCAGCTGAAATATGCCGACCGTCGGGGCTGCCCGATCGCCATCATCCAGGGCGGCGACGAGCGCGCTGAGGGCGTCGTCCAGATCAAGGATTTGATCGAAGGCAAGCGCCTCTCCGGCGAGATCGAGGACAATGCAAGCTGGCGTGAAGCCCGTGTCGCGCAGGAAACCGTGCCGGAAGCCGAGCTCATCGCAAAGGTTAAGGCAATATTGGCGGCGCAGGCGGAAGACCGGAAGAGGGCGCTCGGCAATGTCTGAGCGTGTGGCTTTGCCCCTCACCCTAGCCCTCTCCCCGTTGACGGGGAGAGGGGACGACCTTTTTTCTTGCGGTCCATCGGCTCCCACAGAAGTGAGGGGAGATAGAAGGCGCGCCCATCCCCTTCTCCCCGTCCAAACGGGGAGAAGGTGGCCGACAGGCCGGATGAGGGGCTTTAGTGGAGTTCTTATCCCATGCCCCTGATCAACCTTCCAGATTTTGCCGGC
This sequence comes from Rhizobium sp. BR 315, assembly GCF_050577975.1. Classification (NCBI taxonomy): domain Bacteria; kingdom Pseudomonadati; phylum Pseudomonadota; class Alphaproteobacteria; order Hyphomicrobiales; family Rhizobiaceae; genus Rhizobium; species Rhizobium sp. BR 315. Next base: position 4,389 of record NZ_JARWKZ010000092.1, on the reverse strand, counting down.
GATCTGCTGGACGAGTTCGCCGTTCGCGGGACGGAGCGGGTGGATACGCCCATCATCCAGCCGGCCGAACCCTTTCTCGACATGGCCGGCGAGGATCTTCGCCGGCGCATCTTCATGACCGAAAGCGAAACCGGCGCCAGCCTTTGCCTGCGTCCGGAGTTCACCATTCCGGTCTGCCTGCGCCATATCGAAACCGCGACCGGCACGCCGAAGCGCTATTCCTACCTCGGCGAGATCTTTCGCCAGCGCCGCGAAGGCGGCCATGAGTTCTATCAGGCCGGCATCGAAGATCTGGGCGATGGCGACACCGCAAGCGCCGATGCGCGCGCCATCGGCGATGCCATCGGTCTCCTGAACCGGCTCGTTCCGGGCAAGCCGCTCTCGGTGACGCTTGGCGATCAGGCCGTGTTCGAGGCTGTGGTGCAGGCGCTCGGACTGCCATCCGGCTGGCAGAAGCGGTTGATCCACGCCTTCGGCAACATGATGCAGCTCGAAACGCTGCTGGCGCGTCTGGCAAGCCCGCAGCCTGTCACCGGGCTCGACGCGCATGTGCTCGATTTCCTCAGCCGCGGCGACGAGCAGGGGCTGATCAGGCATATCGATGCCACCATGCAGGCAACCGGCTACTCCACCAATGCCAGCCGCTCGCCACAGGAGATCGCCCGCCGTCTTCGCGAGAAGCTGGTCCTGTCCGAAACGCGGCTCGATGACGCCGCATTCCTCGTATTGGAAGAGTTCCTGTCCCTGAGCGTGCCTTTGGCGGACGCCTCTGCGGCCCTGGCCGGCTTTGCCGATGCGGCAGGCCTGAAGCTCGGCAAGGCAATGGAAAGCTTCGATGCCCGCGTCGCCGCATTGGCCAAAGCCGGTGTCGACGCCTCGAAGATAGACTATCGCGCGGCCTTCGGCCGTCCCCTCGATTATTATACCGGCCTCGTCTTCGAAGTGACGGTGGCAGGATCGAGCGCGGTGCTCGCCGGCGGCGGCCGCTTCGATCGGCTGATGACCCTGCTCGGCGCCAGGGACCATATCCCCGCCGTCGGCTTCGCGCTCTGGCTCGACCGCATCGAAACCGCGAGGGTCGCCTGATGACCATCACCATTGCGCTGCCCTCCAAGGGCCGGATGAAGGACGATTGCTCGGCTGTTTTCGAGCGCGCCGGCATGCCCATCGTCGCCGTTGGTAACGATCGCTCCTATCGCGGCCGTGTCGAAAGCTTAGAAGGCGTCGAGATCGCGTTCCTGTCGGCCTCGGAAATCTCGCGTGAGATCGGCAATGGCAGCGTCGATTTCGGCATTACCGGCGAAGACCTCGTGCGCGAAGGCATGGCGGAGGCCGATCGCCGCGTCGAATTCTGCGCAAGGCTTGGCTTCGGTCATGCCGATGTCGTCGTCGCGGTGCCGGAAATCTGGCTCGATGTCGATACCATGGCCGATCTCGGCGATGTCGCCGCTGATTTCCGTGCCCGTCATGGCCACAGGCTGACGGTCGCGACGAAGTACTGGCGGCTGACGCAGCAGTTCTTTTCGAGCCAGCATGGCATCCAGCTCTATCGTATCGTCGAAAGCCTCGGTGCGACGGAAGGTGCTCCGGCCGCCGGCTCCGCCGACATCATCGTCGATATCACCTCCACGGGCTCGACATTGCGGGCCAATCATCTGAAGATCCTGTCGGATGGGATCATCCTGCGCTCGGAGGCGTGCCTGGTGCGCGCGCGCAAGGAAAGCCACGAAGGCGATCCGATGGTCCAGCGCATCATTTCAGCCGTGCGCAGCGCGCTCTGACCTTCCAGTTTTCTATTCACGCAAAAGGCCCGCCGGAATTCCGGCGGGCCTTTTGTCTTGGGAGATACTCAGCGATCAGGCGGTTGCGTAAGCGCCGCGGCGTGCATCGACCGAGTAGAGGCCTGCGCCGTTGGTGGCGAGCATGATGTATGCGCCGGCGAGCGTGACGTTCTTCAGGAAGTTGACGAAGTTCAGGCCATTGATCCAGCCGTTTGCGGCAGCCGGGAAATCCGGAACGTTGACTGTCCCCAGATGGAAGACGATGCCGGTGAAGACACAGAAGGCGGCGAGCAGCCAGCCGACGATGCGGATCTGGAAGCCGATCAGGACGCAGACGCCCGTGACGAATTCGAACGCGCCAGCAAGGTAGGTGAGGAGGGTTGCGTAGGGCATGCCGGCGCCGGCGATCATGCCTGCGGTGCCGGCCGGATCAGTCAGCTTGCCGAAGCCGGCGAAGATGAACATGAAGGCGAGCAGGATGCGCGCCACGAGAATGATGATGTTGTTGCTATTGGACATGACGGTCTCCAGTGAATTGGGTTTGGACTGAGTGGCGACAATTTCTGGAGACTGATATCCATGATTTTTCGGTGGCTGAAAAGATAAACAACTGCGTACAATTAGTTCACAATCATTGAACAATGGCGGATTTACCGCCCTCTTTCCATCCGTGCGATATCGGCTATGGTGGCGGCAATTCATCGCCAAATCATAATCTTAAGGAGTGATTCCAGTGGCCGACCTCTCGTCATTTCCGATCACGAAGCGCTGGCCTGCCAGCAATCCGGACATCATCCAGCTCTATTCGCTGCCGACGCCGAACGGCGTGAAGGTCTCGATCGCGCTGGAGGAACTTGGTCTCCCCTATGAGCCGCATCTGGTCTCCTTCAGCGCCAACGATCAGAAGTCGCCGGAATTCATTTCGCTGAACCCGAACGGCCGCATCCCTGCGATCATCGATCCCAATGGCCCGGACGGCAAACCGATCGGCCTGTTCGAATCCGGTGCGATCCTCGTCTATCTCGCCGAGAAGACCGGCAAGCTCATGCCTCAGGATGCCGCCAGGCGCTACGAGACGCTGGAATGGGTTTTCTTCCAGATGGCAGGCGTTGGCCCCATGTTCGGTCAGTTCGGCCATTTCTTCAAATTTGCCGCCGATAAGGTCGCCAACAACTCCTATCCGGTCGAGCGCTACCGCGACGAAGCCAAGCGTCTCCTGAGTATTCTCGAAAGCCGCCTGCAGGGGCGCGAGTGGATTATGGGCGACGACTATACCATCGCCGACATCACGACGTTTCCCTGGGTTCGCGGAGTCGACGTCTTCTATGGTGGCCGTGAAGTTCTCGAATTCGAAAGCTTCCCCGCAGTCATGGCCTGGCTGGAGCGCGCCCTTGCGCGTCCCGCAAGCCAGGTTGGCCTGAACATTCCAAAGCGGGATTGATGCTGCCTGGGCGCAATGAGGGCGGATGCCCTTGCGCTCGTTCCATCCTGGCCTATTGCCGGGTCGCCAATTGGCTCCCCGGCTCCAGCTTGAAGCGCGGAAAGAGGAACATGCCGACCATGCTGCCGGCGTGTCTCCCATCCGCGGCGATGGATTCGCCGACACAGAAGATCGGTTGGCGATGGCCATTGGCGCCAAGGGTCGTGGTGGAATAGCAGAAGCTGGATGCGGCGGTTGCCGCCTGTTCGAAAAGGTCGAGGATGCGCGCGCGGTCCTGCGCGTCATAACAGTGCATCAGGCTCAGGAGGCCGCACTCGGAAGAGGTCAGCCCATGCAGCATGGTGCTCCACTGCCCGAGCTTGATGAGGCCGCTCGACAGGTCGCCGGTCCAGCCTTCGGAAACGCAGAATTGCGCGAGGAGATCGGGATCGTGGCTATCGAACGCCAGCGAACCAGGCGCAAACGGTGCGGCAAAATTTGCTTTGGCAATCTTGAACAAGCTGATCCCCACCACTTGAGCGCATAGGCTCCTGCGCGTCTCGTTTGAATTTCAGATGAACCGGGTGGAAGGTCTGTTTGCCCGCCGCACCGTCATGAAGAAAACAGAGCCGCATCTCTGTTGTTGTTATTTCTCAACAATGTCTTCGGATGGTGATCCGACCTGCGAAGTCGTTTTCAAGTAATAAATTCGGACGACTCCAACCCGTTAAGGTCATGGCCAAGCCAAGCCGCAGGTTAATCCTGTCCAAAATCAGTAAAATTTCCGTGCATTGCAGCTAACTCTCCAAAATCGCTGCGCTGCGAGTTATAGGGGCTTTTTTTAAAACGGCAATGGGGAGGTTGCATAATTTGCATTGCCAGGAGAGCTTGCCAAGCTTGTGCAAGTGTTGTTTTGGCACAGCAAAAAGGGCGGCCCGAGCAGCCTGTGTGAGAAGTCCGGCAAATCAATTAAGGTGGCCGCATTGGAAACGATGCGGCCATTTTCATGGGATACATTTCAGGGACTGATCGGGGTCAGACGTCGCTGTTGCCAGCCCGGATCGAGGATTACGTTGCGGCAGATGCTGCGGTGCGGGTGATCGATGCCTTTGTCGATGGGCTTGATGTTGCGCAGCTCGGATTCAGGCGAGCGGTTGAGGCCTCGACAGGTCGTCCCCCCTACGATCC